>JANOPP010000408.1:0-35089 GCA_031421915.1 Myxococcales bacterium | reverse complement strand
GACGCCCAAGACCATGGAGCTGCCACCGATCTCGCCGACGGAAATGGCGCACTTCATCGCGATCCAGTCGGCACTCGATCCCGACGAAGCAGCGCTTGCTCGAGAGGTTGCGGCCCAGTTGTCGCCGCAGGAGTTACGCGGATGGTTCGCGGAGCTGAAGCAGCTCGCGGTGCCCGACGCCGTGGCGAGGATCCGCTCCCTCGTCGCGAAGAAGCCGGCGGCGTGACATGCGGAACAGCAGCAAGAGTGTTGCGACCCTGAAGCCGGCACCATCGCCCCCGAGCAACGACAACGGATCCGCTGCCGAGCGCGTGGAGCTGATGACCTTCGAAGATCCGCGCCGTCTCGCGAAGTTGATCGTGCTCGGTGTCTTCACCGGAGGTCTTCGCTATCTCCAGGAAGCTACCGGCCGCCAGCAGCCGCCTGCGAGCGTGGCCGACGCGGAACGGTTTCACCGAGGCGACATCATGACGGCCGATGAAGTGGCCGAGTACCTCGGGGTCGACCGCAACACGGTCTACGAGTACGCGGCGCGCGGAGCGATCCCGCACAAGCGGCTCGGCAAGCGCATGATCTTCCGACGAGGATCGATCATTGCCTGGCTCGACACCGCGGTTGTCGGGGGCGAGCGATAGCGCGATGCATTCGCTCGTGCGAGGGTTGCTTCGTGGTCGAAGCGGGTCGCGAAGGAAAGGCAATCGAGATGCCCGTACGACGCGACGATAGAACGAAGCGGTGGTTCTTCCGGACCACCATCAAGACCCTCGACGGCAAGACGCAGCGGCTCTTTGGCACGCCCGGAGTTCCCGGACCGTTCCATGATCTACCTGCGACCAAAGTCGGGGCCCACGAGGCGGAGCAACGCGCGATTCGAGATGTTCACGCGCCGAAGCTTCAGCCCAGTCAGGAGGTGCCGACGTTTTCTGTGTGGTTCAAGGGCAGGTTCTGGAAGGAGTGGGTCGTGGGACGCTGTAACAAGCCCTCGGAGGTGCGCTCGAAGAACATCATCTTCGACAACCACCTCGAGCCTCGCTTCGGAGGCACGACGCTCGACAAGATCACGACATCGGAGGTAGCGAGCTTTCGGGCTGACCTCGTCGCGATTCCGCTCTCGAAGAAGCGCATCAACAACATCCTCGCGGTGTTGTCGAAGCCGATGAGGTACGCGGTCGACTGCGAGTTGATCGTGAAGGCCCCACGGATCGGGATGTTCAAGGTGGAGCGCCCGGAGATCGTCGCGTGGGACTTCGAGCAGTACGCTCGTCTCCTCGCGGCGGCGAAGGCCGAAGGCGAGGAGTGGTACGCAGCCACCTGTCTCGCTGGCGAGGCCGGGCTCCGGGTCGGTGAGATCAAGGCGCTACGTTGGCGTGAAGACGTCGACATGGTTGCCAAGACGATCACCGTGAACTTCCAGACGAGGAACAAGGAGACCACCACGCCCAAGGGCCGCACACGCCGGACGATTCCGATGACGGCGAGGCTGCACGACGCGCTCAAGCGGATGTCTGTGATCCGCGAAGGGCTCGTCGTTCGGAACCTCGACGGCTCGGCGAAGACCGACGATCAGGCGGACAAGGCGATGGGGCGGATCTGCCGGCGAGCTGGCTTGCCGGTTCGCTTGTTCCACACGCTACGGCACACGTTCGGAACCCACGCCGCGTTATTCGGCGTGAACCCGTGGCGGTTGCAGGCGTGGCTCGGGCACAAGCGGATCGACGAGACGATGCTCTACGTCCACGTCGCGGAGGCGCACCCGCGTGATCTCCCCGACGTCGTGTGCAGCGCCAGCAGCGGGATCGCGGATCCCGACCGGCGGGTGCTGGCGATGCTCGGTGCGCGTGGCAGCCATGTGGCAGCAGAGACCCCCGTAAAGAACCAGAGCGCAGCGACTACCGCCGCTTAAGAAGTGCGAGCGGGGGGACTCGAACCCCCACGCGGTTAAGCGGTACCACCTAAAAGTACTGTGTCTGCCATTCCACCACGCTCGCGTGGTCGAAGATATAGCACGCGAGTGACGGCTAGCGTCGACGGTTTCCGCAGGTGTCCGTCTGCGAATGGAAGTTCGGGCACAGGAATCGCAAGTTCGTGAGCCGGTTGTCGTTGTTGATTCCGTTGACGTGATCGAGGTGAAGCACGAGCGCTTTCCCGCGCCATTCGGTGAGATCGCACAAGGCACAGCGATACGGCCACCCCATCGCAAGCAATCGGGGTGTGACGCGCCTCCCGCCAATCATTGGCGAGTTCGGAATGAAGACGTTCGCATCCGGCAGACTGTTTCGTTGACTGACCTGTGCCACCGACGGATGTGAGCTCGTGGTCTCGCCACGCGCCCAACCGCGGCCGCGAAGATGGGCTGTATCGATCCCGAGCTGCCGTATCCGTCGCTTGAGCTCGGGATGGGCGCGGCCTTCGGTCGGCAGCTCGAGCTTGCTCAGCACCTGCGCGATCGATGTCGACTCTTGGACGAGCCGAGTCAGCACCTCGACCGAGACGGCTGCACAACGTGCTCTCTGTGTGCGGCTCCCGAAATGAGTGGTAGCGAGATTTGACAGCCGGATGCGAGCTGCAATGTTCCGATAGTTTCCACCCGTGAGCGGCAACCCGAGACGGCGCAGCACATCGGCCAGCGAGTACGAGCTCCGCACGATCGGCCCCAGCAGCGCTGCGTTGTATTTCGACGAACGCACGCGAAACTATACGCGCCGCGTCTGACGCTGATGAGCGCCCTCGCCTCCGTGCCGCGGTCGAGCGGGCGGCTTGTCTGTGTCCGGATCGGCGTCCGGCGTGGGCGAACCCACGAACTCGGAGTCCTCGAGCTTTCGCCCGTCCGAGGTGAACAGATTGTCAGGCGCGCGATCCCAGAGTTTCTCGTCGTTCGCGAACGGCTCCGTCATCGGCGTACGGCGGGGCTTGGAGGAGTTCGGCATGGATCACAGAGGAGCAAAGTCGGTGCCGAGGTAGGTGTGAGTCGCCGAGGTCACGGGAACTGGGGTCAGTTGACCGGGCGGATCGCGGAGGTATCGGCATCAATGATCTTCACGATTTCCGTCGGGGCACGGTGCTTGCTCGTGCGCGAGGTATGGTCCTTCGCCTCGTCGCGCTCTGCGTTCTCGTCCTCGGTTGTCACCGGCCCGGCGATGGGGATGACACCACAGCCGATGCGGGTGCGGGTGCGTCGCTCCGGGTCTCGCTGTCGGCCCAGCGGATCGACTGGGCGGATGGTGTGCAGGCATCGCCGACCGTGACCGTGACGTTGATCGCAGCCGATGGGACCGAGAGCGACGTCACCGCGGATGGAAAGTTCGCGATCGTTCCGGCGGGAATCGGCGACGTGACCAACGCGCAACTGGTCGCGAGCGGGCAGATGGGCGGAGCGGGCGTGCTCACCGGCGCGTACGACGGCCTCGTGGATACGGAGACGTTCGAGGTGTTCATGACCCAGACCGTCACGGGGACCGCGGATCCGTCGGCGCCCGGGTTGTTCGCGGGGGCGACCCTGGACACCGCGCAGGCGCTGACGATCGCCTATCCGCCGGCTGGCGCGATGGTGCCGCCGAACCTCGGCGAGATGGACGTGCACTGGCGCGACCCCGCCGGCAAGGACGTCTACGAGGTGACGCTGTCGGGTGGGTTCGTGACGATCAAGACGTACGTCGCGACGCTCGGAGCGGCGACGTGGCACACGCTCGCCGCGAACCACTGGGCGCTGCTGTCGAGCGGTGCGCGCGGTGTCGATCTCACGGTTCGCGTGCGCGGCCTCGATGTCGCGACGCCTGCGACGTTCATCGAAGGCAGCGAGACGCTGCGGATCGCGGCAGAAGAGGTCAAGGGCGGCGTGTACTACTGGAACACGTCGAAGGCCGCGATCATGCGGTTCGACATGACCGCGCAGGCGACGCCGCCCGAGCAGTTCTATCCCGTCGTCGGGCAGACCGGCTGCGTTGGCTGTCACACGGTGTCGCGCGATGGCTCGGTCGTCGCGTATCGCCGCGAGGGCGGCAACCTGAACTACGGCAACTCGCTCAAGGTGCAGGGGCTGCAGAAGCAGCTCGTCGAGAACACGCAGCAGTGGAACTTCGCGACGATCCATCCCGACAACAGCGAGATGTTCACGACGACGCAGACCGGGTTGTATCGCACCGATCTCGCGACCGCGGCGACGACGCCCTTGTACACCGGTGGCCGCGTCGCACACCCGGATGTCGACGCGACCGGGACGGCGATCGTCGCGACGGCGCTGAGCGCGGGTTCCGAGGTCTGGACCTCGGCATCGACGCTGGTGGTGTTCGACTACGACAAGGTCGCGAAGACCGTCGCGGCGCCGCGTCCGCTCGTGGCGGTCACCGCGCCCGCATTTCCGTACTACCCGTCGTTCTCGCCCGACAGCACGTGGGTGATCTACAACCAGGCGACCGGCGGAACGAGCTACGACAATCCGAATGCCCAGATGTGGGTGACCAAGGCCGACGGCACGCTTGCCCCGATCCGCATGAGCGCGGCCGAGGTGGCGGGTGCGTATGACTCGTGGCCGAAGTGGACGCCGTTCGTGACGGCAGAGCCGACCGCGACGGCGAACGAGAAGGTGCTGTGGTTCACCGTCGCATCGCGCCGCCCGTTCGGCGTGCGGTCGGTCGGCGCGCAGAAGCCGCAGCTGTGGCTCGCGCCGTTCTATCCCGAGCGCGCTCTCGCCGGTCAGCCTGCGACGGGCCCCGCGGTGCGGCTACCGTTCCAGGCGCTGGCCGAGGGCAACCACATCGCGCAGTGGACCGAAGCGATCGTCGTGATCCAGTAGCTGTCAGGCGACGAGATCGACGTCGTCGATCAGCACGGATGCGGGCCCGGCGTACGGGCCCCGGATCAACGGGTTCACGCTGCGCTGCGCGCGCGCGAGCGCACCGACGAGATCGAGGCGGATCGTCCCCCCGGTGATCACGCGCTCGGTGCCGCCGTCGCGCTCGATGCCGAGGGCGATCTCGAGGCTGGCGTCGCCGGTATAGGAATCGATCGAGAGCGAGCGGAGGCGGCGGACCTCGATCGTTCGGCGAGCGGGCAGGGGACCAATCCACGACCCGGTCTTGACCACGAGGTTGCGAACACCTCCGTTGGGATCGGTCTTGCGGCGCGACGCTTCGCGCATCGAGAGCCCGACACCGACGGAGATTCCCCGATCGATCATCACGAACCGGCGAACGGCGTCGCCCTCGTCGCCGACGGGAGCGGAGCGCGTCGCGAAGTCGAGCGCACCATCGCTGGTGATCGACAGCGGATCTGCCATCTGGTCGGCGCCCGGCGCGACGACGGAGCGCAGGCGATAGCGGGTCAGGCCCTGCCGTTCGGTCTCGGCATTCGCGTGATCGGCAAACACCGACCAGACGCCGAGGCCGCCACCATGGAGCAGCGCGTCGCTCTGGAGGACGAGCGCACAGCGGCCCGCGACGGGCGCAGAGGCTTGCGCGAGGAGCACGAGATCGCGAGCGGCATCGGTGACGCCTTGACCGAGCGAGATCTGGTCGAGCGTGCGCGCCTCGCGCGTGACCTCGAGGCTGCGGCCGCCGGCCGCGACCAGTGCCGAGGCATGGATCGCGGTGGCGATCCATTCGGTGTGGAAGCCGGAGCTCGCGTTGACGGAGACGCGCTCGCGCATGATCTCGATCCCCGCTGCGACGGTCGCGCCCGGTGGGCGGAGGAGGGTACGGAGGAAGGAGCTCGCGGCCGGAGCGAGCGGGGCCTTCTCGAGCTTGGTATCGAGGAGCGCGACCTTCGCCGGTGCGGCAGGCGGCGTCGAGCGCCAGGTCGGGCCGACGGCCGCCTCGGCGAGCGCGATCGCTTGATCGACCACATCGCTGGCATCGCCGTGGAGCGACGCGAGCTCGATCCTCGCGGAGCCCCGACCGCGGGTGACGTCGTGGTGAACGACGATCGTGAAGCGCGAGCGCAGATCGCTGCGCTGGAGGGGGCGCGCTTCGTCGGCGATCGCGATCTCCTGGGCGCGCTCGACCACGACCCACTCGGCGACCCGCCGGGTGGACAGCGCGCTCATGAGGGAGCGGCGCGTGATCACGCGGGCCTCCGGCGTGCGCGCACGACGCCGCGCGTCCGCACCCAGGGTGCCGTGGTCGAGGTCCACTGTGGCTCGCCGGAGTGCTCGTCGCGCGCCACGACGGTCTCGGTCTCCTTGCCGAGGCCCGAGACGTTCGCGAGCAGGGTACCGAGCTCACCGACGAGCTCGACGTTCGCGTACACGCGCCCGGTGTCGTTGCCCTTCTTGAGCTCGCGTGCGCGAGCGGCGCCGATCACGATTCGATCGCTGCTCGGATCGAAGACCGCGTCGAGCTTGCCCTCGAGGAGCCAGCCCTCACCGAGGAGCTCCTTCGTCGTCGCGGTGCCGGCAGCGAGGTGGAGGTGCGACGGACCCGACTCGAGCACACCGACGTGACCGGCACGGCGTCCGCGGATCAGGCGGCCCGCGGCGCGACCGTCGTCGACGAGTGTGATCGGCGCGGCCACCTCGCCCGCGTCGTCGAACACGAAGCCGCCGTACGCCCCAGGCGCGGTCGGATCGTCGACGAGGGTCAGGCCGCGTGCGGCGACCTGTGCACCCGCCGCGACACGCTTCGAGACCTCGGGGCGGCGCAGTGCAGCGCTCGTGAGCAGGCCCCGCACGGCGGCATCGATGATCAGGGCGGTGATCTCGGGCTCGAGGACGACGGTGGCCTCGCCGTCGGCGAAGGCACCCGGAGTCATCAGCGCGAGTGCGTTCTTGCTGGCGCGCGAGACGGCCGCGACGTCGAGGCCATTGTCCTCGATGGCGCCAGTCCAGCCGCGCTCGACCTCGCTGACAACGGGGCGGGTGCCGTTCCAGGCAGCGCGCGTCGCGCGTTGACGGATGCGGCGGAGCTGTTGCTCGCGATCGTGACCGGGCGAGATCGACCACACCGTGACGTCGTCGATGTCGATCAGCGCGCTCGCATACACGATGCGGCTCGTCGCTGCACGGTCGTTGCGCATGATGGCATCGAGCCGGTTGCGGAGCTCGACGTCGGTGATCTTCGCTGGTGCGCTCGGCGACGGCGGGGGCGCAGGGAGCTGGAGCTTGCCGGCTGGGAGGTCGCCCGCGAGGAGCCGCACCGCCGCGAGAACGCCCGCACCGCTGAGGTCGGAGGTGACTTGCTCGCGCCACATGCCGTCGCGATCGCGGATCGTGAGGACGACGCCGTCGCGACGAGCGCGCGCGACGCCCGTGCCCGCTAGATCCACCGCGCCGGTCGTACGCCGCCGGCTGACGGCGAGCGCGTGGACCGCCGGATACTTCGTCGCGAGCCGCGCGACGGCATCGCGCAGCCAGCCACGGACGTCGCCGCTCGCCTGCTGGGGAGGGAGCGCGAGCGGCTTGGCGGGCGCGCCGCAGCCGATCGCCCACACCAAGGTCGACGCCGAGCCGATGCCCAGCGCGCCGAGCATCTCGCGGCGATTCCAGCTAGCCACGGATGATCTCCGCCATGGCATCGGCGAGCCGCTCTGGCGTGCAGACGAGGATGTCCATGCCGTTCTTGCGGCACTTGCCCGCGGTCGACTTGTTGTACTCGGGGCGCGCGTCGTACCCGAGTGCACCGAGGCCGATCATTCGCACACCCGAGTCTGCCATCACACGGACCTGATCGACGAGGTCTTGTTCGTCCCGACCTTCGAAGAAATCCGTGATCAGGACGACGATCGAGCGTTCGGGTTCGGAGACCAGGCCGCCGCAGTAGACGAGCGCCTGCGTGATGTCGGTGCCACCGCCGAGCTGGACCTTGAGCAGCACATCGACCGGGGAGCCGACCTCGGCCGAGAGGTCGACGACGTTGGTGTCGAACAGGACGAGCGACGTCTTCACGGCGGGCAGCTCCGCGAAGATCGATGCCATCACGGCGGAGAAGATCGCCGAATCGAGCATCGAGCCCGATTGGTCGACGCAGACGATGATGTGCCACGGGCGCTTGTTGCGCTCGGCCGCGAAGTAGAACAGCTGCTCGACGAGGAGACGGCGACGCTCGCCGTCCCAGTTGTGGAGGTTCTTGCGCAGCGTCTTCTTGAGATCGAGGTTCTTGAACACCTTGCGCGGCGAGTGGCGGTCCTTGCGCAGCGCGCCCGTGATCGCAGCCTCGATTCGCACCTCGAGCTGGCGCTTCAACTGCTCGACGACCTGATCGATGATCTTGCGCGCGAGGATGCGGGCGCGTGGATCGAGGAGGTCCTTGTGCGTCATCAGCGTCTTGACCAGCTCGATGTTGGGCTCGATCTTTTCGAGGAGCTTGGGGTGATCGAGGAGCTCGGAGATACCGCGCCGCGAGATCAGCTCGCGCTCGAGGACCTCCTTGGCCTGGCGCGGGAACAGCTCGGAGACTGCATCGATCCACGTCGGCACGGTGAGCGCCGAGTCGCCGCTCCCTGCGCCGCGATCGTCGCCCTGGAACACGAAGTCGATTGCCGCCTGTGCGGCGGTGGCCTGTGCGTCACCGGAGCACGAGATGCCGACCTGCTCGGCAGTCTTGCCGAGGACGAGCCGCCAGCGGCTGACCCAGCCCTGATCCTCGACGGACAGGGCCACCGCCGGCGGTCTGGGCGCGGCGGGCTTCGCGGGTGCGGGCTTGCGACTCCGCGCCATCAGAACGTCCATTCCTTCATGATCGCGTCGACGCGCGCGTCGACGGTGGTCATGTACGCAGCGGCCTCGCTGGAGGTCGCCGGCAACTCGGAGATCTCCTCGGTCGTGGACAGGCCGTAGCGCGAGGCGACGCGATCCGCGAACGCGAGGCGCTGCCGCTCGTGCAGCCGCTCGAACGCACGCCGGACCTTGGGCAGGAGCGTCATGAAGTGCTCCCACGGCGCCGCGCGGAGGAGATCATCGATCGCACCGACCAGCGCCTCCGCGCCGAGCAGCATCGAGGTCTTCGAGACCGCGAAGGAACCGTCGAGGAACTCGCCGGCGAGCACCATCTTGTCGGGGTGTGAGGTCGCGAACGCGGCGACGCGCCCGGCGAGGTCCGCGGGATCGATCAGGCGGAGCTCGGTGAGCAAACCGGCGAACGCACCCTGCATGAACGGGAGGGTGGCGGCGAGTGCGGCTGCCGTGATCTGCTCGGAGAACAGCGTTCGATCGAGCTCGAGGTCCCCACCGAGGACGGCCTCGGCGAGCGACTTGAGGTGCGCGATCGTCGACTCCTGCTGATCGATCGGGATCGCGCCGAGGTCCGAGATCGCGAGGCAGGCGCGGGTGTACGCGCGGCGCGCGAGCTCGTCGATCGCGGGGCGTCCGAGGTCGCGCTGGATCGCGAGGCGATCGAGTACGAGCAGGTGCACGAGGGCCTCGCACTGCGACGCGAAGTGGCGATCCTCGTCGATCGCGGTACCGGCGGCGGTCTCGAGGCGCTGCACGAGCTGCGGGACCTGCATCGCGACGGCGTCCAGCAGGCGCTTGCATGTCGCGCCCGCGTGGCGTGCCTCCTTCGCGACATCCTCCTCGAGCTGAGCGATCGCGGCGGCCTCGATCGTGTCGCCGTAGAGGTTCTTCTCGATCAGCTGCGACTCGACCTTGGGCGACCACGACAGGATCCACTTCTCGCGGAACAGCGTGGTGCCGTCGCCGGTGCGGCCACCCTCGAGCGTCCCGAGGCCGAGGTCGAGCGAATGGATCCGATGGAGGAAGGCGGACCGCTTCGCGCCCATGTCCTCGCGCAGATCGAGCGTCAGCACGAGGCGCTTCTCGCGTCCCATGACCTCGCCGAGGTCGAGCACGTCGAGCTGCGCGTAGAAGTCGTGGACGACGGGCAGGCGGCCGAGCGCCGGGGTGACGCGACCGACCGCGGTGCCGACCTCCGCATGCCCCATCGCGGCGAGCAGGTGACGGCCTTCCTCCTCGGGGCGGCCCTTGCAGCAGCACGAGATCAGGGCGTCGCGAATGTCGTCGAGGATCGGGGCGGGACGCCCGCGCAACGCGGCGAGCATGCGCGCGTGCTGGGTCACCGAGATCGCGTCCGCACTCGAGAGCGCGGCGCCTTCCTTGCGGCCGCGTGCGAGCACCGTGGTGACGTGTTCGATCATCGCGCCGATCCACGGCGCGTCGTCGGTGTCGCCCTGGTGGTCCCAGACCGACTGGTAGAACCTGGGTGCGCGATTCGCCGCTCCGTAGCCCGACATCTCGCTGACGCGGAAATACGAGTACGGGACGACGGTCGTGAACGTCGTGCCCTGCGGCGACGCGGGCGGCGCCTGATCGTCGTCGCGGTCGAGGAACAGGTGGAAGCCGCCGCACACGACCATCGCGTCCTTCGGCGACAGCTTGCGCTTCGCGAGCTCGGCCTTGATCGACTGCTTCATGAACCGCTCGCGCGGCAACGTGTCGTCGCTCGCGATCCGCTCGGGGCGGGTGGTCGCACGCACTGCACAGCAGAAGTACGCGAGGTCGCGGCGAAACTCCTCGTAGCCGGCGTGGCGATGGCCGATCTCGAACATCGAGTCCCACGCCTCGTCCCACGAGCGATAGCCGGCGGCACTCGCCATCGCCTGATAGAAGCTGCTCGTCGGGACCATCGCCTCCCAGCTCGGCGCCGACACCCCATGCGGTTCGAGCTCCGACCCCGCGGGCGCGGCGTCGTTCGCGTCGTCGTCCTCGTCGTCGTCGTCGAGATCGTCTTCCTCGACGGGGGGCATCGCGTCGACCCCGCCCTCTGCTTCGGGAAGCGCCCAGTCCGCCGGATCGATCAGGGCATGGTTCGGCAGATCGATGAACACGGCCTCGGCGCCGTACGACAGCGCCTCCTTCATGGCGACGTACTCGGGCGAGTAGGGGAGCAGCGGATACCAGACCGGGAATCGCGGCGGGATCTCGGGCGCGGCGCTCGCGATGCCGGCGAGACCGAGGGTGTTGTTGTCGTCGCGATAGCTCGCGTACAGCGCGACCGGCGGCTTGGTCTTCGCATCGACGACGTGACGGATCATGTCACTCGCCCCCGCGGGCCCCTCGATCAGGACGAGCTTCGGCTTGCGCGCGCGGATCGCCGCTCGCAGGTGCCGTGCGACCGCGGGTGAGTGATGCCGTACCGGAAACCAGTACAGCTCCTCGGCGAGGACGCGATCGGTGCGCTCCTTCACCCGTGCGATATCGAGCCCGTCGTCGCTCTTCATGAGGCGCTCGTCACCGCCTTGATCGCTGCGTCGTGGAACGTCTTCCAGCTGGCATCCTTGGCGCCGCGCTTCTTGGCGACGACGGTCAGGTACTCCTTGAGCACCTTGAGGTCATCGAGGTCCTCCTTGACCACCGAGCCGACGAGCTGGCGCGCGACATCTTCGACGCCGACCGCACCGTTGCCGAAGTAGCGCGAGTAGATCGCCGAGTCGAGCGCCACGCCGATCGCCTCGGCGGTGGACAGCGTCGTCGAGACCTTCTGGAAGCTGATGCCGTCGGCGGTGGTGCCCGCGCGCATCTCGCGGAATACCGTCGCGAGCACGGTGAGCACGGACTCCTCGATCTTTGCCGGGATCTTGTAGCGCTCGAGCAGCTCCTTCGAGCGGTCGCGCACGATCGCGATCTCGGTCTTCTGATCGCTGACGATCGGAATGTGGACGTAGTTGAACCGGCGCTTGAGCGCGGCAGATAGCTCGTTGACGCCCTGATCGCGCGAGTTCGCGGTCGCGATGATGTTGAACCCGGGGCGCGCGAACACCATGTTGGCGTCGGGCAGCTCGGGAACGACGATATTCTTGTCGGACAGGATCGAGACCAGCGCGTCCTGGACGTCCGGGACGCAGCGCGTGATCTCCTCGAACCGGAGCAGCGCACCGGTCTTCATCGCGATCATCGTCGGCGACGGGATCATGTTCTCCGTCTTGGGGCCCTCCGCGATGACGCGCGCGACGTTCCACGAGTACTTGATCTGATCCTCGGTGGTCCCGGCCGTTCCTTGGATCGTCAGGGTCGAGCATCCGCTGATCGCGGCGGCGAGGTGCTCCGAGAGCCAGCTCTTGCCGGTGCCCGGCTCGCCGACGAGGAGCAGCGCGCGCTCGCTCATCAGCGTGACGATCGCGCGCTCGACGATCGTGTCGTCGCCGAAGAACTTGCGCGTGATCGGGACCTCGACGGTCTTGCCATCGATCGTGGCCTTGATCGGCTTCGCAGTGCCTGTGATGTACGTGAGCACGGCGCGCGGCGACAGCTTCCACGCGCTCGGCGGCGTGTCCTTGTCCTGCTGCTTCAGCGCGTCGAGCTGGTGGCGGTACTGCACCTCGGCGGGTTCGCGGAGGATCGTGGCGTCTTTGGTAGGTTCTTTGGCCATGGCGGTCTCCCAATCAGCTCGTGAAGTCCATCGTCTTCATCAGCGCAGCGAGGTCGATATTCTCTTCGGAGATCATCAGGTGGTGCGGTCCGTCGTCGGTGAACGCGGTGAGCGGTTGCAGCACCATCTTGCCCATCTCGACGTGCAAGACGCCGAACAGCGGCGGCCGCTTCGCGCGCGGCTTCGCGAGCGCCCGCAGCGCGGCGTTCACCTCGCGACCATCGGGGCCCGACGAGACGACAACATCGAGTGTGAGCCCGTCGGAGCTCAGCGGGAACACGGTCTGCTCGGGGCGGAACGGGTTCGGAACAGGCGCGCCGAGCTCCCAGTCGTCGATCACCACCTCGACCTGGAGCTCGACCTCGAGATCGAGCGGGCTGACGCGGTGCCGGCGGAGGCGATCGACGACGACGGAGCGGTCCCAGCTCAGCCACTTGTCCCAGCTGGTGAGCTTCTTGCCCGGCTTGACGGTCGCCTTGGGTCCGAGCATGAGGCGCCCGTAGCCGTGCGCGTCGATGGTGACCGCCGCTTCCGTGACCGTGATCTCCGTCGCGTCGAGCAGCAGCTTGGGGAGGAACTTCTGCGGTTGCGGCAGGTGGAGGAACGCCTCCGCGGGAACGTCCTTCTTCGCGCCGAACACGCACGACCACACGAGCCGGGTGCCGCGCGGAACGCCGGGCTGCTCGTCGAGCGTGATCATCCGGAACTCGAACGCGGCCGAGCCGTCGAGCAGCGCTCGCTTCTGGACGCCGAGGACGGCGAGCTCGATCTTGCGCACGGGCAGCGGCGTGGTCGTGAGCAAGAGGCGCGCGAGGGCAGGGCCATCGTTCTCGGCGATCGCCTCGAGCAGGCCACGGCTGATCAGCCACGTCCGGTTCGCGAAGAACGCGAGCCGTCGCGCCGAGAAGTGCTCGCTGTCGTCGAGGAACCGCTTGAGCTCGTCGCCGACGTAGCGCAGCGACGTGGCGAGCCGCAACAGCTTCAAGCGCGACGCTTCCTTGAAGCTCGCGTCGAGCTTGGACTTGGTCGCCGCTGACGCGGTCGTCAGGCCCGAGCCGATCAACCCCTCGACGAGCTTCGCGAGCTCCTCGAGCACGGGGACCAGCGCCTTCTTGTCCTCGAGCGGCGGTGGCTTTGCGGGCGCGGCGTCGGGGATGGCATCGCCTCCTGCACCCTCCGCGAGCGCGAGGATCGCCGCGTCGATCGACAGCACGCGCTCGAACACGCGCAGCACGGTCTGGGTTCGGAGCAGCGCGCGGGCAGCGCCGGTCTCGGCTCCCTTGACATGGCGGACGAGCGTCTGGACCTGCTCGGCGACGAACGTCGCACCGGCGCGTCCGAACTCCTCGCCGACCGAGGTCAGGCGCGCGAGATCATCGGGTCCCGTCGCCTGCAGCCCACGCACGACAAGCTCGTCGAGCGTCTGCTGGAGCGCGAACAAGGCCTCGGTGACCTCGGCGTGCATCACAGTGCGTAATAGTCTTCCGGGATCGTCTCGGTCGGACGCCAGTCGATCTCACCGGCCTCGGCGCCCTTGTAGCGCACGAAGGTCGCGGTCGCGTCGTCCTTGTCGAGGTCTGGCTTCTTGCTGCGGCTCGCCTTCGCCCAGGCATTCGCCGTCGTCGGATCGAGCTCGCCCGACTGCGCGAGACCGATCGCGAGCACCATGATGTGCTTGCACAGCGCGCCGCGCAGCCCGCCACAGTGGTTGAGGTTCTGCGTGCAGCAGAAGAACACACCGTTCTTGCCGAGCCGGCACGCGTAGACCAGTGACGAATCGGTCTGGCTCTTCACGACGCCGGTCACGTGGTCATCGGTCACCGACGAGAACAGCTGGAACCGATCGGCTCGCAGCATCTTCGTGACCTTCGACATCCGCGAAGCATCGGTGTTCGCTGTCAGGTTCTTGATGAACGCTGGCAGATCGATCTTCGCTTTCCCACCCGGAGCTGCGGCGACATCCGCAGCAGTGACGGTCTTTCTCGCCATGGCGAGGAGCCTTGCACGAAGCGCGCGCCGATCACCTGGAAATGTACATGTATGCGATGCACATCTCGTCCGTAGTTTCCTCGCCCCAGATGACCCGCGTCGAGTCATTCGACGTGTCGTAGTGGCAGTTGATCTCGAGGGTATCGCCGCCGCTGACGGGAACGGGAGCCTCGTACCAGTAGGTGTGCTGCCAGTGGAAGCTCCAGCCCGTCAGCTCGAGGAGGCAGCTGTTCGAGGCCCGTTGCACCGAGACGGTTGCTCCCGTTCCACGCTGATGCATGTGCATCGCGCCGCCCCAGACCTGCCCCGAGGGGAGTGCCGTCGGAATCCGCCGGGTCCCGGTCGCGACTGCGTCGGGATCGCGGGGCGGCAGGTCGACGTTGCCGCGCACCGCGACCATCTGCGCCTCCTTCGCGACCGCGTTCTCGAACATGAGATCGATCGTGGTGCGATCCGTCCCGCCGTCGCTGTTCGCGACGTTGTAGTGCATCTGGATCACCATCTTCCGATTCGCTGCGACGCGGATTCCGGTCCCGGCCGGGAAGATCGTCGCCTGCTGCCCCGGGACCCAGCCGACGAGGAACGTCGCACCTTCCGCGGTCGGGCCTCCGTCGCACGCGTATCCAGGCCCCGGGTCCGCCTGATCGCGTGCCACGATCTCGGCCTCGGTGGCTGCGCTGTCGAGCGTGTACAGGATCGCGTGATGGGCGACGGTCAGGTTGCCCGGATGGACATGTGCGCCAACCGCGAATCGCTCCGTCGGGATGCCGTCCACGACGAAGCAGCGATAGTCATCGGACTTCACCGTGTCGGGAAGGTAGGCGCCACCGGCGATCGCGCCGATGTCGAACGTCCGGTCGACGCGTGCGAGCCCCGGCTTGGGCCCGGGCGGCGCGATCGTCGCAGCTGGATCACCCTCGAGGCGCTCTCCGTTGATCCAGCCGACGAGCTGCTCGATCTCGGGGTCCGAGAGCCACTTGGTGTCGTGATAGGTCTGGCACGATCCGTCGTCGGGTGCGTAGTACGGCGGCATCGTCCGGTTCATCACGGCGAACGCCATCGGCCACTCGACCGCTGCCAGGCGCGCGGCTTCGTAGGTGGCGAGCGAGAACGGTGCGAGGCGATCGGGATCGTCGGAGTGACACTCCACGCAGTTCTCGTTGATGATCTTCTGGACGCCACCGTAGTAGGCCAGCGGGCCAGCGACCGGCGCGTCAGGAGTTGCGACGTCGTTGCCGCAAGCGGCAGCGACCACGAGGAGACACAGCGCGAGATGTCGGGGCATGAGGGGAGGAGTTGCAGCGCGCGTGCCTGTCACGAGGCGAGGGACTGCGCGGGTCTACGAAACGCGAGGGTGTCCGCTCGAGAGGACACTGTCCGGCGCCCCGGGCAGGCGGACCGAGGGCCAGGTTTTGCTGTACAACGCGGGGATGGGGCTCGAGACCGTTCGCCAGGCCGCGACGAACGTACCCGTGCGCAGCGTCGAGGTCGAAGTCCTGCAAGGTCCCGACACCGGCCTGCGAGCATCGGGCACGGATCTCACCGTCGGGACCGCCGAGGGCAACATGCTCCGCCTTCGCGACCCGGCGGTCTCGCGGTTCCACGTCGCGCTCCATGCGGTCCCGACGGGGATCACCGTCGTCGACCATGGCTCGACCAACGGCACGTTCGCGGGGGCGATCCGGATCGAGCGCGGTGTGGTGCCGCTCGGGACGACGCTGCGGGTCGGGGATACGGTCGTCCGCGTCGGCGACGGCGCGCCCGTGCAGGTCGAGCTCCATACCGGCGACACCCTGAGCGGCATGATCGGGCGCTCCGCGGTGATGCGGCAATTGATGGCCCAGGTGTCGCGCGCGGCGCAGAGCGATGTCTCGGTGCTCGTCACCGGCGAATCAGGAACCGGCAAGGAGCTGGTCGCGCGTGCGCTGCATGACCTCGGTCCTCGGCGTGGCAAGCCGTTCGTCACGATCGACTGTGGCTCGCTGCCGCCGACGCTGATCTCGAGCGAGCTGTTCGGCCACGAGCGCGGTGCGTTCACCGGCGCCGATCGCGCGCACGTCGGCGCGTTCGAGGCAGCGCAGGGGGGCACCGTCTTTCTCGACGAGATCGGCGAGCTCCCGCCCGCGGTCCAGGCAACGCTCCTCGGCGTGCTCGAGCGGCGCAAGCTCCGGCGGCTCGGCAGCCGCACCGAGCTCGCCGTCAACGTGCGAGTGGTTGCGGCGACTCATCGGGATCTCCGAGCCGAGGTCAACCGCGGTGGCTTCCGGCTCGATCTGTTCTACCGGCTCGCCGTGGTGACGGTCGCGATCCCGGCCCTGCGCGATCGGCCCGACGACATCCCGCTGCTCGTCGAGCACTTCTTGCGCGATGCCGGATGGGACGCGCCGGTCGCGCAGCTCATCTCACCCGCGGCGATGGATGCACTGGCCAAGCTCCACTTCGCGGGCAACGTCCGCGAGCTGCGAAACCTGATCGAGGCCGCTGTCGCCATGGGCGTTCCGCCAACGGTCGACGGTCCCGTCGCTCCGTCCCGCGGAGGCGAGGACAGCTTCGCGACCGATCTGACGATGCCGTACAAGACCGCACGCACGCGCCTTCTCGATGACTTCGAAGCGCGCTACGTCGATGCGCTGCTCGCGCGCGCCGAGGGGAATGTCTCGGCCGCAGCGCGCCTCGGGCAGATGACACGCTCGCATCTATCGGAGTTGATCACGAAGCGCCGCAGCTAGGGCGCGTGCTCAGAGCACGCTCGCGCAGTGCCGGACGGCAGGCTCGCAGAGCTCGGTGAGCGCATCGAGGGAGAGGTAGATCGAACCGTCGATCTCGTCGAGCTGCACCGGGCAGCTGTACGCGCAACCGACCGCGAGGTCGGGATCGATCGGGTCGTAATCGACGCCATCGGACGATTGCTGGATCGTGGCGCAGCTCTCGGTCGTCGCGACGGCGCGTACAACGACGGGATAGCTCGGAGCATCGGTCGTGATCACGGCGCCGCGGGCTCGCTCGAGGAAGTTGTCCGCGACCGTCATCGGATCGCCGTTGCCGATCGGCACCTCGATCTCCTTGCAGTAGCGAACGGGATTGGCGGCGACCGTGACCCCGCACGTTCCTCCACGTGTCGGGTCGCAGGCCGCCAGCAGCTCCTCTCCGCGACATCCGAGCACTCGCCCTCCGAGATCGATCAGGTCCACGACGATCGTGATCGAGATCTTGCCGTTGCGGAGCGGAGCACGCTGGATCAGGAGCTTGGTCGGGTCGGCTTGCTCGCGGCAGCGAAACCCGATGCTCAGCGTTCCATCCGCAGGACCCAGCTCCAGCCCCACCGCATGCTCGCGTTGACACGCGGCGAGCACGAGGAGGACCACCACGGCTCTCACTGGACCACCACGGTCGTGATGATCTCGGGCTCGTAGGTCATGGCGACGATCGTCCCCGCAGCGACGAGCGCCGCCGTGCTGACGGCGATCCAGAACCACGGGCGCTTCCACACCGGGGGGCGCTGGAGCACTCCTCCGTCGTAGGCGAGATCGCCGAGGAGTGCCGGGGTCTCGCCCGGATCACGAGTGGCGCTGGCGACAACCCTGCCGTCGACGATCATCCATCCGGACAGCTGGCGGTCGGCGTTCGTGTGGAGGAAGGCGACGCGCTCTCCGGCGACTCTCGCGAGGAGTCTGGCGCCGACGAGATCCGTCGGTGGCAAGCCGCGCCCGACGCGCGACTGCCAGTGCTGACCCGCGAGCACGGCCGATGCTGCCTCCTGCGGCAGTGCCACCGTGCTCAGCTCCGTGATATCGACCCAGCGGTGGCTCGGTAGGAAGCCATCGCTCTCCACCGCGAACAGGTGCGAACCGGGCCGAACCTGGACGCTGCACGGAATCGTGCAGCTCGCGCCGAGCCCGTCGACGCTGAGCCGTGCTCCGTGCTCTCCCGTCACGGCAACGGGGCGAAGGGGCAGCGTACCGGCCACGGCGATGGCCTTTCCGATCGCGGCTTCGACGTCGCCCGCAAGCGCGACATCGGGCAGCTCGAGCCCGAGGCGAGCGAGCGTCTCCGCCGCGGCTGTCGCCTCCGCCTTTGCCTGCGCACCAAACGCGCACGCAGCTTCGTAGGCGAGCCAGCGCGCTGCCGGATCCCGCGCGCCGCGCGCGAGCAGGTCGCCGAGATCGAGCGTGGCGAGCTCGCGCCGACACGCGTCGAACTCGCCTTCCGAATAGGCAAGGCGCGCGCGGGCCAGCGTGGGCGTGATCGTGTTCGCGGCGGCCGGAGCCGGTTGCGGGAGCTCGAGAGGTTGCAGCTCGAGACCGCTGACGGCATCGGCGGCGAGAGGTCCGAGCGCGGCGCGAGTGTCGGTCACGACCGCCACGGAGATCGGGCGTCCCGAGGTCGCACAGCCCGCGCTGGCGATGCAGGCGAGGATGACGTGGGAGCATGTTATCGTCACGCGTCGTGTCCCCGTCCGGTTCACGGTACCGCATCCTGCGAAGGCTCGGGCAGGGCGGCATGGCCGAAGTGTTCGAGGCCGAAGTGGTCGGCGAGCTCGGCTTCACGCGCAAGGTTGCGATCAAGCGGATGCTCGCGCACGGAGCATCGGATCCTCGCATCGCGGCGCGGTTCCTCGACGAGGCGCGGATCGCGAGCCAGCTCCACCACGCGAACATCGTGGCGGTGACCGATGTCGGGCTGCTCGACGATCTCCCGTTCCACGTCCTCGAGCATGTCGATGGTCTCACCGCCTACGAGCTGCAGCAGCTGGCAGGAGGCACGCTGCCGGTCGAGATCGCGTTGATCATCGTGGCCGCTGTCGCGCATGCGCTCGATCACGCGCATGGCGCGACCGACGCTGCGGGTACGCCGCTCGGTGTGGTTCATCGCGACGTCAAGCCGGCGAACGTCCTCGTGTCGTGGGGTGGGGACGTGAAGCTGAGCGACTTCGGAATCGCCTTCGCACACGAGCGAGGAGTACGCACCGAGACAGGGATGGTGGCCGGAACGATGGGGTTCATCGCGCCCGAGCAGCGGAGCCAGGGCGTGGTCGACGGCCGCGCGGACGTGTTCGCACTCGGTCTCACGCTGTGTGCGTTGATCACCGGCAACACGCCGCTCCGTGATGTCTCGGTCGAGATGGCGCTGTTCGACGGGATCCCGATCCCGCTGCCCGCCGAGATTCCGCCCGATGTTCGCGTTGCGCTCGTGCCTGCGCTCGCTCCGGCGCGGACGGATCGACCCTCGTCGCACGAGCTCGCGAACCTCCTCGGCGAGATTCTCTCGAAGCGGCTCACCCGAGATCCGCGGAGCGTGCTGCGCGACTACCTGCAACGTCTCCAGCCGGCGCGGAAGGTCCAGGGAGGTGCGCTCGATGCACTCCTCGGGATCGAGGTCGAGCCGGCGAGCTCGCGCGATGACGAGGTCCCACGGTTCCGGACCGTCGCCGCCGGCGCGCCTGGTGGACGCGAGACGCCGACGGTTCCGGCAACACCGCGACGCGAGGCGCGCACCGACGATCCCACGACGCCGGAGACCGAGATCGATCCGGTCCCGTCGCGCCGTCGCGGCTTGCTCGCCGTCGCCGCGCTCTCGGTTCTCGCGATCGGCGGTGCAGGCGCCTGGCGGATGATGCAGTCGACATCGGACGAGGTCGTCGCGCCGAGCATCGATGCGGGCGCGGTCGTAAGCGTCGTTCGCGATGCGTCGGTGCCCGACGCGCGCGTCCCCATCGACGCACTCGTCACCGCGATCGTCGCGCCCGATGCCCGAGTCGCCGACAAGCGGCGCGGCAGTGCTACGAGTCGCCCGACAAACCCGCAGGATCCGCCGAACGTCGTCGCGACAACGACCGTGGTCGAGCGCGGCTGGCTACAGGTCGTCGGCGAGCCGCTGATCGGAGCGAAGGTGCTCGTCGACGGGAGCTTCATCGCATACGTGCCGAACGCGGCCGAGGTGCCGGTCGGGAACCACCGGGTCGTCGTCGAGCATCGCGATGGCACGACCCTGCCGGCGAAGGAGATCACGATCACGACGTTCCACTCGATGAAGCGACCGCTTCGCCTGACCTGGTAGCGATCCTCCGCGCGGGTCGCAGCCTACGGGGCAGCGACGCGGCCGCGAATCTCGACGTCGAGCTTCGGGGCTGACCGCTTCGGCCGCTTGGTCACGATCTTCGCGCCCGGAGCCCCGCGGTCGATCCACGATGCAACGCGGTTGAAGTCGCCGAAGCGGGTCAGCTTGCCTTCGGCACCGAGAAACGCCATCACGACCTCGCGGTTCTCGAACTTCGCGCCGGTGATGAAGCAATAGCCTGCGGCGGTCGTGTACCCGGTCTTGCCGCCGATCACGTCGTACTTGTGCGCGACGAGCGGCTGGTTCGTCGTGCCGTAGCCGATCTTCGCGTAGCGATCCTTGGATACGACCTCGACGAACTCCTCGCCCATGATCCGGCGGAGCACGTCGTCTTCGAGGGAGGCGCGCAGCGCGATCGCCATCTCGCGCGCGGTCGACACGTTGCCGCGCAGGCCACTGGCATCGGTGAACTTGGTGCGCTTGAGGTGGAGGTCCTTCGCGACCTTGTTCATCGCGGCGATCAGGGCGTCGGTGTCGAGCCCGACCGCTCGGCCCAGCGCGGTCGGGGCGCGGTTATCGGACGAGATCAGCATCGCGCGCAGTAGATCGCGATTGCGGAACTTCTTGCCGATATCGAGGCGCGTGCGGGCTCCGCCACGGGCGGACTTGGCATCGGCCCGCGTGATCTCGGTCCAGCCGTCGAGGTCGATGCCCAGCTTGCGGACAGCCATCGCCACGAAGATCTTCGTCGTCGAAGCGATCGGCCGGATCTCGTCGGCATCTTTGCCGAAGATCTCCGCGCCCGTCTCTGCGTCCATGACGATGGCCGTCCGGGACTTGATGTCGGGTAGGTCATCGGCCCACGTCGGCCGACTGCCGATCACAGTGAGCACGCCAAGAACAACCCACGTACCGAGGGTGCGCATCGATGGGATTATCGTGACACGCCGCCCGCACTGCCGCGACTTTTCACTAGTTCGTGAGCTAGAATGACCGCTCGCGGAGACCACGTGGAGGCCCCGCCTGTAGACCATCTGATCGGGCAAACCATCGGCAACTATCGGGTGACCGAGAAGGTTGGCGAAGGTGGGATGGGTTCGGTGTACCTCGCGGAGCACCCCCAGATCGGTAAGAAGGTCGCGCTCAAGGTTCTGCACGCCGAGTACTCGGGCAATGCAGAGGTCGCGGAGCGGTTCTTCCACGAGGCGAAGGCGGTCAACAACATCGGCCACCCCAACATCGTCGACATCGTCGACTACGGGGTGATCCAATCGAGCATCCCAGGCCGCGAGCACCTCGTGTACTTCATCATGGAGTACCTCTCGGGCGCGACGCTGTCGCAGCTGATCCGCGCCGAGGCCCCGCTGCCGCCCGATCGAGCGCTCTCGATCGCGATCCAGGTCGCCGATGCGCTCGCCGCGTCGCACAAGATGGGGATCGTCCACCGCGATCTCAAGCCCGACAACATCATGCTCGCGCAGCGCGGGCGCGAGCGTGACTTCGTCAAGCTGCTCGACTTCGGCATCGCCAAGCTCGGCGGCGACAGCAACAGTGCGCACAAGACGCGCACGAACATGGTGATGGGCACGCCAGCGTACATGTCGCCCGAGCAATGCGAAGGCAAGGCGTCCAACGCTGACGGACGCACCGACGTCTATTCGCTCGGCATCGTGCTCTACGAGATGCTGACCGGCCGCGTGCCGTTCATCGCCGAGGACTATGGCGGGATCCTGATCCAGCACATGGCCCATGCGCCGGTGCCGCCGTCGCAGTACCGGATGATGCCGCCACACATCGAAGTCGTCGTGCTCAAGGCGCTCGAGAAGCGGCCCGAGATGCGCTACCCGACGATGGACGAGCTCATGCGCGCGATGGCAGACCCGGTCGGCTACGTCGAGGCACATGGCGGTCCAGGCCAGTTTCTCCAGCGGCAGCTGATGCCATCGAACGCGCCGATGCCGCCGATCCGGATGACGCCGGCGCCGTTCACGCCAGCCCCGGGCTCGCTGGTCCCTCCGTCCGGCATCTACCCGCCCCCGCAGTCGCCGTCGGGCATCTATGCGCCCAGCACGCCGGCACCGACGACGCTCGGTGCTTCGGCCGGCGAGGTTCAGCCGCGACGCAGCAAGGCTGGCTTCGTGATCGCCGCGGTGCTCGTCGTCGCGGCGGCCGGCATCGGCATCGCGGTCGTCGCTACCGGGGACAAGGGCGGCAGCGGCAGCGAGGTCGCGGGGAACGATCCGGGCAGCGACACGGGCAGTGACACGGGCTCTGGCAGTGCCAAGGCTGGCGGCACGGGTCCGAGCATCGGCAGCGGCAGTGGCGACAAGACCGTCGAGCGCGGCAGTGCAGGCAGCGGGGGAAGTGCCACCGAGTCGGTCGGCTCCGGCAGCGGTAGCGGCAGCGGCAGCGCTACCGAACAGGTTGGCTCGGGATCCGGCAGCGGCAGCGCGATCGAGCAGGTCGGCTCCGGTAGCGGTAGTGCGGCGGTCCCGATGATGTCGGTCATCACGCTGACCTCGATGCCGAGTGGCGCCTCGATCTGGGTCAACGGCAAGGACACCGGCAAGAGGACTCCGTCGCCGATCGAGATCGATCGTGCAAAGGGCACCGTCACGCTGACCTTCAAGCTGGCGGCGCACGCCGACGTCGTGCTCAAGAAGTTCGATGTCAGCAAGGACGTGACCAAGCCCGTGACGCTCAAGAAGAAGGGCACCGGAAACTCCAACCCAGGACGCGGTAGCGGCTCGGGTCGGAAGGACGACACCACGCTCGAGAGACCGGAGTGACAATCCTGATGAGGCAACGGATCACGTTCGTATGCGCCGCGCTTCTCGCGCCGGCACTGGCCTTCGCCCAGCCGAAGTCCGCCGACGACTACTACAAGGACGGCGAGAACCACTACAACCTCGGGAACTTCCCGGCGGCGGTCGAGGCGTTCAAGAAGGGGTTCGAGCTCGAGCCCATCGAGAGCAAGAAGGCCGCGTACCTGTACAACGTCGCGCAGGCCTACCGGCAGAACAAGGACTGCGGCAATGCCCAGTTCTTCTACAAGCGCTATCTCGCTCTCAAGGAGAACGACACCAAGAAGCCGCTCAAGCCGGAGAAGCGCCAGGAGATCGAGGACCGGATCAAGGAGCTCGATGACTGCGCGAAGCAGCAGGAAGCGATCCGCAACAAGCCGCCGGATCAGAACCTGACGCCCGGCGAGGATCCGCCCGACACTGACCCCAAGCCGCCCGATGACAAGGTCGTCGGCGTGGTCACGCCGCCCGGTGACGGCAACGAAGAGCAAGAGGACGACGGCATCACGAAGTCCGCAGCAAACGCGAACCCGCGCCTGATCACGCTGCGCCTCACCGGCGGCGCGGGTCGGCTGACGGCGGGCGGCATCGCAGTCCCGACGCTGGCGACCGGTGCGCTGTTCGCGGCCTATCCGATCTCTGTCGCCGACAAGCTCGTCGTCGAGGTCGGCGCCGCGTTCACGTATACGCGCGTCCCGTTCCAGATGGCCGGCCCGTCGGCCGCGAGCAAGACAGCGTCGCTCGTCGCCGTGATGGCGAACGTCGGCGCGGCCTACCAGGTGATCCCGAACCTGTCTGCGCGCGTCGAGGTCGGCGTCGGCGGCTTGTTCTTCCTCGGTGCGAGCGAGAGCCCGTTCACCGACAACCAGGAGACGACGGGTGCGCTCGGGATGCCGCACGTCCGCGTCGGCATCTCGGCGGACTACGCCGTCACCCCGAACCTGGTGATCACGGCCGCGCCGTTCGCGTTCTCGTACAGCCCCCCCAAGGAGGGCCTGCGCTCGGACATCGAATCACTCAACGAGATCGACTTCATGGTCGGCCTCGGGTATCGGATGTAGCGATGAAGAAATGCCCCTTCTGCGCCGAGGAGATCCAGGACGAAGCGATCAAGTGTCGCTTCTGTAACTCGTTCCTCAGCGCTGCACCGAACGCCGCTGGAGCCGCTGGTACGGCTGCGGCCGCCGCGGGCGCTGCACCCGCTCCTGCCGCCGCCGCACCTGCCGCACCCGCCGCGCCGCCGTTCGCGCGCGGGATCAAGGACGACGCCCTCGAGAGCGACAAGAAGACGCTCTACAGCGGTATCCCGTCGTGGAAGGCGTATCTCGGCTACTACGTCGCGGCAGGCTTCCTTGCGGTGATCGCGATCGCGGTGATGCGGATGATCCGCGGCGCCGAGACCTCCACGATGACGCAGGCGCTCGACGTGCTGATCCCGCTCGTGGCCGCCGTGGTGTTCATGTTCGGCGTGAACCTCTACCGACGCTCGATCAAGTTCCGGGTCACCAACACGGTGATCGAGACCGAGAAGGGTTTGATCTCGAAGCGCATCGACGTGCTCCAGCTCTGGCGCTGTCGCGACGTCGCCTACAAGCAGAACATCGTAGACCGGATCCTCGGCATCGCTCACATCGAGGTCTACGCGCAGGACGCGACGACGCCGATGATCGAGATCGTCGGGATGCCGGCATCGCGCCAGCTGTTCGAGCAGCTCCGCGATTCGATCGAGCTGCAGCGCCAGAACAAGAACGTCTACGGCGTCGTCAGCTAAGGGCAATCGCCCGGGCACACCGCGGCGGTTTCGCCAGCGTCGCAGATCCAGTCGCCGCAGCGCGCGACGCACGGGCAGTCGGAGCAGGTCCGGCAGTTCTCGAGAGTCGTGTTGCAGATGCCATCGCCGCAGCGTGGCGCCAACGGTGAGCACATCGCACCTGGTGGGCATGACGGCGTGCACACGGACCAGCAGTCCGGTTCCGCGCAACCAGCGAGACCGTCGTCGTCTTCGTCAATCAGTGTACGGCAGGTCTGGTAGCGGCCATCGCGGTCGTCAAGGCTGAGGCGCCAGACGTCGTCCAGGGTTTTCTCCTCATCGTAGCCGCCGAAGATGTACAGGCCGTCGCCCGTCGGCGCGCCGACCGCTACGAATCCTGCCCGTCGAGGGGGTGACGCATCCACCGGGAGCAAGGTCCACCGCGTTCCGTTCCACGCCCAGGAGTCATCGGATCCCTCACCACCGTACAGAACCATCTGGCCCCGGTTGCCGTCCCACACCAAGCCCGCCTTGCTCCGCGACGACGGCGAGCTCGGCGGATGGCGCTCGAGCCATGTCGTTCCATCCCAAACCCAGGTGTCGCTGCCAGCCGTGCCGCCAAACATCACGACGTGCCGGCGAATCGGATCATAGGCCAACGCGACATCTGTGAGCCCCAGTGGAGAGCCTGCAGCAGGAGTCACGTCGATCCATCGCGCGCCGTCCCATTCCCAGGTATCCGTACCACTACCGATCAAGACGACGCGGCCGCGTGCGAGATCGAACGTCATCACGTGCCCCTGTCGTGGCGATGGAGCAGGCGTCACCGTCCGCGGCGTCCAGCTGGTTCCGTCCCACGTCCAGGTGTCTCCGAGTACGCCATCAACGTCCGAATACCCGCCAAACAGCACCGTCACCTTGCGGGTCGCGTCGTACGCCATCGCGGTCCTGTACCGAGCGGTCGGCCCGACCACACCGAGAGACCACTGCGTACCGTCGTATTCCCAGGTCTCGTTGGATTGCTCGGTAACGAGCAGCGTGCCGTTGAAGGAGACCCGGCGTCCGCCGAATCGAACGATGCGGCCGCGCTCGAGATCGAGGACCGCGGCGTGCTCCGTGATGCGGGTCGGCGTCTGTCTGACGAGCTGACTCCACGCGGTGCCATTCCACCGCCATGTGTCGTTCGTGGGGCTCTCTCCGCAGCTGGTGCACATGGGTGGCGGCGCTCGAAGCCCGCCAAACAGGATCAGCTCCCCGGTTCGCGGGTCGTTTGCCAGTCCGGCGAACGAGCGCGCTGCGGGCGGGCTAGTGGTGATGATCCTCACCCAGGTTTCTCCGCTTCGTCGCCACGTCTCCCTCAGGTAGGCGCCCTGATCGCGGCCTCCGAACAGAATGAGCTCACCGCGGGTCGGATCGAAGGCGAGCGCATGCCCCAGTCGAGCCGGACCCAACGCAGCGGCTCGTGTCCATGTCGCGCCGTCGAACTCCCACGTCTCCTGTGAGCCAGCCGAGCCACCATGCATCACGATCACGCCGCGCGTGGGATCGAAGGCCATCGCATGACCGTGGCGGCCCGATGGGTGGGTGGATCCAACCGCCAGCTCGCTCCAGGTGCCACCGTTCCAGATCCAGGTGTCGTCGAGGTCTCCCGTTGCCGATCGTCCGCCGAACAGAACAATGCCGATCGTGGGGTGATAGGCCATCACATGTCCGGCGCGAGCGACGGGCGCCAACGTGGCCGCCACGGGAGCCCATCGGTCGCCGTCGAGGATCCAGGTGTCACCGAGGAATTCCTCGCCGAATGCCTCGAATCGCGTCGAACCACCGAACATGATCGTATGGTTGCGCTCGGGATCGTACGCGAGCGCATGTCCGTGACGACCAGGAGGTGTGTCGGCCACAGCGAGGCGGGTCCAGCCTCCACGCCACATCCACGAATCGTTGCGGGACGGCCTGGCGAACTGGGTGGTACCGGGCTGGGTGCCGCCAAACAACACGATCCGAGCGCCCCGCGTGTCGCTGGCCATCGCGGCCTGACCACGCGGGTCCGGCTCGCTGTTGCCGACCTTGGTCCATCGCGTCGTCTCGCCGCTGCACTCACTCGAGCAACCATCGTGCCCGAGCAAGCCGCCGTCGTCGCACTGCTCGTTGACCACGGAGACTCCGCCGACCAGCGTCACCGGATCGATGGTGCCGTTGCCGCAAACCTCGACGGATCGACAGTCCGCCGAGCAACCATCTCCGATCACGTTCGCGCCGTCGTCGCACACCTCACCTGCATCGATCCGCAGGTTGCCGCACCCGGACGGGAGGCACGCGCCGCCGAAGCATGTCCCGTCCGACTCGCCGTCCGCATCGAGGTCGCACGCCGTCGAATCGAGGGCGTCATCACACGGTGGGAACTGGGCGGGTCGGACACACAGCGGATCCTCGGGTGCCGACGCGAGAGCCAGGCACACGGTTCCGCTGGGACAAACTCGGTCGCTCCCGGGGCACGGCATGGTTTTCGTGCCGACACATGCACTCGCGAGCACCAGAAGAAGCAGGGCCTTCATCGCACCCGCGCCTGCGGGAGCCGCTCACGCTCCCACTTGTTCGTCGCGATCCGGTTCTGGACGACGAGCGCGACGAACAGGCTGACCACGCCGGTCAGCAGCGAGACCCACGCCACGAACGTGTCGCGACCCATCTGCCGGCGCGAGACGAACACGGGATCGGGCTCGGGCGCGATCAGCGCGTTGGCGAGAAAGTACGCTGCGACGCCAGCGGCGACTCCGATCGCGAGCCCGATGATGATGCGGATCGCACGCCCGGTGCTGTCTCGCAGGTCGGGCGGTGGGGGCTCGGCCATGGAGCCAGCGTATCAGCGACGCAGCTTGAGCGGGTTGACGCCGGTGAGTACGACCTCGCCGGTTGGCCCGATCCGGATCTCGGCGATGGGCGTCGCCTCGACCTCGGCGAGCGAGTACCGCGAGGTCAAAAGCTGGATCCGCTGGTTGGCCGAGCCGCGCAGCCCGGTCGCGAGCCGATCGCTGGCGACGTAGCGGCCGTCGATCAATACGTCGAGCTCTGCCAGGACCTCGGGCCCCGACGGCAGTGCACGGATCTCCTCGATCGTGTAGCCGGAGAACGCGAGCGTCGACATCCCCAGCGCCCGCGCTTCCGCGAGCAAGGCGGCTGCGGCTGCGGCCTGCTGCAGCGGCTCACCACCCGAGAGCGATAGCCCCTCGGAGCCCGCCGTGTGTGCCGCGCGCAGCTCGACGGCGAGCTCGGCGACGGTGACCTCACGGCCCCCGGCGGCCTCGTGCGTGGTCGGGTTGAAGCAGCCGGCGCATCCGAGCGTGCAGCCCTGCATCCACACCACGAACCGCGAGCCGGGTCCGTTCGCCCGGCTACGTGGCTCGACGGCGTGGAGCCGGAGCTTCACGTCACTTGCCGGGCTTCGCCAGGAGCGGCGCCGGCCGATCGCCTGCGCTCGTCGACAGCACGTCGATCTCCTTGAGGAGGAGATCCGGGGTCACGATGCCACTCTCGATCCCACCCGACGGCACGAAGCCGTCGTCGGTGCCGCCGGTGAGTCGGAGCTGGAGCTGGCTCTCGTTCGCCGCGAGGAAGTTGTAGGTCGTGGTCTCCTTGCTGACCCCGAGGATGTCCTTCCACGCGCGGATCGGGACCTCGGCGAGCTGCGCGCCGCGCACGAGCTCCTCCTTGCCGTTCGGATACACGCGATAGGCGAGTACCGTCGGCGGGGGGAGCTGCTGGTCCGTGGTCTTGATCAGCTGCACGAGCTCGCGGCGCGAGAACTCGGGCGCGGACGTGATCGCTGCATCGTCGAACTTGCGGATCACGAGGCCGTACTTGAGACCGTCGGCACGCGCCTGGGCGATCAGCTTCTGGCGCAGCGCTGCACGCGGGGTCGCGCCCTTGCCCTGGACGAACAGGTTCGTCGCGCTGCCGTGGAACGCGCCACCCTCGGCGGTGCGCCGCGCGTGACCGTTGGAGACCTGGCCCTTCTGCGACGGGGTCCGCGACAGCAAGAGCGTCTTGAGCGTGCCGTCCTTGACGACCTCGACACGCTGGCTGGCGACGCCCTCGTCGTCGATCTTGTAGCCACCGATCAGCGCCTTGCCACCGCCATCGCGCGCGGTCGGATCGTCGTAGATCGAGATCGTCGGCGCGGTGACCTTGAGGCCGACCTTGTCGGTCAGGGCGCCACCAAACGTCTTGGCGTCCTGCGGCGACAGGCCCTCGGGGACCGGCGTGCCGCCGAGGTTTGGCGCGAGCGTGAAGCGGAGGACACCGACGGCGCCCTCGCCCTCGAACAGGACCGGACCGCTGTAGCGCTCGATCACGGGCGCCTTCGCGAGCGCGGCGATCGTCTCGATCAGCTTCTTGGTCTCGCTCTCGAGCTCCTTGTCCGTCGGCAGATCCTTGGCCGTGTGGCCGTAGCGGAGGAAGTAATCTTGTAGAGGCTGGCCGTCGTTCGCCTGGCCGGAGGCCGCGATCACGACGCCACTCGCGCGGCGCGTGTCGGTGACGCTCGTGCCCTCGGTGGTGAGGTACCAGCGGCGCTCGAGATAGCTGGTGACGGCAACGCGCGAGTCACGGATATGGCCGTGGTCGCGGAACACGGCCGAGATCGCCTTGGCGCGAGTCTCGAGCTCGTCGAGGCTCTCGAGTGCGGGCACGAGCACCGGCTCCTCGCTGACGATCGCCTTGGCGGGCGTCCACGACGGCACGTCGCTCGGGCGCGAACCACCGGCGCGGCGGCTCTCGAGCTTGGCCCGAAGTTGCATCAACGCTTCCTTGTACGCCGTGTCGCTCACGAGCCACGCGGCGCGCCGCGCGATCCGGGCATTCGCCTCGATCGGCAGGTTGAGCGCCGCAACGCCGTCGATCTCCTCGGCGCTGGCGACCGAGAAGTTCGAGTTGTCGACGGAGTCGAACTTCACGCGGACACGCGCTTCGATGTTGACGAAGTGGCGGTTGCGCTTGCTCGTGGTGTGGCCGAGCGTCGCGGCGGCGTCGTTGACGTCGACCTCGGTGACCTTGTAGCTGATGTGATACGGCTTCGGCGCGCCGGGAATCTCGAGCGACAGCGCCCGGTTCATCTCCTCCGCGACGGCGTCGAGGATCTCCTCGGTCACGGCTTTCGAGGGCGGACCCTTCGGGAGCTCCTTGGCAGGGACTGCGTTCGCCTGCGCCGCGAACACCAGGACGAGAACCATTCCGATGCGCTTCACGGCGCCTCCTTGACGTGCGTGCGAATCGAGGGAGGTCCGAGCAACGGCGGTCGGTCGGGCGGGATGAACCCCTTCTCGATCTCGAGGCGCTCGATCAAAAGGCTGGGCGACGAGGCCGAGACCGGCACCCAGCCGCTCTCCGCACCGCACACGCCGTTGAACGTTTCGACCTCGCGGCTGGCCGCGCGGATCGATTGGAGGGCGACGAGCGGGGTCCCGCTGATGTCGATGCCGCGGACCAGCTCTTTCTTCCCGTCGGCGTAGAGCTTGTAGGCCATCACCGGGTTGACCTTGAAGGCCTGGGGAGCAAAAGCGCTCGTATTCGTGAAACCGCCGCTGATATCGGTGAAGATCATCCCGTAGGGGCGCTTCTGTTTCTTGATCTCCTCGACCAGCAACTTCTCGAGATCGGCGCGAGGCACGCTCTTGGCGACCTCGACGACGAGGTTGCCCTGACGCGCGACCGCGGGATAGCCCGGCGACCGGCGGCCGTGGCCGTTGGAAGACGCGAAGCCCTTGATCGGGTTGCGGCCCATCACGAAGCCGACCAGCTTGCCGCGATCGATCAGGGCGGCGCGCTGCGCTTTGACGCCCTCGTCGTCGAACCGGTAGAAGCCGTTGAGCTGCATGCCGTTGAGCGAGACGATCTGCGGGTCGTCGTAGACGCTCAACCACTCGGGCGCGATGTCCTTGCCGACGTACGACGCGAAGGTCTGGCCGGAGGTCAGCTCCTTCTGGCGGTGACCCTCGATGCGGTGACCGAACACCTCGTGGAAGAACACGCCCGCGGCGCGGCCTTCGAGGATCGCGGGACCGACGTAGGGCTCGGCGAGCGGGGCATGGTGGAGCGCGTCGAGGTCGCTCGACACGGTCGCGATCATCTTGTCGATCTCGGGATCGCCGGGGAGGTCCGACGGCTGGCGACCGAACCGCTGCTCGAGGCGCGACAAGCCCATGCCGTCGTCGGCCTTGACGCCGACGGAGACCGCCATCTGGGCGTTGGTCCACGACAGCTGGATCTGATCACCTTCGCTGTTCACGAACCACGTGGTGTTGAGCTGGAAGACGGTGCTGCACGTGCCGCGCGTGGCCTGGCCTTTCAGCGCCTTGGCGGAGCACCGCTTGAGGCGGTCGATCCACTTCTGCTTGTCGAACACGAGCGAGGCAGGCGCCTCGACGTAGACCTCGGGGGTATCCGAGGCGAAGTCGGGGGCGGTCTGCTGCTTGGACAGCGTCGACTGATCCTGACGGACGTAGCCCAGAGCGGTGACAGCCTCGCGGTAGCGGCGGTCGGTCTCGAGCCACAGGGCGTTCGAGATCGCCTGCTTGTCCTCGCCGAACGGGATGACTCCGCGGCGATTCATCGGCGCGTTGAGCCCGTTGTCGTCGCTGGCGAGGTTGCGCGTGTTGTCGAGCTCGGGCGACCCGACGCGCAGCTCGAGATCGAGGTTGCGAGCCGTGTCGTCGCTGTCGGTGATCAGCGCGCCACCCTCGGCCTCGAGGTTGACGATGCGCTGCTCGACGAGCTGGTACGCGAGGTAGTGCGCGGGCTCCTTCTGGGTGCGCAGCGCGGCCATCTGCCGGTCGTTCTCGGCCTTCATGATGTCGAGAAGCGGGGACCGCTTGGCGGGGTCGTTCCCGTCGGTCGGGGAGCTCCTGGTGACATCGATCTTCGACGGGACGTCGGCAAGGTCGATCTTGATCTCGACCGGGGGGACCACCGTCTTCGGGTCTGTCTTGACCGTTGTCGTCGAGGCACCCGGACAGCCCAGAAGCCCGGCGGCAGCGCCGAGCGCGTAGATCCATCGCATATGCCCGAAACACTAGCACGGCTATAATGAGCGCCACTGTGTCGTTGGCCCGTCCTACCGTCCTCGTGATTCACGTCGACGTCGACGCGCTCGACATCATGACGCGACTGTTCGAAGCGAGTGGTTTCGACGTCGTGACGGCCGTGTCAGGGTTTCGCGCGCAAGCACACCTCGAAGGAGACCGCCCCGTCTCGGTAGTCGTCGCACCCTGGGACACCAAGCACCCGGTCGGCGGTGAGGTCTATCGGTGGTCTCTCCAGCGCCGTTACGACCTGCGCGATCAGTTCGTGTTCGTGTCCGCCGAGGTCCCCGCGGACTTCGACCAGATCGTTGCCGGTCGCTGCTTGTCGGTGTCGATGGCACGCCCCGCGGAGATCGTGCGCGTCGCGCTCGCGGCCGTGAAGCGACGCGCCCAGCTCGAGGCCACGCGAGATGCGCTCGCCGAGATGGAGAGCACCGCCCCGCGCCTCCTGCTCGCCGACGACGAGCCCGTGCTCCTGATGGTGATCGGCGACTTCCTCGCGCAGAACGGCTACCAGGTGACCCGCGTCGAGAGTGGGCACGCGGCGATCATCCTGCTCCACCACGAAGAGTTCGACGCGATCGTGAGTGACTGGCAGATGGACGACGGGAGCGGCGCGGATCTGTATCGCTGGGTGATCAGCGAAAAGCCCGCGCTCGCCGAGCGCATCGTGTTCCTGTCCGACGGCGAAGGTGACGATCCGGGTACCATCGCTCCCGGTCGACCCATGTTCCGCAAGGGCCAGGATTCCCACGCACTGACGAGTGTCCTCCACGAGATCGTGCGCCAGGCGCGGAGCCACTAGTGCAGGCGCGCATCCTCGAAGATGGCAAGCTCCACGCGACGACGAGCGCGACGGAGATCCGGGCCGCGCTCGCGGCGGGCAAGCGGATCTGGATCGAGCTGGAGCGTCACTCCTCCGAGGCCGACGCGATCCTCAGCGAGGTCCTCAAGATCCACCCACTGACGATCGAGGACGTGTGGAGCTCGCGCTCGCTCCCGAAGATCGACGACTTCGACAACTACCTCTACGTCCTGATCCACGGCATCGAGGGCAAGACCAAGTCCAAGCTCTCGCTCGTCGAGATCGACATCCTGATCGGCGACAACTGGCTCGTCACGCACGATCGCGACGGCCTGATCTCCGACGACATCGGCACGGAGCTCGACCACTCGCCGCGCCTGATGCAGAAGGGGATCGCCTGGCTGGCGCACGCGGTCCTCGACCGCGCGGTCGATCGGTACTTACCCGTGATCTCGCAGCTCGACACCGAGATCGAGCTGCTCGAGCTCGACGTCCTCGCGAAGGCGGGGACGCAGAAGGGCAAGCGCGTGCTGGCGCGCATCCTCGCGTTCAAGCGAACGCTCCAGGAGCTGCGCCGGATGAGCATTCACCAGCGCGAGATCCTGCTCCGCCTGTCGCGCGGCGACTTCGGCGAGATTCCGGCGGACGCGATCCCGTTCTATCGCGACGTCTACGACCACTTCCTCCGCATCAACGACATCTCGGAGAGCTACCGCGATCTCGTAAGCTCCCTGCTCGACGCCTACCTGAGTGTGCAGAGCAACCGGATGAACGAAGTGATGAAGACGTTGACGCTGATGTCGACGGTGATGCTGCCGCTGACGTTCATCGCCGGCATCTACGGGATGAACTTCGACCCCGAGTACAGCCCGCTCAACATGCCCGAGCTGCGCTGGTTCTTCGGCTATCCGTTCGCGCTTGCCTTGATGGGGGGCGTCGCGCTCGGGATCTACTTCTGGTTCCGCAAGAAAGGCTGGGTCGGCAGCGGCGCCCGCGAGGACAAGAAGTCCGCGAACCTCGAGCGCCCTCCGACCGATCCCTAGTTCGTACCGAGCACGTCGGCCGCGATCCGCGCGATCCGATCGAGCGCCGCGACCAGATCATCGATCGGTAGCTCGTCGGCGTTGAGCATCAGCACGTAGCCCGGCTCGCCGCCGCGGATCTTGCCGCGCGGGTCGAACAGCAGCCAGTCGTTCGGCTGGCCCCAGTTCGCGATCGGGACACACTCGTCGATGCCGGTCGCGCCATATCCTGCCGACATCTCGAGGTACTCGCGGGCACTCTTCGCAAGCGCCGTGTCGCTACGGAAGTCCTTCGTACCGAGGAACTCGTTGTCCCAGATCGCGAAGCCGTCGGCGATCGTGAGCAGTGCGCGGTAGTCGTTCGGCAGCTGGATCTTCCTCGCGCGCTCGGCCGCCAGCACGGCATCGAGGCTCGCCGGCGGGTTGAGCGTGCCGTGCTGACCGAGGTCGTGGAGGGTCGAGAGGAGGGCGTCGAGCGCCTCGCGGACGGGCTCGACATGCGGCTCGACATCGACGGGGATCGCCGGCGCGCGCGCATCGTCGAGCAGCTCGCGGACCTCGGGATCGTCGAGGAAGCTGGCGAAGTCGCCATCGCGGCGGACCTGGGCCGCGGTCACGCCGCCGGTGAGCGCGCGGCGCAGGGAGGCGAGCATCGGGTCGCGGTCGCCCGCGACCGCGTGCGCGCACGCGATGGTGAACTGCAGCTCGGGGGACGGCTCCGTCGGAACGAGCTCGAGCAGATGCGCGATCCGCTCGCGGTCCTCGCCGACCGCGGCGAACGCATTGCGGAGGAACTCCTGGGCATGAAACCCGGCGGGGTCGGGGAATGCGGTCCAGCGTGAGCGCACGAGATCGAGGAGCGCTTTGACCTCCTCACCGCCACGGTGCTCGCGCGCGATCGGTAGCAACATCAGCTGCGCGGAGCCGAGCGCGACCTGGCCCTCCTGCACCGAGGCCATGCCGTGGATCTTCGCGAGGTAGCGGCGGAGCGCCTCGATCGGCTGCTCGTCGTCGAGGATCTCGACGACCTGACCTCCCCCGGCGGGGCGGACGATCGTGCTCGGGATCGCCTTCGTCGGGATCGCCTTCGTCGGGATCGCCTTCGTCGGGATCGCCTTCGTCGGGATCGCCTTCGTCGGGATCGCCTTCGTCGCGGCCGCCTTCGTCGCGGCCGCCTTCGTCGGGATCGCCTTCGTCGGGATCGCCTTCGTCGGGATCGCCTTCGTCGGGATCGCCTTCGTCGGGATCGCCTTCGTCGGGATCGCCTTCGTC
>JANOPP010000407.1:0-1840 GCA_031421915.1 Myxococcales bacterium | reverse complement strand
AAACGAAAGGCCGCGCACTACCACGAACGGGCGCCCTTCGTTGGCCTGGCCTGCGACCAGATCCGCAGCTGCCGCGACCTGATCGGCCAGGGCGGTGATGGTCGATTCGAGCACGCGACCATCGAGATCAGGCAGGCCGATTTGGTTCTGCAGGGCAGGCAAGCCTGCGACGCCGATCGCCGCGCCCACTGTTCCGAAGCGAAAGGGCCGCCCGTGCGAATCCGAGATGACGACCCCGATCTGAGCGTGATGCTCGCGGCTGAGCACGGCGCGCAGACGTTCCGCATCCCCATCGGGATCGATGGGCAGGAGCAGCGCCCACGGGCCCACACCAACACGATGGTCGGCTGGCTGTGCATTGCTGAGATCGATGCCTGCATTCGCCGACACGAAGCCGAGCTTGTGCCGCACGATGATCACGTTCTTCGCGGTGCGGGACACCGCGCTGCTCTCGCTCAAGATCAGCTCGACCACGCGTGGGTCCTTACCGATCTGGGCGCCAAGCTCGACCGCGCGCGCGCTTGCGACGACCTCTGAAAGATCAACGAAGCGCCCAGCCGCGCGCGAGAGCACCTTCGACGTCACGACCAGCACATCGCCGTCGCGCAGCACAAAGTCCGTAGCCAAGAGCGCTCGCGTCACGAGCGCCCCCACGTCGTCGCCTTCACGCACGCGCGGCACCCCGGACAGGGCAGTCAGCGTGAGTTGCGACGCGCAGGAAACCGACATGGGCGCCGGATTAGCACGTCCAGAAGCGGGAATCCCGAGGGGATGTCACCGGGCAGGCGCAACCGCTCGTGAAGCTTCGCCTGCTACGGGCTCGTCACGCCGGAATGCCCGTGATGTGGATGCCCGTACCGTCGCTCTTGTATTGTGCTATTATTGTCCGGCTAAACCACTGAATCAGTGGTTTAGCCGGACATTTTGCGTTTTTGCCTCGTTCAGTGTCCGCCAAACTTCAGGGTTTTTGACGCACTCGGCGTCAACGAAATACCCTGGGAAGTGCCCTGAGAAGGCAAAGGAAGTGCCCGAAGCCATGCCCCCGAAAAAGCCTAAAAAACGCGGTCAAAAGCATCCCGGTGTTGTGCTCATCAAGCCAGATAGCACGCACCTAGGCTGGCGAATCCGGTTCCGAGATCCCGATTCTGACAAGTTCAAAAAAGAGACGATCCCTGACTCGCATTCAGCGACGCTTGAAACCCGAGCCACATGGGCTGTCAAGAAAAGTCAAGAGATTGTGAAGCGAAAGATCGAGCTGGAAGGCGGAGCAGCTCGTGCGACAGGCGTCGATCTGAGCGTTGCGATCGATCGATACTTCACGGCGCATCCAGCGCTACGTCCACGCACTGTCGAGATCTATCGGAGATCGATCAAAAAGTTCCAGCTTTGGTCTGCAAAAAGTAAGGTCAAGACCTGCAATGACGTGACGCGCGCGCGCATGATGGAGTTTCGATCGTTCATGGAGAACGCAAAGAAACGAATTGCGGTGCCTGGTGCAACTCCTGGAACGTTCGTAGCTGGCGATGAAAGACTATCCGCGACAGCAATCAATCAGGATCTGAGAGCAGTGCGGACAATACTCAGATACCTATGCGATTGCGATCTGTTCGCTCGATTGACGCATGATGACATCAGGCGCGCTCTCAAAACTGTTTCAGGTGAGGTAGGCGAGATTCTATTTCTGAATCAATCGCAATGCCGGCAATTGCTAGAAGCAGCGATCAAGCACGATTCACTGAAATACAAAGAGACTGCCGCAGAGCATCGAAGGCAACGGGAGATAGCCACTACGCCTAAGTTCGGGGCGATGGCGCCTATGGCTGCGTTCCTATTGTTGAGC
>JANOPP010000406.1:0-13312 GCA_031421915.1 Myxococcales bacterium | reverse complement strand
GTTCAAGACCGAGCCCAATCGTGCGGGCGATACGCGATTCATACATCCCGACTACGTACGGGGAACCCTGCGCAAGGGCTGGGAACTCTACCAGGGGCTAGAGACCGGATTGCCGCGCGCCATCTTCATCGCGTTCCTCGTGAGTGACGTGCATCCGTTCGTTGACGGGAACGGACGGACGTCGCGCATCATGATGAATGCTGAGCTTGTAGCTGTCGGCCAGTCGACGATCATCATCCCGACGGTGTTCCGCAGCGACTATCTGAACACTCTACGAGCGCTCAGCCGTCGCAATCGTCCTGCCCCTTTCATCCAGGCGATGATCAAAGCGCAGAAGTTTTCACACCTAGAGTTCTCACCGTACCCATCGGTCTTGAAAGACCTGACGCGCCGCAACTGGTTTCGAGAACCCGACGACGCAAAGATCGTAGAAGGACCGCCGCTCGCCTAGTCCACGAACATGACCACTGTCCGTACCAGGCTCCAACTGCGGTGGGGGCGGCCGTTCTACGTTGGTCTCTCCGGGCATGCGTACCAGACGCTTCTCGGCGACGGTCCCGAAGGGCCGGTGGCAGTGATGCTCGTCGGCGGTGTCGAGCTCGATCCCTCGACACTCAACAAGCGCCTGGTCGGCACGGAAGATCGATTGCGCTGACGTGGCCTACGGCGCGGCGACGTCGGTCTCGAGGACGGCGAGCGCGAGGTGCGTGACCGTCGCGAGGTGCGCGAACGAGACCTGCGCGAACGTGTCCGTCGCCTTGTGATAGTGCGGCGTGTGATCGCTCGCGACGAACTCCTCGCCGATGCCGACCGCCGGGAACCCCGCGTCGAGGAAGGCCTGGTGGTCACTGAGCTTGAACGTCACCGGCTGGATCGGCGTTCCCGCCGCACTACCGTGTGCCTGATAGAGCGCCTCGATCACGGGAGACGCCGACCACAGCTCGACCGCCCGATCGCCATCGCCGTCGAAGCTGAGCATGTCGAACACGTGCGCACCGCGGACCTGGGTCTGCGCGACGACCAGGGACTGCGCGTACGCCTTGCTGCCGACGAGCCCGATCTCTTCCTGATCGAACAGCACGAACGCGACGGGATGCTGGCGCACCGGGAGGTCGCGGAGGTACCGCGCAGCCGCGAGCACGTTCGCGACGCCCGTCGCGTTGTCCGCCGCACCGGGCCCTGCGGCGACACCATCGAAGTGAGCACCGACGACGATCAGATCCGTCCCGCCGGTCGTCGAGTCGAGCGTCGCGACGACGTTGGCCCCGGTCGGATAGCCGTGGCGTGTCGGCGCGTAACCGAGTGCGGTCAGCTCGTCGGTGAGGTACGTCCGCGCGGCATCGCGCTCGGCGACGCTCTGGCGGTGCAGCAAGCGCACGCTCGGCGCGACCTCGGTCTCGCCGGCGAGGTCCGACACGATCCGGCGCTGATACTCGTCGAGCCACACGCAGGTGCCGAGCGCGTTGCACTCGGGGGCGTCGGGCGGTGCATCCGGTGCAGCGGACCCGCCACCACAGCCAACCGCGGTGACGAGCAAGGCACGGAGCATCCGACGCATCGGCGGACCCTACGCCGGCTCACGGCAGGGTCGCAACGATCTTCAGCGTCGAGCGGCGCCGCGCTGCCTGTCCCGAGGCCGCGACATCACGCCCAAACGGGAACATATTGTGGAGGATGCGCACCTCGCTGTTCTCCCTTGTGGTCGTCATGGCGTGCGGCGCACCGCGCGAGCCGCTGCCGGCCAACGCCTCTGGTGAATCAGCAATCCGCATCGGCCCGACCGACCCGCTCGGCTGGCTCGCACTCGCGACGGCGACGACCGACGCGAAGGACGAGGGCTTCGGACCGACGAACAACGATCACCCGCTCGTCACGACCGTGGCGCGCGGCGAGCTCCCCGCCTCCGTGAGTGCGATCGGCCCGGCGGGCGCGATGCAGACGTTCATCACCGGTGCCGCGACCGAGGTTCTCTACGGCTGCGACGGCAACAAGCTCGGGGTCACCGCCCTCGCCGGCCCTCGCCTGACGCCCGGCGCCGCGTGGATCCTCCCACCGGCACGCCCGACGAGCTGGCAGCCGACCGCGCTCGCGATCACGACGAAGGCGAAGTCTCCCGCGCAGCACAGCTACGCGATCGGTCCACTGGCCCTCGAGCTCGTGCGCACCGCGGATCTCAAGGGGACGTTGACGATCCAGCGCGACGGCCGCGCCGTGCACACCGCGCCGTTCGAACGCCAGCTCATGGACGGAGCGGAGCCCGGTCCGATCGATCTCGCGGAAGGCGGACCGGGGATTCCCGAGCCGATCGCCGCGTGGTCGATCGCGGACAACGGACCGATCCTCCTCGTGCTCACGCAGCCCGGCTACGAGGGCATGACGCTCCGCCCCGTGCTCGTCGAGGCGACGTCCGCGCGCGCGATCGAAGCGATGGAGACGTACCTCTACTCGTGCGCCTTCTGACGGCGTGGCTCACCGCGTCGCCGCTCCCCTTGCGGCGACAGTAGTTACGCTGCTACAGCCTGCCCATGGAGCCCATCGTCCACGTCTGCAATGGCGACAGCACGGCCGACATCCTGTCGCTGGCCGACCTGCCCGGCGAGATCCGGGTCTTCGCCGACGCCCTCGATCAGGGTCCGTCGATGCCCGGCTCCGACGAGGAGCACTACCAGCGCCGCGGCGAGTTCTGGGCGTCGCGCGGGGTCGCCAACGACCGTCGGATCGCCGACTGGGATCGCGGCGTCGACGAGGCGGCGAGCGCCGAGGAGGTCATCCTCTGGTTCGAGCACGACCTGTTCGATCAGCTCGCGCTGATTCGCCTGCTGTCGCGCCTCGCGCGGCGGGGGCTGCCGCAGACCCTGACGATCGTCTCGATCGACCGCCACCCCGAGGTGCCGAGCTTCCTCGGCTTCGGGCAGCTCAAGCCCGAGCAGCTCGCGGAGCTGTGGCCGCGCCGCGCGCCGCTGTCGCGCGATGCGATCGATGAAGCGATCACGGCCTGGATCGCGGTGACGTCCGCCGATCCGCGCGCGCTGCCGTTTCTCACCCGCCGGGTCAAGGCGCTGCCGTTCCTCGCCGGTGCGCTCGAGCGTCACCTCGAAGAGTTCCCGGATCCGACGAGCGGCATGTCACGTACGGAGCGCCAGATCCTGGCGGCCGTCGCGCGCGGCGAGTCGACCGCAGAGGCGCTGATGCTCGGCGCGCACGCAAACGATCCGCGCTACCCGATCACGGACGCGTATCTCCTCCACACGCTGCAGACCCTCGCGCGCTGCGGCTTCCTCGAGGGCGCACCGACGGGATCCGCGGTGGCGGCTTTGACGTCATTCACCGCGACGGTCACGCCGCTCGGACGCCAGGCGCTCGCGGGCGCGATCGATCGCGTGCACGAGTGCGGCATCGACGACTGGCGTGGCGGTGTGCACCTCGCGGGCAAGGGCCCGGTGTGGCGCTGGGACAGCCGCGAGCGCAAGCTGATCGAACGCTGACCGAGTGACCGTTCAGGCGCGAACGGCCGGGCCGATATCCGGCGCGGCCTCGTCGAGCTTCGCGACCTCGCCGTCCATCGTTCCCTCGAGCATGTACATCCACATGCGGAGGTCACCGCGCAGCGAGTACCAGGCCGCCTTCGCGCCGCCCCAGCTCGCGGGCCTGTTCTTCTCGAACGCGAAGTGACCGATCCACGCCATGCCGTAGCCCGCGATCGGTGCCGCGAGCAGCGCGGCCGGATACATCGGCGAGATCGCGACGCAGCCCATCGCGATCGACGTACCGATGAAGTGGAGCCGACGGCACGTCTTGTCGCGGTGCTGCGAGACATAGTACGGCCAGAACTCCTCGAAGCTCTGTGGTTCAGTCATGGGCTGACTATCGCTTGCCGCCGGCCGGGCCGCCATAGCCGAACGGATCGCCGTAGCCATCGCCGCCGTAGCCCTCGCCACCGAACGCATTCGTCGGCGCCGGCATCAGCCGGATGACGATCGGATCGTCGCGGAACGTCCCGCGGTACGCCCCGGATCCATCGGGCACGAACGTGCCGCGAACGAGTGACCGGGTACACGCCGTCCACCGGCAGTACAGCTCACCCGTGAGCTCGAACCCGTCCTCGCGCGGCGTCACGATGCCCCGGATCCGCTCCGAGCCGGTGAGCTTGCCGAGGACGAGGCGGGAACCGACCGTCTTGATCACGCACGCGAAGCGATGCTGCGCGAAGCTCTCGTCGTCGATCGTGCACCAGTACGCGCCTCGCGGATCGTGACCGGAGGTCTCGAGCTTCGGCTGCGTCGCTTCGGTCGCGGTCGGCTGCGTGCCGCCGCTCCAGCACGACATCACGCCGATCACCAACCAGGCAGCTCTCACGGCATCGAGCGTGCCACGATCGCACGGCCCGCGGTACGCTCGCTTCGTGCGCTGTCCCTTGGTCGTTGTAGCCGTGCTCGCCGCGGGCTGCGGCGACAACATCCCGACCGTCGCGTTCGACGACGTCGCAGCAGCACGTCGCGTAGCCGAATGCGAGCGCCTCACGCGGTGCGGGCTGTTTGCGGACGCGGACTCCTGCATCGCGTTCTTTCGCCCTACGTTCGAACCGGAGATCCGAGCAGCGGTTCGCGCCGGGCGCGTACACTACGATCCGGCCGATGCGTTCGCCTGTAACGTTGCGCTCGCAGGAATGAGCTGCGACCAGACCGCCGTGGACGTGCGCGAGACACTGGCCACCTGCCGGCGCGTGCTTACGGGCGTCTTGCCGACTGACGCCGAGTGCGCGTTCGATCTCGAGTGCGCGTCGGGTGAGTGCGACGCACCACAATGCGGACCTGACATGTGCTGCTACGGTCTGTGCGAGGCGACCGTCGTCGCCGCGATCGATGAGACGTGCGAGGTCGACCGCCACTGCACACGGGGCGCGTTCTGCGGCAGCGACGGCATCTGCCGCGCGCTTGGGATCGCCGGCAGCGCCTGCGCGCTCGACACCCACTGCGAACCCTGGCTCGCCTGCGTCGGTGCAACCGAGTTGCAGCCCGGCGCGTGTCGCCCACTTCCATTGATCGGCGAATCCTGTCCATACATGCGGTGCGCGGAGATCGGTGCGTTGTGCAACGCCGCGCAGATCTGTGCGGCACTCAGCGTGACGGGGGCCGCCTGCGCGACCGACGCGGAGTGCTCGGAATTCCGCAGCTGCGATCCGGTGACGCTCCGCTGCGTCGACACACCTTACCTCGGCATGCCTTGTCTCGACCGCTGCGCAGGCGGGGCGTACTGCGCCCGTCACGGCAGTACGGTTGGCACCTGCGCGTTGCCGCAAGAAAATGGGGCGCCGTGCCTGAGCTACGATCAGTGCGCGTCTGGTTTCTGCGCCGAGAGTGAGTTCTTCGATGTGTGCACCGACCGCGCGATCTGTTTCTAGGTCCGAACGAACAACGGCAGGCTTCACGCCTGCCATTCTCGGTACCTGGTGCCGGCTGCTACATGGGTTGGATCTTGAGGGTCCCGACAGTTGGTCCCGGTGCGTGGCAATACCAGTTGATCGCCTGGCCCGGAGTGCCCGCGAGCGTTTGCTCGTACGCCATGTTCTGCGGCGTTGTGTTGTCCTGGTGGTTGAGTCCGTTGATCTCGGGAGTGATGTGGATCGCGATGGTGTCGTCGGCGTTGGTCGCCTTGTTCACGAATCGGACCTTCGAGCCGATGCTCATGTTGATCGTTCCAGCCGGCGGATAAACACACTGCCCAGCGGCCGAGAGCGTGATCGGGATCGAGACCTGGTTGAGCGCCGTGACGTCCGACGCAATTGTGGTGGAGCCCGCCGAGCTGACGGCGTCGATCTTCACCTTGCCGACGAGCCCCTTGTTCTCACTCGGGATGGTCAGCGTGGCGACGGCAGAACCGGTGCCACCATCGGTGAGGTTCACCGTGGGCTGATTGAGTGCGACCGTCCAGCCGGACAGCGGAGCGTTGTTCGCATCGACGACCGTCGCGGTCAGCGCTACCTGACCGGTGAAGCCGCCGGTCGCAGCAAGCGTCACGGTGATCTGGGTCGACGACCGCAGCTCGGTCATCACGGTCGGCTTGTCTACCGCGAGATCGACGCGGGGGACGAGCTGAGCCGCATCCGGACCGCCGCCACCCCCGCCTCCACCACCGCCGCCGCCGCCACCACCGCCACCGATCGGGTCACCAACATCGCAGGCGACCAGGGAGAGTCCAAGGAGTACGGCGACCAGGGCACTGCGCATGTTGGGCAGTTACTACAACATGCGTGCCGTCACTAACCTGGCGGGACCGCTGGGGGCTCTCCCTCCAGCCTGGGGGAGCAGGCCCCGAATGGTGCCAACTGGCCCCGGCAGGGATCGCCTTTTCCGGTGCGGCGACGGGAGCTTACTTGGTCTTGCTGAGCTGCCGCTTGAACCACGCGGTGGCTTGTCCAGCCGCCCCGGTGACGCCGCCGAACAGGGTCCCGAGCCCCGGGGAGCTCGACTGCTTCGACATCTTCGCGCCCAGGAAGTACAGGGCCGCCGACCACGCGAGGATCAGGGCATAGACCGCAAGGTTTACGCCGGGGACGAACATCCCCAGAATAAGCGCGCCGAACGTCAGGACGGCCGCGATGATTCCTGCACGCATGCCCAAGTACCAGGCTGTCAGTGCACCCACGATGATGGCCGGCAACATGCTCATAAGCTAGCACGCCGGACTGCGAGCGCTTGAATGGGCTCGGCAACGCGTCAAGGAGCTTCGTGAGCGCCAGCGTCCGGCTGGGACCCAGCCGGCGACGGTCGCGTCAATCCAGCGATGTCAGCCGCAACGATCGTAGCCTCGCCGATACCGATCGCTGGGCTTCCTGATGCTAGCCGATAGTCCGCGCCAACAAGATCGGCGAAGAACGTGGTGACATCTGCGGTTGTGTTGCCCACAGCATCCGTGCCGGCGGGCGGATCAAAGAGCGAGTTCGTCACCGCGCAACCCCGGATTGGATCTCTGCTGTTGTAGGCGATGATGTTGCTGGTGACGTTGAGGGTGGGCGCGTCGCAGTACAACGCTACCGGGGACATCGTGACGGTGGCCGTATTCACGACGGTGTTGAAGGCGAATGTGCTCCCAGTACCAAGCGTGCTGACGTTGAGAAGGTCGAGGTATTCGCTCGTTACCACAAAGACATTGTTCAACACCCTCACGACACCACCCGAAACCCAGAACTCGCCGGCGTCGTCAAAGTACGAGTCAAGGATCGTCGCATTGCAGTTACTGCCCCGGACGCCCGAGCGCGACCAGGAACTGTCCTTGATTACGACCGTGCCTCCCGTACACGTGATCTGTCCCTCTCTGACCGCCACGGCTCGTGCCTCAATGGCTCCTCCGTTGGTGTTGATGATCATCCTCTGGACGCTCGACTCGACGAGGCGGACAGTGGTCGCGGTTCCGCCCTGTATTGCGACTTCGGTAGGGACAACGCCTTCGATAGCAATGCCTTCGAACGTCACGTAGCCGGATGTAACGTTGAAAATAGGTACGTTTCCGAAGGAGGCGAGCCGCAAGTTCGTCGCGTCGATCGTGACCGAACGATCGATCGTGATCGCTGCGTTGTCGCTGATATTTGTCCCCAGGATGCGTACGACAGATCGCGAAGGGGAGACTCGCTGCATCGCAAAGGCAAGCGTTTCGCAGGGGGAAGCCTTTGAGCAAATGCCAGTGTCGGCACCTGTCTGCGCGACCCAAACGATCGTCTCCGGTGCCGCGCACACACCATCCGCGTCGAGACACACTTCGCTGTCGCATTCATCGTCGCGTTCGCAGCCGCGACATGCACGCATCGTCGTGTCGCAGATCGCGGCTGACGCTGGGCATTGAGCCGCATCGGTGCATTCAACGCATGTCGAATCAGGCGTGCAGTAGGGACGTCCCGCAACACCTTCGCACTCGTCGTCGTTCACGCATGAGCCTACGCAAAGGTTCAGGACACAGATCGGCGAGTCTGGGTTCGTACAATCCGAAGACGTAGCGCATTCGGAAGCAACGCAAGTACTCGCCTGACACGCTTGTCCGACCTCACAGGAGCGCAGCTCGGCAGCTCCGAGTTCGTCACACTGCGCCTGGGTGACGCAACACACGTTCGGGTTGGGCTTGGTGCACGCCGCGAGGAAGCCGCTCACAACGAACACGAGAACGAGCCGCATGGAACCCTTTCGATCGCCTGCATCCATGGTTGCCTGGGATCTACTCGAGGCGCTCGCGACACGGGTAATCGCAGGTCTTGCGATGCGCGCAGTCGTACGCGCAGCCCGCGGCGAGCGCGAACGTCGTCAGGATCTCGTCGGCAGCGCCGTCCGGAACCGCCTTGCGCGCGGCGCGCGTCGCGGCGGTCAGTGCGGCGCCGTCACTCGCGTATGGCGACTCGATGAAGCCGAGCCGGAACAGCGTGTCGCGCACGATCCGGTGCGGGGTGACCGTGAAGTCGCCGAGGTCGTCGTAGCGGATGGTTCCGAGCTTCGCGAGCATGTCCATGATCCAGAACAGCTCGGTCCGGAACAGGCCGCGCCCGAGCGCGGAGTCGAGCGACGCGAACGCCTCGGCCGCCGACGCGCGCCCCTCGAGCTGCGATGCGAGGTCGGGCACCTCGGCACAGCGACGCGCCGCGAGTGACGCGAGCATCAGCGCGCGCGCATCGACCTGCGCTGGCAGGTTCTCCGGGACGATGCCCTGGTAGAGGTCGCCGAGCACGCCGGCCTTGTCGAGCGCCATGAACGCGGCGATCACCGCGTTGCGATCACGATCGAGTCTGAACGCGAGGGCTGCCGCGACCGAGATCCGATAGACGACCTCGTCGGCCCCCTCGACCCATGCCTCTGGATCGATCGCGAAATCCGAGGGCTGATAGGCGAGCGAATCCTTCTTCGCCTCGCTCCACCAGCCCGCGATCCGCGACTTCGTCTCGTCCAGAACCTCGTCGGAGAAACCGCCGGAGAAGCGCGACGTCGGCACGGGACGATCGCGGTTGCGCGGCTGCGGCACACCCTCGGCGGACAGGTGACGGAGCGGTGCAGGCAGTGGTGAACCCGCGGGCGCCGCGGCGACATTCGGGATCGACGACTCCGGCCCGGTCGCGTCGACGGGTGCCGCACTCGCGCCCTCCTCGTCGCTGGTGTTCGTCGGAATGATGGGCTCCGGCTCGGGCTTGTCCTCCTGGAGGAACTCGTCGACGTCGAGCGCCTGCCCGAGCGCCACGAACCGCTCCGCGCGCGGACCGAGGACGACCGCGATGCCGAGGGTGCGAAGCAGGCCCGTGCCGAGCGCGATCTGGAGCCAGATCTCGAGGGCCGGCCGCGACGGCACGAGGCCCTTGTACACGGCACTGCCAAGCTGCTTGTAGATCTCGTCCTTGTGATACGCGCGCTGCGAGACGAGCTCGAGCACCGTCTTGCCGAGCAGCGGATTGAGGCGCCACACGCGATCGAGGACCACGTCGGCGAGCGCCTCTTCGCCGCTCGCGGCGGCGAGCGCCTGCATGAACGGTGACGGCGTGATCGTCGGACCGCCGACGCCGAGGAACCGCAGGACCACGGTCGGGCGATCGCGCTCCCACAACTTCGCGCCGCGCAGCCGGGACCGGAATTCCTTGAACGACTCGCCCTTTGCCGGCGTCTCCTTGCACACACGCACGAGCGCTTGGAGCCCACCGCGCGAATCCTGGCCGATGGGTGGTAGCTCGACGACCTGAGGCATTGCCCGCCGAGCGTACACCACCCGTGAACGCTCGCCGCTGATTGGCGCGAGGGTACGAGCTCCCAGCGCACCCTTCTCGATCAGACCCGCCACCACGCACCGTGCGATACTTCGATCGTGATCCCCGCCGCGTTGCATTGGCTGTTCTGGGATTCGAAACCGGAGAGTATCGACCCGGTCGCGCATCGCGACTACGTGCTCGAGCGCGTGATGTCTCGGGGGGATTGGGCGGCGATGCAATGGGTGCTTCGCACGTTCCCGACCGACGTTCGAGCCGATTTCCTGGTGCGACGTGGCGCTCGACTGTCACCTCGCGAGCGCGCGTTCTGGTCGCTGGTAAGTGGTCTACCGAATGACTCGGGGCCCGGCGGCGGATCTCCTCCATGGATCGCGTGACGCCCGATCCGATCACAGCCGCCCAGCGGAACGCTCTCGCCAAGCTCGCGCCTGCGTTGGTCGGCTGCTACCTCGCTCGCGGCATCGCGATCTCCGCACGCCTCGGCCATCGACCCTCGCACGATCTCGATGTGTTCACCGCCACCGATCCGTTGGAGCGACTCCAGCAGATCGAGACGATTCCCGGCGTGATCATCACGTCGAAAGCCGAGGGCACGATCTATTGCTCGGTCGACGGTGTGCCAGTGAGCGTGCTCCGTTGTCCCTACGCGATGCTCTCCCCGCCCGAGCTCGTCGCCGGGCTATCGATTCCGCTCGCCTCCGTCGATGACCTCGCCTGCATGAAGCTCGCTGCGATCTCGAGTCGTGGGCTAGCTCGCGACTTCTGGGACCTTTCCGCGCTCCTGGAAGTGAGCGGGCACTCGCTCGCCGAGCATCTCGCTGCGTTCCAGCGCAAGTACCCGGCGCAGGACATCGGGCACGTGATCCGGAGCCTCGTGTACTTCGGAGATGCGGAGTCTCAACCGATGCCGATCGGGCTCGACGCCGAGCGGTGGCGTGCGATCCGCGCGGATCTCGAAACGCGCGTGTCACTGCTGGTTCGGGATCCCTGACCTCGACCGAGGGAACGTATCGCGGCTCGCCGAATCAGGGCGCGCGCGACCACACGATGTGGTGATCGTCGGACCGCCGACGCCGAGGAACCGCAGCACCACGGTCGGGCGATCGCGCTCCCACAGCTTCGCGCCGCGCAGCCGGGACCGGAATTCCCGGAACGACTCGCCCTTCGCCGGGGTCTCCTTGCACACACGCACGAGCACTTGGAGCCCACCGCGCGAGTCCTGGCCAATGGGTGGTAGCTCGACGACCTGAGGCATTGCCGACCGAGCGGACACCACCGCTGGCGTCGAGATCGGGGACGTGGTGTGCTCGCGCCCGTGACGGTCGGTAAGCGCATCGGGATAGCTCTACTGAGTTTTCTGTTCCCGGGCCTCGGCCACGGGCTGATGCACCGCCGCAAGGCCATGCTCCTGTGGTTCGCGCTCACTCCTGTCCCCGTCGTAGCGGCGCTGTTCGTCGCGCCCTTGTTCTTGCTGTTCCCGCTCGTGATGCTCGGCAGTGCGGTGACCGCGTTCATGGGGCTCGGCAAGCCGCGGTCGGTCCCCAGTGAGGCCGTGGCCACCGCCGTCGTGGCGGGCCGCGATGCCGAGCCACTGCGCAAGAAGTGGAACAAGCCGCTCGCGGTCCTCGCCGTGGTCTACAGCGTCGTGTTCAGCGGCCTGTTCCAGATGGTGATTGGCGCGCGCAAGCTGCCCTCGACGAGCATGGAGCCGACGCTGCACATCGGCGCGCGCGTGATCGTGGACTATCTCTCGTATCGTTTCCGCGAGCCGCGAAACGGCGAGCTGATCCTGTTCGACATGCCGTGCGAGAAGAACGAGTACCTCAAGCGTTTGATCGCGAAGGCCGGGCAGACGGTCGAGGTGCGCTGCAACGTCGTCTACGTCGATGGCAAGGCGCTTCCCTCGAAGCTCGTCCGCGCCGACTGCTCGTACGAGGACTGGTACGAAGGATCGGAGAAGAGAATCACTACGTGCAGCGAGTACGAGGAGGCCGGCTATCACGTGTTCCACGATCCCGAGCGGCCGCAACGCGACGCGAAGTCGCCTGCCGAGCGCCTCGACGTGAGGGACTTCCCGAACGAGAGAACGCCACCGAGCTGCAGCTCCGAGTCGGTCTACAGTTCAATACCCACGACGACGCAGGCGTCCGGCACGATCGTGCGCTCCGTCCACCCCGAGAGCGCGACGCCGTGTCAGCCGCAGCTCCACTATGTCGTGCCCGCCGGTCACGTGTTCGTGATGGGCGACAACCGCTACAACTCGAACGACTCGCGGTTTTGGGGCGCAGTACCGAACGCGAACGTCAAGGGCCGCATTGTCGGCCCGCTGTTCTAGAGCGCGCGCGACCACACGATGTGGTGATCGTCGAACGCGTGACGCCAGTCGCCGCCCCACTCCCAGCCGTGCTCGTCGAACAGCGCGGCGATCGGCCCGGGCCGCACGATCATCCCCGGGCGGATGTCGGTGCGATCGGCGAACTCCTTGCCGGCCTCGGGCACGATCCGGCCGGGCTTGCGCCAGGGATTCTCGACGGGGTTGATGTCGATCGCGCGACCGAGTGCGTGCTGTGACAGGAGCTGCGTGCCTGCGATCAGCCGGAAGTTGAAGGCCGACGAGTTGTCCGCCGCCATCGATTCCTCGTCGGAGGCGGCGTAATCGTCGACGAGCCGCATCTGCCGGATCGGGAACCCGAGCTGCCACAGGCGCAGGAACAGCGCGACTGCATGCCGCGCCACCTCGACAGCGACGACCAGCTCGCCGCGCGCGGTTCCGTCGAACGTGACGTGATCGACGACGACGTACGCGAGCGACTCCCAGCGCGGGCAGTGCGGCTGGTCGCCGTGCCACGACACGCCCTCCATGCGGGCGCGGACCGCGGGCGGAATCGGACGGATCTCGAAGCCGAACGCGGAGGCCGGAGGCGTGCGCAGCGCGCCCACGGTCAAGGAGCCGCGAGCGCGGGGAGCGAGTGCGGAGCCGACTCGACGGGCGCGGCGAGCGCCGGCTCCGACAGCGGGTGCGACTCGACGGGCGCGGCGAGCGCCGGCTCCGCGAGCGGGTGCGACTCGACAGGCGCCGGCGTCGGCGTCTTCGGCGACTCGGGCGCGCGCGGCGGCTCGTGTGGCTGCGGTGCGGGTGCCGGCGTGCGGTCGCCCGGCGCAGACGGCAGCGATGGCGGTGCACGCTCGCTACGCGGCGGCTCGCCCTCGACCTGAGGCGGCGTCTCGCGCCGCGGGCGCTGCGCGTCGATCGAGACTGGATCGCGCGACGGATCGCGGCGCGGCCGCTCGGCATCGATCGCGCGATCGCTGTCCGCCGTCGACTGCGGCAGCGTCGACTGGGTCTGGGCCTCCGCCGGATCCTCTTTCGAGAAGTCGAGCTGGGTCGGCGGCGGCGTCGCCGGCGCGGCCTTCGCCGCAGGCTGCTTCGGCATCGGCTTCCACACACGAACCGGTTTCGCGGGTACGGGCTTCGCGGGTGACGTCGGGACCGCGGCGGCATGGGGCGCCGGTGCGAGCGTCGCAGGAGCACCCGTCGCGGCAGCGCCCGTCGGGCTCGGTGCGAGCTTCGCGGGTGCGCCG
>JANOPP010000405.1:0-4342 GCA_031421915.1 Myxococcales bacterium | reverse complement strand
CTGGAAAGCGAGCGCGCCCGCTCCGCTACTCACATGATGAGCGCCTTAGGCATTTCCGAGGTCAGATCATCCACGCTGCTTGCTGCAGTCAACGTCAAACGGGTCGCGTTGGCTCTTCCCGCCCTGACCAAACTCGAAACGACCACGTCTATTCGGGACGGGCTGGAAACACAGGGAGGTGTGTCCGCATCCAAGGTTCCCATGGCCCAAGCCAAGTCCGACATTGCCGATGGGTTGGCCGCGCTGGAGGCGATCAAGTCAACGGAAACAGAAGTGGCATGGTCCGGCGTGGTTGCTGCGCTTACCGCCCTCAAAGAGAACGAAGCCAAACTTGCCGACATCACCCGCGACGGCATGCTCGCCACCGCCCTCAGCCTGTTCGATGAAGAGCGATGCCCCGTCTGCGAAATCGCTTGGGAGCCCGCCGAGTTTCGCGTCGTGGTAGAAGCCCAGCGGGAGCAACTGCATGCAGCAGCTGCTGATCGCAAGCGGGTCGAGGAGTTGATCGAACCTGTCGTAGTCGCTTTGGAAGGGCTGCGGCCGATGTTACGGCAATTGGCGGTCTATGCCCGCGACCTGCCGACCCCACTCTCATTTGAGACGTTCGCGTTAGTGGCCAAAGAAGCCGAACGTCGCGCCGAAGCGTTGCGCAACTTCCTGCCGCTGGACGAGGCTATCGCGGCGCTCGGCACCGATTGGGAGGACATCCAACCAGCGATGGACCATATCGCCACGTTGACCGAGAGTGTGGAAGCTCTGCCGGAGCCGACCGACCGCGACGCCGCGCGCGATTACCTGACCATAGGGCAGGAACGTTTGGAATCGTGGCGTCAGGCGATGACGAAGTATGCGGCGGGGAAAACCAAGGCCGACGCCGCGGCCAAAGTCCGCGCACTGTATGGCACGACTACCGACAAGGCGCTCGAGGCCATCTATAAAGACGTGGAGGCGGAATTTCGAAGCTACTACCGCGACATCAACGGCGACGATGAAAGCAAATTTGAGGCGCAGCTTACGCCCTCGCTTGGCAAGCTCGGCTTCGAGGTCGATTTCTATGGGAAGGGCTTCTTCCCTCCGGGTGCCTACCACAGCGAAGGGCATCAGGACGGTATGGGCCTGTGCCTCTACCTCGCTTTGATGAAGCATTTGCTCGGCGACCAGTTCACGTTCGCGGTCCTGGATGACGTATTGATGTCGGTCGATGCCGGGCACCGGCGCGAAGTCTGTACCCTGCTCAGAACCAAGTTCCCCAGCACCCAGTTTGTGCTCACCACACACGACCCGGTCTGGCTCAACCACATGAAGAGCAGCAAGCTCGTCTCGGGCAAGAGCGCGATCACCTTCCGTAAATGGCATGTCGATCACGGCCCGAAGGAATGGAAACAGACCGATGTGTGGGCCGAGGTCGATGCGCTGGTTGCGGCGAATGAGATACGCGCCGCCGCCGGTCAGCTACGGCATTACCTCGAATATGCTGCAGCGGAATGGTGCGCGCGGCTGGGCGGGCGCGTCGAATATCGCAGCGATGGCAGATACGACTTGGGCGACCTGTTGCCCGCCGCGATCAGCTCAATGAACGATGTCTACAAGAAAGCCAAAGTGACCGCACAAAGCTGGGGCGATAACGCCCGCTTTGACGAGATCAATGGCTGCCATGCGACCTTCACCGCTGCCGTCACCCAATCTCAAAGTGAGCACTGGGAAATCAATCCGGCCGTACACTACAACGAGTGGGCAAACCTCCAGCGGCAGGATTTTGAGCCGGTAGTCGCCGCCTTCAAGCAGTTTGAGCGCGAATTTGAATGCCCTGTCTGCGGGGACCTTATCTATGTTGTAAAGACCGGCAAAACGAAGGAATCCGCACGCTGCGGGTGTGCCAAGGTCAATTTGAACTTGAAGCCAAAGCTTAAGTAGGTCGCCGCGACCTAAACGCCGATTGGTGCAGGATGGAAGTCCTTGCTGTGTAAGGACAAATCAAAAAGCTGCCCGTCTGAAACTGGGGTCGGTATATGATCGGCGGCTTTTGAGTATTCACTAGACTAAATATGCAGGTCGACAAGACCCCGAACCGGCCATTCACGCCTGCCGCAGCGAACGACTGCTTTCCGCCGAGGCTGTGTAAAAACCTGGATTTATGCTATGATTTTGTAGGGTTGGGAGGGTTCGCATGGCCGGTTTCATCGAAGGTGTTAGCCGAGATCAGACGACGTTTTTACCGGGTCGTTTGGACGACTGGATCGGTGAGGAGCACCCTGTCCGCGTCGTCGATCTGTTCGTCGATCAACTCGATTTGGCTGCCGTCGGATTTCGCCGCCATGCCGCCGCGCGTACCGGGCGACCAGGCTATCATCCGGCCATTCTGCTCAAGCTGTTCATCTATGGCTACCTAAACCGGATCCCGTCCAGCCGACGGCTGGAACGCGAGGCGGAGCGCAATGTCGAGCTGATGTGGCTCATCGGGCGGCTGGTGCCTGACCACAAGACCATCGCTGATTTTCGGCGTGAGAACGGCCCGGCCATCCGCAAGACTTGTGCGAAGTTCGTGGAACTGTGCCGCCGGATTGGCGTACTGAAGGGCGACGTTGTCGCGGTTGATGGCAGCAAATTCAAGGCGGTCAACAACCGCGACCGGAACTTCACCAAGGGCAAGATCGCGAGCCGCTTGGCACATCTGGAGGCAGAGGTCGGGCGCTATGTCGAGGAAGTCGACCGGATCGATCGACAGGAAACCGGCGAAGCACGGGCTGAGCGGTCGGCGCATCTAGCCGGTCGATATCACCGCATCCGCGAGGAAATTGAACGCCTTCTGGCCATGGATGAGGCGCTGGCCGATGCGCCCGACGGTCAGATCTCTCTTACCGATGCCGATGCTCGGGCGATGGCGACGCGTGCGTCGCACAGTGGGCATGTCGGCTATAACGTTCAAAGCGTTGTCGACGCCGAGACCCACCTGATCGTGACGCATGAGGTCACCAACCAAGGGCATGACCGGGATCTGCTGGCGAAGATGGCCACACAGGCAAAGGCCGTTCTGCAGCGCGAGGACCTGCACGTCCTTGCCGACAAGGGTTACTTCAGCGCCCTCGAAATCCTTGCCTGCCACAATGCCGGTATAACAGCGACAGTGCCACGTTCGGATACCTCCGGAGCCCGATCAAAGGGGCATTTTGTGAAGGCAGACTTCGCGTATGACCATGACGCCGATGTCTATCGCTGCCCGGCCGGACAGGCGCTGACGCATCGCACCACCGCAGAGCAGCAGGGCCTCCAAATGCGCCGTATTGGACAAACGCATGCAAGGATTGCACCCTCAAAAGCCGTTGCACCACTGGACATGAGCGTCGGGTCTCAAGGTGGGAGCACGAACACTTGGTCGAAGCCTCGAATGCCCGCCGCCGCAGCCCGGCAGCTCCGATGAGCGTCCGTCGCTCGACGGTCGAGCACCCGTTTGGCACGATCAAGTCCTGGACGGGCCCTTGCCATTTCCTATCCCGGCGACTTCGGGGGGTGCGCACGGAAATGGCGCTGAACGTGCTGGCCTACAACATCAAACGCATGATCGCTCTGGTTGGCATCAAGGCGCTGATGAACGCAATCCCGGGGTAATCCGCGCCAATACTGGCTGAAATCGACGGTTCGGTGTGCGCCAAGGCCTCTCGTAAGCCCCCGGAGGCGTCCGAAACGACGTATATGACCAATCTGAGCCAAAAACTGCAAACTGGCTGAACCTGCGGCTCAGAAGGTGTAGGCCGAAGAGTTTCCACACGGCCTCCGCCCATAGCGGACGCAGGGCATCACCGCCAAGCGGATGATTTCGGGTGATGTCTTGAAATCTCGGGACGGCGAGGGATTTGTCATCTGGCATAGTTGGGCCTGCGCCGCAGCGGCCAAAACAGTTCTTCCTCTGACAGTGCCCATGTCGGTTCTGCCATGTCCGTTGCGCGATGTTGGCAAAGGACCTAGGGTGCCTGGAGTGATTTCGTACGGGAGCGACCATGGTCCTTTATCTCTCCGAATCAGATATTTCAAAAGTGCTGACCTACGAACAGCTGATACCCGCCATGGAGCGGGCGCTGGCCGAATTTTCTGCCGGGAAGGTCATCCAGCCTGTCCGGCAAATATTGACGATTGAGGTGGGCAAGCGTTTCCTTGGCGTCATGCCGGCGGTGACACCGGATGGGATGGGGGCAAAGCTGGTTACCTATTACCCAAAGAATGAAGGCACCCAATTCCACACGCATATGGCCACCATCTCCTTGTTTGATCCGGAAACTGGGGAGCCCTTGGCATGCATGGATGGGCGTCTGATCACCGAAATGCGCACGGCAGCCGTATCGGCAGC
>JANOPP010000404.1:0-67385 GCA_031421915.1 Myxococcales bacterium | reverse complement strand
TCCGCCGGTCGTTCCGCCGGTCGTTCCGCCGGTCGTTCCGCCGGTCGTTCCGCCGGTCGTTCCGCCGGTCGTTCCGCCGGTCGTTCCGCCTGTGGTGCCGCCCGTCGTTCCGCCCGTGGTGCCGCCCGTCGCGGGCGCTCCGAGCTTGGTCAACGCCTTCTTCGCGAGCTCGCGCGTCTGCTTGTCGCGAGCGTTGTCGTTGGCGACCTTGCGCAGCACGGTGACGGCGCTCTGGTCGCCGATGTTTCCGAGGCCTTCGATCGCGATCTCACCGATGATGTCGAACGTCTCGGTATCGGCGAGCTTGATCAGCACCGGTACTGCACGCTTGTCCTTGCTCGAGGCGAGCTTGCGCGCGGCTTCGCGGCGCTTCTCTTTCCATGCCGAGCGATCCATGTCGGCCGGCTGCGTCTCGATCACCTTGGTCAGCGCCGGGATGTCTGCCGGCTGCGCGAGCGCAACGACGGGATGCGCGGCGACGAGCGCCGCTGCGAGAAGCCATGCGCGGCGCATCAGTCGTCCCCGAGCTGGAAGCAGTAGAGCTGGTTTCCGTTTGGTCGGTCCGGAGAGCCGTCGACGCGGAGCTGGTCACACGTCGACGCCGCGATGCAGCTGATCACCAGCCGCTGGCGGTCTGCCGTGAGCGAGTCGAGGCCGTCGACGCAGCTGCCCCAGTCGAACCGGTTGGGCTCGGCGGCAATGTCGACGTCGAGTGCGATCGCACCGCAGTCGACGAGCCGCCAGCATGCGCCCTCGGAGGTACGCTCGGCGTCGGGGCAGTCGGTGAGCGCGCCCCCTTGAGCGCAGTTTGCCCGCGAGCCACCGGCGACGTCATCGCCAGCGCCACAGGCAGATACGATCGCGAGCGCGAGGCTCGCGAAGACAGATCCCTTCATCACGCCGGATCATAACCCGGCGGACGATCGCTACGTCGTGACGGCCACGCGCTTCTTGCGTACGAGGCGATCCACCGGCACGTCCGGGATGCTCGCCGCGACGAGCTCGGCGATGTCGAGCACCTGGATCTTATCGTCGACATTGCGCAGCTTCATGCCGTCGGTGAGCATGATGCTGCAGAACGGGCAGGCGACCGCGACGGCCTCGACGCCGGTGGCGATCACCTCGTCGCTGCGGTTCACGTTGACGCGCTCGCCGTCATGCTCCTCCATGAACATGCGCGCGCCGCCGGCTCCGCAGCAGAAACCGTGCTTCTTGTTGCGCGTCATCTCGGTGATGCCGCCCGGCACACCGACGGCGTTGATCACGTTGCGTGGCGCGTCGAACTCGCCGTTCCAGCGGCCGAGGTAACAGCTGTCGTGATAGGTGATCGTGTCCACCGGCGACTTCTCGCTCTTGAGCTCACCGCTCTTGAACAGATGGTCGAGGAGTTGAGTGTGGTGGATGACCTCGAAGTTCCCGCCGAACTGCGGGTAGTCGTTCTTGAGCGTGTGCAGGCAGTGGGGACAGCTCGTGATCACCTTCTTGGCGTTCACGCTCTTCAGCATCTCGACGTTCTGCTCGGCGAGCGCCTGGAACAGCATCTCGTTGCCCGCGCGACGCGCCGGATCACCGGTGCAGCCTTCCTGGTGTCCGAGGACGGCGTAGTCGACGCCCGCGGTCCCTAGGATCTTCACCATCGCGCGTGTCTGCTTGATGATCCGGCTGTCGAATGCACCGGCGCAGCCGACCCACAGGATGTACTCGGGATCCGGGTTCTCCTGGATCGTCGGGACGTCGAGGTCCTTCGCCCAGTCCATGCGCTGATCGTTCGCGATGCCCCACGGATTGCTCTGGCGCTCCATGTTGCGGAACGTGCGCTGGAGCTCGGGCGGCGTCTTCTCCTGCTCGAGCACGAGGTTCTGCCGCATCTGGATGATCTTGAGCGGGTGCTCGATGAACACCGGGCAGACCTCCTGGCACGCGCCACAGGTCGTGCACGCCCACAGCGTGTCCTCGGCGATCCGGCCGCCGGTCATCTTCGGCATGGTCGCGAGCTCGGCCTCGGTCGCGGCGAGCACGGCCTTGGCGTTGACGAGATCGGGATGCGGGTGCGCGTCGTCGAAGCCATGCGTCGACGAGAACTCCGCGAGCTCGGCGACTGCCTGGGTCTGCTCCGCGATCTGATCGCGCAGGCCGACGCGGTCGAGCATCTCGTAGCGGATGTCGTGGATGAGCTGCATCGGCGACAGGTTCTTGCCGGTGTTGTAGGCCGGGCAGTAGTTCGAGCAGCGCGCGCACTCGGTGCACGCGTAGGTGTCGAGGAGGCTCTTCCACGAGAACTGCTCGAACTTGCCGACGCCCCACTGATTCTCGTCCTCGAGGTTCAGCTTCGGCAGATCCATTTTTCGATCGGAGCGATTGCGCGCGAAGATGTTCGGAAGCGCTCCGAGGAGGTGGATGTGCTTGGAGTAGGGCAGGTAGTTGAGGAACGTCAGGACGAGTACGATGTGCAGCCACATCCCGAACGTCGCTCCGCGGTGAGCAGCATCGAGTGGGATCCCCGCGAGCAGGTGACCGAGCCCGTTCGAGATCGGCATGTATGCGTGACCAGAACCACCGGCCGTCATCTCCCCGGCGATCTCGTAGCCGTGCATGACGAAGTGCGTGAGCATCAGCGAGCCGATCGCACCGAGGATCAGACCTGCGTCAAGGGACCACGGGATCAAGCGCGGCCGGACGACGAGGCGCCGGATGACGGCCCACAGGATCATCATCAGCACGACGCCGTACATCAGATCGATCGCGAGGTAGAGCGGCTTGTAGATGAGGGCAGGGAGCAGCTGCAGCGAGACGCCGGGGAGCAGGACCGACGCGAGCAGCTCGGCCGTCGAGATCTGGATGATCAGGAAGCCCCAGAAGATGAACAGGTGGTGCTTGCTCGAGCGGTGCTGTGGACCCTCCTCGGCCACCTTCTTTTGACCGAAGAAGTAGATGCCGACGTCCATCAGCCGGCCCGGAAGATCATCGAGGCGGGGACGCGGATCGGCGACACCGGCAGCGACCGCGCGACCGAACAGCCACGAGGTGCGCGCGAAGAACGCGACCGAGGCCGCGATCAGGAGGAGCAGGAGGACCTGGTTCACGACGGGTTTGGGATATCACGCAACCCCATGATTGTCATGGGTTGGTGCCGGTGCTGCCGATCTGGTGGTGCCGGAGCACCTGAGCGGGAGTCAGCGCGTAGTCGTAGACCGCCACCTCGTCGATCGTGCCCTCCAAGTAGCTCTGGTACTGGGTCTAGAGGTTCGCGTAGACGAAGCCGCAGCGGCTCGCGCCTTGCTCGATCCGGTACGTGGTGCGGCGGCCGTCCGTCGCGTGGAGATACCCGCCGGGGTGCTCGCCGCGATCGACGCCGTCGATGAACAGCCGCGCGGTGCCGTCCCATGCGAGCGTCGCGAGCCGCGGCGCTAGGACCGCGTCCCCGATCCGACCCCAGCTGTCCGGCGCGTCCGCGTCGCCGTGGATGCGCAGCGCTCCGCCGTCGGTTCCACCGACGCAGGTGGCGCCCGCGCGCAGTCCGTCGAGGATCGCGCGCTCGCTCGCATCGGTCGCGAGCACCCACGTCGTCGGCGCGACATGCAGCTTGTGGTTGTCGGTCCCGCCGACGGCGGCGATCCGCCGGCCGTGCGCGAGCGCGGTGAGGCTCGCGGCACGCCATGCGCGTTCCTCGCCCGTTTGGCCACCGGGGCGTGAGATCAGATTCGCGATCGCGAGCGGGAGGTTCATGACCTCGACGCCATCGATCGCCGTGAAGCCGATGAGGCCGTCGGTCCACACGCGATACGACATGTTGACGTGCGACGCGCGCACGCCGGGGATCTTGGTCGGCACCGCGAACGGATGGTTGACGCTGATCCATGCGCCGGCTGCGTGCGCCGCGGGGAGGAAGCTGCCGTCGCCGAGCGTCGCGAGGTCGATGCCGGTCACCGTGAAGTGGCCGTCGCGCGTCGTCCATTCGACGCCGGGAATCATCGTCGCGAGCGTCTCGGCGCGCGCCGTCTCCGCGAGCTGCTTCCACTCGCGGCGAAACGCCTTGGACCAACGTGCGGGCCAGACGTGAGGCGTCAGCACGACGAAGTCCATTCCTGCCGATCGCGCACGCGTCGCGATCTCGTGGACCGACAGCGAGACGTCCGTTGGATCGTCGGGCGGCGTGACGTGCATATGAACATCGCCCGCGAACCACCGCCGCGGATCGGGGAGCTCGTCCAGCGCCTCGACGACCGTGCCGAGCACAGCGTCGTGGAGCGCCGTGGCCGGAGAGGCAGGCGGCGTGGCGATGGGTGGGACAGGCGACGGCGACGAACAGGCCCCGACGGTAAGGATGCTCGCGGAGAGGGCGATCAAGCGGTGCATTCCGAGACGATCCCCGAGCAGCTCGGGAGGTGGACAGGGATGTCGGAGGCCCGTGGTAGCCCTGCTATGTGAGTCGAGCTCCGTCCGAGACGCCGTTGATGCGGCAGTTCCTCGACATCAAGGACAAGCATCCCGACGGGATCGTCCTGTTCCGGTGCGGTGACTTCTACGAGACGTTCTTCGACGACGCGGTCGTCGCCTCCCGCGCGCTCGACATCTCCCTGACCTCCCGCGACAAGGGCAAGGAGGACGCCGTGCCGATGGCCGGCGTGCCGTACCACGCGATCCGCGGGTACATCGCCAAGCTCACGGACCTCGGACACAAGGTCGTGATCGTCGAGCAGACCGAGGATCCGAAGCTCGCCAAGGGCCTCGTCCGCCGCGAGGTCGTGCGGATCGTGACGCCCGGCATCGTCCTCGACGACGAGGTCCTCGAGCCCAAGCGCGCGCGTTACGTGATGTCGATCGTCCTCGGCACGAAGGGTTCGGAGCTCGTCGGCGTGGCTCACCTCGATGCGACGACGGGCGAGCTGTCGGCTACGGTGCTCGCGGCACCGACCCTGATCGACGAGCTGATGCGGATCGCGCCCCGCGAAGTGATTGTCGCCCCGGAGCTGCTCGGTGACTCGGTGAAGGCGCAGCAGCTCGCGACGGTGCGCACGCGGTCGCGCGTTCCATGGAATGCAGCGCCGATGCCCGACGAGGCCGCGGCGCGCCGCGAGCTCGGTGCGCTCGTGGTCGTGGAGCCGGCGGCTGCACTCGCGAATCGCGAGCTGGCGATCCGCGCGGCGGCCGGTGTCGTCGCGTACGCGCGCAGCACGCAGCCGACCGGCGTCCTGCCGATCGTCAAGCTCCAGCTCTATCAGGCCAGCGACAGCGTCGTCCTCGACGAGGCAGCGATCGCCAACCTCGAGCTGGTCGAGACGCTGATCGGCCGGCACAAGCAGGGCTCGCTGCTCGACGTGATCGATGCGACCGCGACGGCGCCAGGTGGCAGGCTGCTGCGCCGGTGGATGCTGTATCCACTGATCGACGTCGAGAAGATCCGGCGGCGCCAGGATGCGGTCGCGTGGCTCGTCGAGCGTCCCGCACTGTGCGAGACGATCCGTCGCGCGCTCGGCAAGATCGCGGACCTCGAGCGGCTCGCCGGCAAGGCCACGCTCGGGGTCGCAACCCCACGTGACCTCGGCCGTCTGCGCGATGCGGTCGGTCAGCTCCCCGAGCTGATGGCGCTCGTCGCATCGGGCAAGGACAAGCTCTCCGAGCTGCCGGCACTCCTCGATCTCGCGGCGTGCGCGGACAAGGCGCTCCCCACGCTCGTCACCCGGCTCTGTGCAGCGCTCGTCGACGAGTGTCCCGCACTGCTCAAGGACGGCGGAGTGATCCGCGCCGGCTACGACGCAGCCGTCGACGACTGCCGCCGCCTCGCAGATGGTGGCAAGGACGAGATCCTCGCGATCGAGGAGCGCGAGCAGAAGCTCAGCGGCATCGCGAACCTCAAGGTTCGCTACAACCGCGTGTTCGGCTACTACATCGAGATCACCAAGAGTCAGCTGCAGAAGGTGCCGGCGCACTACATCCGCAAGCAGACGGTCGCGACCGGTGAGCGCTACGTCACGCCCGAGCTCGCCGAGCTCGAGCGCAAGGTCTTGACGGCCGAGGAGACACTCGCCTCGCGCGAGGCCGAGCTGTTCCGCGCCGAGGTGCTCGCGGTCGCCGCGGTCGCGCGCGAGATCTCGGCCGCAGGTGCGGCGCTCGCGATCCTCGACGTGTGCGGCTCGCTCGCCGAGGTCGCTGCTCGCCGGGGCTACTGCCGCCCGACCGTCGACGATGGCCTCGTCCTCGAGATCGTCGACGGCCGCCACCCCGTGATCGAGGCGATGCTTGCGGCCGGGACGTTCGTGCCCAACGACTGCCGGCTCGACCCGGATGCCGAGCAGCTCGTGCTGATCACCGGCCCGAACATGGCAGGCAAGTCGACCTACATGCGCCAGGTCGCGCAGATCGTCCTGCTCGCGCAGATCGGTAGCTTCGTCCCCGCGAAGGCCGCGACGATCGGCGTCTGCGATCGATTGTTCACGCGCGTCGGCGCCGCCGACAACCTGTCGCGCGGCGACTCGACGTTCATGGTCGAGATGCGGGAGACCGCGTCGATCCTGTCGACCGCCACGCGGCGATCGCTCGTGATTCTCGACGAGGTCGGGCGCGGTACCTCGACGTTCGACGGCGTCTCGATCGCGTGGGCGGTCGCCGAGCACCTGCACGATGCGATCGGTGCACGCACGCTGTTCGCGACCCACTATCACGAGCTCGTCGCGCTCGCGGAGAGCCGGCCGCGCGTCCGCAACGTCTCGGTCGCGGTCCGCGAGCACAAGAACGAGATCGTGTTTCTCCGCCGCGTCGTCCCGGGCGGCGCGAACAAGAGCTACGGCATCGACGTCGCGCGGCTCGCGGGCCTGCCGAAGTCCGTGATCACGCGCTCGCGCACGATCATGAGCCAGCTCGAGACCGGCTCGCACGCGGTCGGCCTCGGGGCCACGCCTCAGCTGTCGTTGATCTCGCCCGCGGCGCCATCACCGGTGCTCGCGCGCCTGCACGCGATCGATGTCGATCGGATCACGCCGCTCGAGGCGCTGGGGCTGCTCGCGGCGCTCAAAGCGCTCGGCTAGCCAGGCTTCGCGGTACTGTGTGTCCATGAGATGGCTCGCCGTCGGCGCAGTGGTCGCGATGGGGTGCGTCGAGACCGCGACGGTGCAGTGTGCCGATGGCGAGACCCGGTGTCCCGAGGGCTCGGTGTGCGTGGTGACCCCGTTTGGCGCGCCGGACGCCCGCGAGACGCTGTGCGCGCCCGGCGACGCGTTCACCGCGTGCGAGGGCAAGTCCGAGCTCGGTGGCTGCCGCTTCGATGCCTCCGACACGGCGACGTCGCGCTGTTACCTGCTGGAGCAGGGGCTCGTGTGTTTGCCGTCCGGGTGCGGCAACGGCTTCATCGACCCGTCCGAGGTCTGCGACGATCGCAATCAGCTCGCCAACGACGGTTGCTCGATCGACTGCGGGTCCGACGAGACCTGTGGCAACGGCGTCATCGACGTCGTCCATGCCGAGCAGTGCGATGATGGTGACTCGCTGTCCAACGACGGCTGCTCGAGCGCGTGCGGTCGCGAGCGTCCGCGGTGGGCGCCGCGGCTCGCCGTCGGTCCGAACCCCCGCACCGCGCCGACGGTCACGTTCGATCCACGGCGCGGAAAGATCGTGCTGTTCGGCGGTTCGTTCGACAGCACTCCAGGTCAGACGCTCATTCTCGACGACACGGCCGAATGGGACGATCGCGGCTGGACCGAGGGGCCAACGGTGATTCGACCCAGCGGGCGCGCGTCCGCGTCGTCGATCTACGACGACCAGCGGCGCACCGTGCTGATGTTCGGAGGGAGCGTGGACAGCAAGCTTGGCGACACGTGGGAGTGGACCGGCGGCGGCTGGAACCTCCTCGAACCGACGATCTCGCCAACGCCCCGAGGAGACGCGGGAATCGCGGCCGACACCGCGCGTGATCGGGTCGTGCTGTTCGGTGGCGCCCGCGACGGCAACAAACCCACAAGCGACACCTGGGTGTGGCGCGACGGGCAATGGTCCGAGCTGATCGCGGTCACCCATCCGCCCGAGGACACAAAGCCGATGGTCACCTACGACAGCGCGCGCGGGGTCACCGTGGTGTGCGCGGCCGGCCGGACGTGGGAGCTGGGGGATACCTGGATCGAGCGCGGCGCAGCACCCGGCCAGCCATCGACCTTGGTTGGCGGGTTTGATCCGATCGCGAACCGGGTGGTCGCCGTCGGCGAGCTGCCCTCGGGACAACTGCGAACCTGGGAGTGGGATGGGGTGGCGGGACGCTGGGACGAGCGCCCCAATGGAACGCCCGATGCGACCCTTCTGTTCGCGGTGCTCGCGGATCCGGTCCGGCGGCGGCTGCTGCTGGTCGGGGCTGCATCGTCCAAAGCAAGACCGATCGTCCAGGTCTGGGAGCCGACCGGGTGGCGCACCCTCGACCCGGGCCAGCTGGGCAACCCTGGCGCCGATAGTAACCAGCGCATCTCCGCCGCTGCGACGTCGGCGCCGACGTGGGGCACGGCCCTCGTATTCGGCGGCTACGATCTGGTGGACATCGATCCCGGTCCCCTCGAAGTTTTGGTGGAAGTCGCGCACGGCGAGACGTGGACCTACGACGGTGCGGCGTGGGTCGAGATGGCGCCGCCCGGGCCGCCGACACCCTGGCCTGCAGCTCGCTCACGTCACGCGCTCGCCTTCGACGAGCGCGCGAACGTGGCCGTCCTGTTCGGTGGCGTCGACAAAGATGGTGCTCGCGTCGGTGATACCTGGACCTGGGATGGCAGCGGTTGGACGCGGCAGCTCGTCGCGGGGCCACCTGCGCGTTCCGATCATGCGATGGCCTACAACCCCGTGCTGGGGCAGACCATCCTGTTCGGTGGCACCGACGGCGTCACATTGTTCAACGATACGTGGAGCTGGGACGGCGTCACATGGACCCAGCTCGCGACCGCAATAGGGCTGGCTCCCCGCGCGGGCGCCTCGCTCGCGTTCGATCCGGTCCGCAGCGTCCTGGTGTTGTTCGGCGGCGCCACCGATAGATCTCTCCTCGGCGCGTTGGTCTCGTACGTCGACGAGACGTGGAACTTCTCGGGTGCGTGGCAGCGGAGCTCCCCCGCCGCGGCGCCCATCGCGCGCGGACACGCGTCGCTGGCGTGGGACGCCAAGCGAGCTCGCCTGGTCCTCGTCGGTGGCGAGCGGGCAAAGGATACTGGGAGCGCCATCACTACCGAATGGTTCAGCGACGCGTGGGAGTGGGATGGGAACTGGCGAGTCGTCGCCGTCGCCGGATTCAGGCAACGCGGTCGGCACGTCGCTTTCACGGCGCCCGACGGCGCCGGGATCGTGGTCGCCGCTGGCTACGACGTGGGATCCGGAGACGCGCGCTATCCGATGGAACTACTCTGGCTGGACGATCGTGGATCCGCCGGCGAGACCTGCGTGGCGCACGTCGATCAGGACGGCGACGGCAAGGTCGGCTGCGACGATCCGGACTGCTGGGCCGCGTGCACGCCGCTGTGCTCGCCCGGTGTCACGTCGTGCGCGAGCGCTCCGGCCTGCGGCGACGCGACCTGTTCGCCGATCGAGACCGTGAACGCGTGCTCCGCCGACTGCGGCGCCATCCCGCAGACCTGTGGTGATCTGGCGTGTGATCCAGGCGAGTCGTGCGTCGGCGATTGCGGGCCGTGATCCTCAGCCGACCGGGCGCGGCATCATCGGCGGCGGTCGTGGCGTCTCGTCCTTGAGCGTGGCGATCGCTCCGGCGCCGACCGCGTAGCCGGCGAGCGCGACGAAGATCCCGGGCGCCTTCACGAGGCCCATCGGCATCATCAGGAAGGACGCGAGCGTGAGGCCAAGGCCGATCAGCGCCGCGAACATCAGGTGCTTCGAGGTGATCGCAGTGCCGCCGCTACCGAGCTTCGTCTTGCGACCGTGCGCCATCGCAGCGGCGCCACCACACGCGATGATCCCGAGGCCCGCGGCGATCTGGCCCGCGTTCGTGATCCCGAGGAACATCGAGTCGTAGTCGGCGTTGTCGCTCTCCTGCGTCGTGCAGGTCTCGCCCTGGCACACCGTGATCTTGCCGGGACGGAGCGAGACCTTGTTGGGGCCGGAGACCTGCGTGTACCAGGCGAGGGTGAAGTTCCCGACGGCGACGGCAAGTGCTGCAGCGATAAGCACGATCGTGATCGGTCTCATGTCGGACATCGTGCCAGACCTCCCGACGTCCGTTGGGGGTCCAAAGCCACAACCACTTCGAGTAGGGGGCGCCAGCCCTGTCGCCTCACGAACCCAACCCGAACAATTCCAACGAGGTCCGGTTGGCCCGGTGCTTGTACTAGGAAGCCGTCACGTTAACAGGAGGAATTGTGAAGCAATCCATGAAGACCCTCGCTCTCGGCCTGTCCCTGGTCACCATGACCGGCGGCGTCGGCTGCGGTGATGACGACAACTCGGGTCCGCTCGGCAACGTCGATTCGCTGATCATTCTCCAGCGCCCGAAGCGGAATGATATGGGCGACATCTTCCAGTACACCTCGTACTTGCCGAAGACGCCGAGCGGCACCAACGCTCGCCTCGTCAAGCTCGAGCCGCCGACCGCGGACGGCGTGCAGACCACCATCTGCTGCAACAACGTCCCGGGCCTCGAGAACGTCGACATCTCGGGCTATGACATCTCCTTCGATGCCAAGCAGATCGTGTTCGCTGGCAAGCTCAGCGCAAACACGAACTACGGCCTGTTCCTGCTGACGCTCGCGGACGGCTCGGTCGAGCAGATTCCGACCGACCCGGGCCGCGACTACAACTCGCCGGTGTTCTTGCCCGGCGACAAGATCATGTTCACCTCGAACGCCGTGGTCGAAGCGGGTGCTCCGCAGCACCGCGACGAGTACGAGCGTGGCGTCACCCTGCAGCTCGGCACCATCGGTACGGATGGCATGAACGAGCAGCTCGGACCGCGTAACCTCTCTCACCGCACGTTCCCGACGCTCGCCAGCGACGGCCGCGTGATGTTCACCCAGTGGGACCACCTCGGTCCGCAGAACGCTGGTCACCTCATGTTCGCCAACCAGGACATGCAGGCGCTGCGCGAGGGCTTCGGCAAGGAAGGCACCGGCGCCTCCAACTCGACGCTCAAGGCGCAGGAGATCGCTCCGGGCCGCTTCGTCGCCATCGCGACGTCGCGTAACCGGACGATCCAGGCCGGCGCGCTCGTCGACATCCGCCTCGGCGCTCCAGTCACGGACGCCAAGGGCAATGTCTCGGCGCCCGACGGCCAGACCGAAGCGAACGCAACGTATCGCGACCTCACCGCCGATGTGCCGCACGACAACTCGCCGTCGGCCGAGACGGTCGGTCGCTACTACGACGCGTTCCCGCTCAACGCGAAGGACAAGCCTGACCTCCTCGTCTCGTGGTCCGATGGTCCGGTCGAGTCGGGTGTGCTCGGCACCGCCGGCCTCCAGGCGAACTTCGGCGTGTACCTTTACGACACGCAGCGCAACCAGCGCCGCCCGATCCTCGACGATGCGGAGATGTGGGACATCTTCGCTCGCCCGCTCCAGACCCGCACCGCGCCGCCGATCACCGGCTCCGCGACGGACGCCTCCCTCGGTGGCAAGACGATGCTCGGCTCGATGAACGTCTACCAGTCGAGCCTCAAGACCTTCACGCCGGGCTCCATCTACGGTGTCCGCATCTCCGAGGGCTTCTCCTCGGAGGAAGGCTTCCCCGAGATGTTCGGCTCGACGATGTTCGAGGGTATGGCGACGCTCGGCGTCTCGCCGGTTCGCGCCGATGGTTCGTGGCTCGCGACGGTCCCGTCGAACGTCCCGCTCCGCGTCCAGAACATCGACACGTTCGGTATGTCGATCTTCAGCGAGCCCGTGTGGTTCTCGGGTCGCCCCGGCGAGTCGCGCGTGTGCGGTGGTTGCCACGAGAGCCGCAGCGAGACCGTCACCATCAACCCCGGCATCACGGACGCGTTCGCCTTCGGCGCGACGGCGATGTACGGCGACACCCCGCGCGACAACCGCAAGTCGATGACCGACTTCAGCCGCGACAAGATCATGGGCGTCGCGTGGGACACGGTCCTGCAGCCGATATTCACCGCGAAGTGCATCAGCTGCCACAACGGCACCCCCGGCCCGGCGAACCCGTCGTACACGATCACCGACCCGGCGCTCGGCACGAGCCTCACCTGGACCTTCGACCTCCGTGGCAGCGCAGTCCCGCCCGCGTTCGCCGAGCTCGGTGGCGACTCTGCCTTCACGATGTCGTACCTCTCGATGGCCGGCCTCGACATGGAAGCCATCGAGGAAGGCAACCTGATGATCACCGGCGACTACAAGGTCTACCTGAACCCGGAGGACGCGCGTAACTCGCTCGCCATCAAGAAGCTCAACCCGGTGCAGCAGTTCCCCAACCAGAACTCCGGCGTCCGCGCCTTCCCGACGGCGCCCCACATGACCGCGCTGGGCCAGACGGACCTGTCGGCGGATGAGTTCTACGCGCTGATTCTCGCTGCCGACAACGGCGTGAGCTTCTTCGCCCGCGAGAACAACCCCGGCGACACCTCGTACTAACCCCCGCGGAATCAAGGAGAACCACCATGAAGAACATTGGAACCAAGATTGCCGCGGTCGCCTTCGTGCTGTTTGCAGCCTCGCCGGCGTTTGCCGGCAAGGGCGGCAGCGCCGGCCTGATTCGCAGCGCCATTCAATCTGGCTCGGTCGACGCCATCACGGCGGAGATCGAGCGCGCCGAGAGCCTGATGTGCGAAGAGTGCGTCGGCCTCGTCACCAACCTGCTCGAGGACGAGCGTTACGAGGTCCGCGAGGTCGCGGCCTGGTGGTTCGCAAAGCGCCCGGCGCTGCGCGACATCATGGCAGCGCAGTTCACGGACGAGCTCGCCACCGGCAACACGATCAAGACCCGCAACGCTGCCGACTTCCTCGGGCGTACCAAGACCTACAAGAGCCTCCCGACGCTGCGCGCGGCGATCAGCCGTGACGTCGGCACCGAGGCGAAGGTCGCGATGGTCCGCGCGGTGAAGTTCATGGCCCACAAGGACGGCAACCCCGTGCTCGTGACGGCGATGACCGACGGCAATGCGACGGTCCGCGCGGCGGCCGTCACTGCCTGGCGCGACATCCGCGGCCAGAAGTCGGCGACCGCGGTCGTCGGTCTCCTCAACGACAGCGACGCGACAGTCCGCGCGGAAGCGGCGACGGTCGTTGGCGGCATGCTCGAGACCTCGGCGCGCGCGCAGCTCGAGGTGCTCGTCGTCAGCGATGCAGACCCGATCGTTCGCCGCAACGCCGCCTGGGCGCTCGGCAAGGTCGGCACCTCGGCCTCGCGCGCGGCGCTGACCAAGGCGGCCGCGGACGAGAGCGGCCTCGTTCGGATGGTGGCGCGCGTCTCGCTCGCCTCCGTGAAGTAAAAACGTTCAACAGAGATCGTGATCACGGGCCGCGTCGCAAGACGCGGCCCGATTCGTTTTCCGACGAGGATTGGGGTAGCATGTTCGGTATGGGGCTACGCAGGGAACTCCTCGTGATCGGTCTGTGCGCTGTCGCCGCCTGCGGTGACTCGCCACCCGGCCGAACGTTCTTCGACCGCAACATCCAGCCGATCCTGTCGCAGAAGTGCGTCGGCAAAACGTCTGGCTGTCACGCGGTCAATGAAGGCGACGTGTTCGAGATCGCCGCCGGAAACCTCGACGTCACCAGCTTCGAGAACATCCAGAAGCGCAAGGACACGCTGTCTCCGTTCGGCGCCTATCCGTTCTCGCTGTTCCTGATCAAGGCGGTCGGGCCCGGCGCGCTGAAGATGAAGTACGAGGATCGGTTCTTCGACATCGACGTCCAGCACTCCGGCGGCGCGATCCTCGAGACCGGCTCCGATGCGTACTTCACGCTCCAGAACTGGCTCGAGAACGGGGCGACCGAGAACGGCCTCAAGCCGGCGACGCCGCCGCGGGAAGGCGAGGGCGACTGCTCGACCTCGATCCCGCCGGGCTTCGATCGCACCCGGTACATCACCGCGATGTCGATGCCGCGGTTCAGCGAGTTCAAGACCGCGGTGCAGCCGATCCTCGTCGATCACGGCTGTACGGCAGGTAGCTGCCACGGCGCGCCGCAGTCTGACTTCTACATCACGTGCGGGACGTCCGAGGAGCAGCTCGAGTTCAACTTCAGCCAGACGTGGTCGTTCGTGAACACGCCTGTCGATGACTCGCAGCTCCTCCGCGTTCCGCTGGCGGTCGCGCGTGGCGGGCGCGGTCACTCCGGCGGCGATCAGTTCGCCGGCGACGACGACGACATGGACTACAAGGTCCTGCGCACCTGGGCCGAGGCCGTCGGCAAGCTCGACTTCGCGGGCACCGATCCGGGCAAGCTGTTCTTCGAGGCGAACGTCCAGCCGGTGCTGCTCCAGCGCGGGTGCGGGTTCCAGGCCTGCCACAGCCCGCAGGCGGGCAACGACTTCAAGATGCGCTCGGGATCGATCGGCTTCTTCTCTGCCGTCGCCCTCGAGAAGAACTACGAGCTCTTGAGCCACGAGTTCATGGCGTTCGAGTTCGCCGACGCTCGCCGCAGCCGAGCCGTGGCGAAGACGATCCTCGAGGACGACACGCGCGTGGTCGGCGTCGGTGGCGTCGCGCATCGCGGCGGTCCTGTCCTCGAGACCCCAGGCGGCGGCGCCGCCGATCCGGCGACGTGCGGCGTGTACAACCCGATGACCTCGAGCGCGTTCTGCACGATCCAGGAGTGGGTCCGGATCGAGCGCCTCGCGCTGGGTGGTCAGGTCACCAGCATGAACAGCGGTGACCCCGTCGACATAGTCTACGTCCAGCGCACGGGCGCCGCGGCGGCCGGTCGCCTCGAGTTCGACACGTTCCAGGGCGGTGCGGACCTCATGGTCGCAGGGACGACGTTCGGCGCGAACAACTCCATCGTGCCGACCGGAGCGGGTGCGTCGATCCTCGGTGCGTGCGGCCTCGGCGGCAGCCCCGATGTCCAGGCGCCCGACGTCGCGAACGACGGCAATCGCATCGCCTTTGCGGCGCGTGCGACGGCGAACGATCCGCTCGGTATCTACATCGTCGACGTCGGTGGCGGCACCTGTATGCGGATCACACCTCCGGCGCCCGACTCGAACGGTCTCAAGGTCCACAACTTCGATCCGGCGTGGTCTCCCGACGGCAACTACATCGTGTTCGCGTCGACGCGCGGCAAGGCGGGCGCGACGCGCTCGCGTAAGCGGATGCTGCCGCAGTCGGATCTCTGGCGCGTGCGAGTCACCGGCTTTGCCGCCGACCAGAACAGCTACGAGCAGATGACGTTCCTCTCGAACTCCGAGATCAGCCCGCAGTTCATGCGCGAGGGCCGCGTCACGATGACGACCGAGAAGGCGAGCCAGGGCTTTTACCAGCTCTCCGGTCGCCGGATGAACTGGGACCTCACCGACTACCACCCGCTGCTCGCCCAGCGCAAAGACTCGGTGTTCGCGGATCCCGCCGATCCCGCGGCGACGCGGCCGTCGATCGGGTACGGCGCGGCCACGGATATCCGCGAGGGCGTCGACGGAAACTTCCTCATCATCCTGTCGAACCCGAACCCGACCACGGGCGCACCGAGCGCGCCTGCCGGTGCCGGTGCACTCGCGCTGTTCAACCGCAGCATCGGCCCGTTCGAGGCGACCCGCGCAAACGAAGTCGGCTACCTCCCGTCGGTCCGCGTGCTCGATGCCGCCGAGCAATACCGCACGCCCGTGTCCCTCCCCGACGGCTCGATCATGGTCTCGCATTCGGCGAATCCCGCGGCCGGCAACTTCAACGTGATCTCGTTCAATCCGCGCACCGGCACTCCGACCACGCTGATCACCGGCGGTGCCGGCAGCAAGCTCGACGCCCAGCTCGTCTACAAGTTCCCCGCGCGCAAGCTCTACAACAACCGTCGCCAGCTCGTGTTCGGCGGTCGCGCCGAGGGCGATCCGAACTCTGCGGTCATCCACATGCCGGACGCGCCGATGCTGTTCACGCTGCTGACCTCGAACCTGCGGCGCGGTCGTCCGGTCGACGCCTTCCGCAGCGCGACCTCACTCGCGATCCTCACCGAGGATCTGTGCCCGGCGGCGGGGTGTACCCCGAACGCCATGGGGATCTACGAGAACCGACGCGAGCTCGGCTCGGTGTCACTCGCGGAGGACGGCTCGGCTCGCGTCCTCCTCCCGTCGAAGACCGGCGTCATCCTCCAGCTCCGCGACGGTGCGAACGTGATCGCGACGATGACCGAGGAGCACCAGCTCGGACCGGGCGAGAACATCTCGATGGGCATCCCCGAGGAGCTGTTCGATGCAGTGTGCGGCGGCTGCCACGGCTCGATCAGCGGCTCGGAGCTCGACGTCGTGGTCACCCCGGACGCGTTGACCGGTGCCTCACGCTCGATGTCCGCGACGATCGACCCGGTCTCGCCCCGGTAGGGGAGTCGGAGCTGGGGGCGGGGCGAAACGCCCGACGGGGCGCCCCTTCAAGAGGGCGGATCGCTCGCTGAATACACTCTGCGTTTGCACGTCTTCCTTGTGACGTCACACTCGCGTGGGTACGATGCGCCCGCTCTAACGGAGGACCTATGCCGCGATTCCGCACTCGATTCCTGCTCGCTTCGCTCCTGGGTCTCGGCCTGGCAGCATCCGCCTCGGCAGCCCCCAAGGCTCCTGCGAAGAAGGCGCCCGTCGCCAAGGGTGCGAAGGCGCCCAAGCCGCCTCCGCCGAAGAAGAAGGTCGCGCCGCCCAACGCGGAGCACAAGAAGAAGCTCTCCGAGCTCATGGCCGGCTTCAAGTTCGGCATGTCCAAGGACGAGGTCCTCGGCGTGCTGACCAAGCAGGTCAGCGACTCGTACGAGGAGAAGATCGCGGCCACGACCGATATCGCGGCGAAGGACCGGATCCGCAAGGACCGCAAGGCCGAGATCAACCGGATCAATGCGACGTACGTCGCGTTCGACGCCAACAAGCCGTCGCCGTGGGACGTCTCGATCGTCGAAGAAGAGCTCGCGCACGGAACCGGCGAGTCGATGATGGAGCGCTGGGAGAACCAGGGCGGCAAGAACAACCGCCGGTTCTTCTTCTTCTACGAGGCCAAGCTCTACAAGATGTTCGTCTCGCTCGACGTCTCGATCCTCCCCGAGGACAAGCGGAACTTCGAGACGTTCCAGGGCGTGATGCTCGGTCAGTACGGCCCGGGCGACGTCGATGGCGGCGTCATCACCTGGAATGCGGGTGAGTTCGAGGTGCGCGCGGTCGACAAGCTCAAGAGCTACGGCGCGATCGCGCTGGTGATCGAGGAGCCGCGCGTCAAGAAGGACGTCGTCGCGATGCGCATCGAGAAGGCGCCGCCGAAGAAGGAGACGAACACGATCATCAAGGCCGTGATCGACACCGACGGCACCGACAAGCCGGACACCAAGACGAACAACAACGCGGTCGACGCGGTGATCAAGGCGCAGGGCGGCGGCGGCACGAAGAAGAAGTAGTCACGCGGGCTCGCACGGAGCCCGAAACGCCGGAACGAAAAAAACGCCCGCGACCGGAAGGTGGCGGGCGTTTCTACGTCGACCGTGTCGACGGTCGTTCGGCTAGAGGAAGAAGCTGAACCGCGAGCCCTTGCTCGACTCGGCCTGGAGGCGCGTCTCGAGCTTGTTGGCGTCCTCGATCAGCTTCTTGGTCCGCTCGGCGATCGCGCGCACGCGGCGCGTGTAATAGAACTCGGACACGCCGGGCTCGTTGCCCTTGATGACGGCATCGCGGACGCCGTTCTGTAGGAGCATCACGACCTTCTTCGCGGGCACGCTGTCACTACCGGTGGTGGCGAGGTCTCCCTTGATCAGACCGCCGCCGGGGTCGTTGCGATACGCGAAGCCGCTCGGCGATTCGCCCTCGGGGCACTTTGCGACGGGGGTACCGGAGGCGCCGCAGTACACACCACCGATCTCGACGAGCTTCGCGCCAAAGTCATCTTTGTCTTCCTCGGTCGGCGCCGACAGCATCACGCCATACTTGAGCTGCCCGGACAGGTATGCGTTGTCACCATCCTTGAGCGTCGCGGCGTCGGTCGCCTTCTTGCCCTTCTCCAGGGTCATCTCGTCGAACTTGGCGGCCTTGTTGTGAGCATCGAGCATGCCCTTGATCTCGGCGACGCCCGCGTAGAACGAGAGGATCTGTCCTGCGATCTCGGCGCCGAGTGCGTTCTGCTTCGCGCGGAACACGATCTCGCTCTTCACGTCGAGCTCGGTCGCGATCTTCGCGAGCTGCGCACCAACCGCCGCATCGGGACGGTAGTTGGTCTTGGTCTTCATCTCCTCGAGCGCGCCGTCGAGCTGTGACAGCACGCGCTTGGTTCCGGCGACCGTCGACGGCGACTTCGCATCTCCAAGGATCGCCTTCGCGTCCTTGAGACCGTCGTTGTAGAAGTTTGCGTCCTTCGAGAGCCGGCCGATCGCGAGACCGATCGCGAGCGCGGCGACGGCGGGGACGACGATCTTCGCGATCATCGCTCCCTTGCCGGCAGCGCCGACGTTCTCGACGGGTTTGCCGTCGTTGATGATCACGATCTCCGGAGCGCGCTGGACCTGGCCGACCGCGGCCATGTGGTTCATCGCACCGAATGGATCATCGGCGGCATTCGGCGGGGGAGGCGCCGAGGGTTGCTGCACCACACCCGGCGGGGGTGGCAAATTCATGCCGGGCGGCGCAACGACGCCCCCCGAATTACCGTTGGCTCGCGTCTGGCCGGTGGCCGGCGCAGCAGCACCCTTCTTCAGGCCAAGTCGGGCCTTCAGGTCGCTGATGTCTCGGCTTCCGCCAGGTTTCTTGTCGCTCACAGCAGGACCTCCGTTCGGCAGGTGTGACTTTAGGGACCTGGCCTCTCCAGTGTCAAGGATGCCCGTGGAATGGCGGGGTTGCGAACCGTTCTGAAACTGTCGCTGGGTCACCACAGTCCGGGGCATCGTGAAGAGGCGGTCACACCCCCCCGTCGGAAGCGATCTCCAATGAGCATGTAAGTGCTGATGACTCCCGACGTTTCATCTGCAATCAGCCGTTGGCTCGACTGGCCCGGCCAGTGCACACTAAACCGTTCGACGCGCTCGCGCGTCCTAGACCCAGCTGCTCCCCTGAAAGGCTCACCCAGTGAACCCTCGTTTTGCTCTCGTCGTCGGCGCCTTCGGACTCCTCTCCATGATCGGCAGTGAAGCTGCCGAGGCTCGCGGCCGTGGCCGCGTGTGGTTTGGCGGTGGCGGAGGTAGCGTCCACATCCGTGGCGGTGGCTCGGTTCACTGGTCGCGCCCGGCGCGCGTGTTCCGCCCGAGCACGAGCTGGTCGGTCGGTGGTGGCATCTACGTCGGCACCGCGCCGCGCTACCGCTACTACCGCCCGTACTACTACTCGGACGCGTACGTCCCGTCGTACTACGGCACCAGCTACTACCCGGTCGCCCCCTCCGCGGCCCCCGGTGTCATCGTCGCCGTCGCGCGCCCGCAGATGCCGAAGCTCGGTATCGGTCTGTTCGCCGGTGGTTCGGCCGTCGAGGATGTCAGCGAGTCGAGCGACATCGGTGTGCTCGGTCGCCTGCGCCTCGGCAATGGCGGCTTCATGATCGAGGGCGAGCTGGGCAAGACCTCGTACGAGAGTGACCTCCGCGTCGACCGCCGCCTCGGTGCGTCCCTCATCTACGAGATCGGCGCGCACAACCGGTTCGCACCCTACGTCCTTGCAGGTCTCGGCGTGCAACAGGCGGATGTCGCGGGCACGTTCGAGAGCACGCAGAACTTCGGCGAGATCGGGATCGGCCTCCGCTACGCGGTGACCCCGAAGTTCCACCTCGCTGTCGATGTTCGCGCGGGTTCGCGCAACACGATGACGAGCGACGACCCGTCGACCCGCCCCGTCGAGGGCACGATTGCTCGCACCGTCTCTCCGCCGTCGAGCGAGAGCGACGAGTCCGAGGAGTACACGCGGGCGCGGCTGAGCGCGATCCTCTACTTCTAGACCCCTTCGCTACCCGTTCGTATCCGGCCGCCTTCGCGCGGCCGGTTTGGTTTTCGGCTACCATTTCTCATCAATGGTTCCGGGGCCTGATGTGGAGCCGACCAGGCTCGGCCTGGTCGGCGGGATAGTCCAGCGCGAAGTCATCGCGCGCGACGGCACCCGTATCGGCTATCAGGTCCGCGGCGAAGGGCCCGCTGTCGTGCTCGCGAACGGCCTCGGCGGAACGTTCCTCGCGTTCCGCCACCTCTATACCGGGCTCGCCGACTACAAGACGATCTGCTGGGACTATCGCGGGCTCTACACGTCGGGCCGCGCCGCGGATCCGCGCGCGAACTCGATGGTCCACCAGGTCGATGATCTGATGGACATCCTCGCGGCCGAGGGTGTCGGCGACTTCGCGATGGCAGGCTGGTCGATGGGCGTGCAGGTCGCCTTCGAGACCTTTCGCCATCACTCCAGTCGGATCAAGGGCCTGCTCGCGATCAACGGCACCTATGGCAACACGTTCCGTACGGTGATGGGGAGCCGGATCGTCGGGCGGACCATCCCGATGCTGCTCCGCTTGATCCGTGCACAGGCCGCGCTCGCCAGCTATGCGACCAAGCGCGTCGCCACGTCCGACGCCTTGATCAGCGCGATGAAGCGTGTCGGCCTCGTGTCGCAGACGATCGATCTCGAGGTATTTCGCGCGATCGCGTCGGGCTTCCAGGCCGTCGACTGGGTGATCTACTCCGACCTCCTGACCCGCCTCGACGAGCACGATGCGGAAGACGTCCTCGCGAAGATCCACGTCCCCGTCACGATCATCACCGGCGACAAGGATCTGTTGACTCCCCCGTCGACGGCCGAGTACATGCACCGCGCAATTCCGCAGTCGCGGCTCGTGCTGGTCAAGGGCGGCACGCACTACACGCCGGTCGAGTATCCACGCGTGCTGGTCGACGAGCTCGGTCGCTGGCTCGATCGGATCCCTGGCTGGGAGCGCACGCCGAACGCAGAGGCGCAGGCCCAACATGGAGGGCCCGGGATTCACACCCGGGGCCGAATACGATGAACTGTCCGGTCTGCAGCGGCGAGATCCTCGAGATCGACGTCAAGTGCTCGCACTGCGGCGCGCCGCTCGGCGCGACGGGCGCACATCGCATGCTCGGCCAGGTGATGCTCGGGCAGTACGAGCTCGTCGACGTCCTCGGGCAGGGCGGGATGAGCGTCGTGTTCAAGGGCAAGCACAAGCTGACGGAGCAGGAGGTCGCGCTCAAGATCCTGCCGCCGGAGCTCGCCGCGCACAGCCAGGTCAAGTCGCGCTTCCTCGAGGAGGCGAAGGCGCTCGCCGCACTCGATCACCCGAACATCGTCCACCTCTACAACTTCGGGCAGGAGAACGGCTACTTCGTCCTCGCGATGCAGTTCGTCCAGGGCCGCACGTGGGAGCGGATCATCCTCGAGAACAAGCGGATGGACTGGAAGGCGTCGTGCAAGATCGCGATCGACGTCCTCCGCGCGCTCGAGTACGCGCACGGCCGCGGCGTGATCCATCGCGACATGAAGCCGTCGAACGTCCTCGTGCGCGCGCACGACGCGATGGCGACAGTGATGGACTTCGGCATCGCGAAGATGACGACGTCGACGAAGCTGACGGCGACCGGGCAGACGATGGGCACGGTCCGCTACATGTCGCCCGAACAGGTGAGAGGGCAGGAGGTCGATCTCCGCACCGACCTCTACTCGCTCGGTGCGACGCTGTACGAGTCGCTGACCGGCGATACGCCGTTCGACGGCAACACGCACTTCGAGATCATGACGAAGCACCTGAGCGAGGCGCCGAAGCGACCTTCGACGCTCGGCGTGGAGCTGCCGCAGATCGTCGAAGACGCAGTGATGCGCAGCCTCGCGAAGCGACCCGACGATCGCTTCCCTGACGCGCGGGAGATGCGCAAGATCCTCGAGAGCGCGCTGCGCCTCGAAGGCGATCTCGGGCTCGTCGACACGCAGAGCCTCAACCGCGAGGTGCTCGGCGAGCTGCGCTCGACGGTCAAGCCAGCACCCTCCACGCCACCGAAGATCGCGACCGCGACCGCGGGTGGCAGCCTCGCCGACGAGCTGGAGCCCGGCACCGGGCCAGCGGCGAAGCGGCGGCGGATCGCGCCTTGGATCGTACTCGGTGGCCTGCTCGTCGCCGGTGGCAGTGCCGCGGCGCTCCTGATGATGCGCGGCGGCTGGGAGCCGTCGATCGATCACATCAAGGGCTACCGGCCCACGGTTGGAGCGAAGTTTGGAAAGGTGCTCGTCGAGAGCAATGGCAAGATCGCACCGAAGGAGCTCAACGCCATCTACGTGGCGACGCTGGCGTCGCTGCAGGACCGCGCCAAGGCGAAGCAGACGGAGATCTCCGAGCCGTTGCAGGAGATCATCTCGGTGCCGCAGCTGATCTTTTGCGAGCCGAGCGCCTATCCGAACCTCCAGCCGGCGAAGGGCTGTGACCGTTTGGCGGCGGCCGTCGTGGTCGGACCCAAGGGTCAGCACCGCCTGATGGTCGTCGACGACCCCCAGAGGCTCGCGGAGGCCTTCGCGTTCGGTGTCGCGGACGCTGCGTGCCTGTTCTACGCGGGCGACAAGACCAGCCCGGAGGGCATGGCGACGTGGGACAAGATCTGTGCGGTGACCGAAGAGTTCAAGCCCAAGGGTTCTCAGTGACCCGGGCGAATTGACAACTCCGCGTCAGTCCACGAATAATCCCGCGCGGAGGGAGCATGTCCCGCACCATTATTGCAGCGGTTGTTGCCGCCGTGATTGCCGCTCTGTCGGCCATCGCGTATTTCGTTACGTCGACCAGTTTTGATGAGCGTGCCAAGAAGGACGCCGACGCCCAGCTCACGAGGGCGTATCAGCTCGTGGGGCAACTCAACCAGCTGAAGGGCATCGACGTCCAGAACAAGGCCGAGCGACTCGCCGCGCGTGCCGAGTTCGCGAAGGCGATCAAAACCGACAGCGAGGCCGAGCGGTCGTCGCAGGCTCGCATCGGGTTCCAGAAGTTCACCTCCGACGAAAAGCAGGGTGAGGTCAAGCCCGACATCATCGCGCTCGTCGACGCGACGGGCAACGTGCTCGCGATGCACGAAGTCAGCTCGGCTCCGCAGAAGATGTGGAAGAACGAGAAGGGCGAGTCGATCCTTCCCGCGCTCAACGTCGTCCTCGGCAAGAAGATCATCATCAGTGACATCTGGTTCAAGGATGACAAGGGCATCATGATGAAGGTCGGCGTCGCGCCGATCATCGATCCCGATGCCCCCGTCAACCCGAAGGACATCGAGGGTGTCTCGATCATCGGTGCGATCGTCGTCGCATACGCGCAGACGGCGAAGGAAGCGCAGAAGGACCGCGCGCTGCTCGGTACCGACATCGCGTACTACGACGCGAGCCGCGGCGTGGTCGCGTCGAGCTTCACGCGCGGCGGTGGCAACGAGGAGGACACGGAGAAGTCCAAGGCACTGACCGATCTGCTCAAGGACAAGAAGGTCGGCGACAACGCGACCAAGCAGCGCATCACGATCGGCGATGAGGCGTACCTCGCGGCGGCCGTGAAGATGCCGCGGTCGGCGACGCGCGCGCTCCCCGACACCTACCCGGCCATGACCGCTGGTGCCATCGTGCTCGCGCCGATCGGCGAGGTCGGCAACACCGGCAGCACCGTCAAGCTGTTCATCCTCCTGCTCGGCGGCGGCGCGCTCGCGATCGCCTTGCTCGGACTCTATCTCTCGCATCGCCGTCTCGTCGCCCAGGTCGACCAGGTCGAGCAGGGCGTCACCGAGATCATCAACGGCAACCTCGACCGCACGTTCCGTCCCGTCGGCCCCGAGCTCGATGGTCTCTCGAACGGCCTCAACGTCATGCTCGCGCGCCTGCTCGGTCGGCCCGAGCCCGGCGAGGAGGAGTTCGACGAGGAAGGCAACCCGATCATGCAGGGCCGCGTCGAGTTCGAGGAGGGTGAGGACAAGCCCGCCGTCGATCCCGACATCGCCGCGCTCGCCCAGGAGTCGGAGCCCGACTACTACAAGCGCGTCTTCACCGAGTACGTGAGTGCCCGCAAGGCGACCGGCCATCCCGACGAGGTCTCGTTCGAGAACTTCATCGCGAAGCTCAAGGTCAACGAGGGCAAGCTCAAGGCGCAGTACCAGTGCAAGGCGGTGCGGTTCCGCGTCGTGACCAAGGACGGCAAGGTCTCCCTCAAGCCGGTTCCGATTTTCGCGTGAACAAGTTCACGCGGGGAATCTTCGCGTAGCGATGGCGATCCAGACCGGGCTTGCGCGGGTTGTCAGCGATGGCAGCTCGCTCCTCGACGGGCGGCGGGTCGGCTTGCTCGTCAATCCGACGGCGGTCGACCCGCAGCTCCACCACGCGATCGACCTGTTGACGGCGCGACCGAACGTCAAGGTCACCGCGCTGTTCGGACCCGAGCACGGCGTGCGCGGCGATGCGCAGGACATGATCGGGGTCGACACCGCGCACGACTCGCGCACGGGCCTCCCGGTCCACAGCCTGTACGGTGCGACCGAGGAGACGCTGACTCCCACGGCGGCGATGCTCGCGGACATCGATGTCCTCGTCTACGACGTCCAGGACATCGGCAGTCGCTACTACACGTTCGTGTGGACGATGGTGCTCGCGATGCGCGCATGCGCGAATGCAGGCAAGGCGTTCCTCGTTCTCGACCGCCCGAATCCGATCGGAGGCGAGATGATCGAAGGGCCGTCGATCACGCCAGGCTTCGAGTCGTTCGTCGGGCTCGTGTCGTGCCCGAACCGCCACGGCATGACCGCGGGTGAGATCGCCCGCTGGCGGCACTCCGTCGAGAAGCTCGACCTCGAGCTCGCCGTGATCAGCATGCGCGGCTGGCGTCGCGACATGCACTACGACCACACCGGTCTGCCGTGGGTGATGCCGTCGCCGAACATGCCGACGGTCGACACCGCGCTCGTCTATCCGGGGATGTGTCTCGTCGAGGGCACCGAGCTCACCGAGGGACGCGGCACCACACGACCGTTCGAGCTGGCGGGCGCGCCGTACCTCGAGGGGCACCGGCTCGCGTTGCAGCTCCAGGCGATGGATCTGCCGGGCGTCGCATTCCGTCCATGCGTGTTCACGCCCCAGTTCCAGAAACACGCGAAGCAGGCGTGCGGCGGGGTGCAGCTCCACGTCACGAACAGCGAGACGTTCCGTCCGTATCGCACCGGCGTCGCCTTCCTCAAGGCCTGCTACGACCAGAGCCCGGCGGCGTTCAAGTGGCGCGAGAAGGCGTACGAGTTCGTCGACAAGATTCCCGCGATCGATCTGCTAGCGGGATCCAAAGCGATCCGCGAAGGCATCGAGGCCGGCGCGAGCCTCGACGAACTGACCGCGCGCTGGCCTCGTGACGAGGGCGACTTCGCCGAGGAGCGCGCAGAATTCCTTCTGTACGAATGACCGGGGGAACCGGAAAGATCGTGGGGTTGTTCGGCGGCAGCTTCAATCCACCTCATGCCGCGCACCAGCTCGTGGCGCTGTACTGCCTCGAGACCCAGCCGATCGACGAGATCTGGTTCCTGCCGGTCTACGACCACGTGTTCGGCAAGAACCTCGCGCCGTTCGCCGATCGGATGCGGATGTGCGAGCGCGCCACGGAGGCGCTCGGCACTCGCGCGCGCGTCTGCGCCGACGAAGAGAACCTCGCCAAGGCGCCGGGATTCGTCGGCAGCCGGACGCTGGATCTCCTCGAGCACCTCGGCCGGGTCCACCCGACGACGAGGTTCCGGCTGATCGTCGGTACCGACATTCTCGCCGAGACGCACAAGTGGCACCGCTGGGACGACGTCGTCGCGGCCGCGCCGCTGATCGTGGTCGGCCGCACCGGCCATGCGGTGCCGGCGGGCAGCACCGTGACGGGTCTGGCGATGCCGGAGGTGTCCTCGACGGCGATCCGCGCGGCGCTCGCGGGGCTCACCCCCGACGCTCGAGAGGCGCTGAGCCGCGGGGAGCAGCCCGCGGAGGTCGGAGCCCTTCCGTCCCTGTTACCAGCGTCGGTGTTGAGGTATATCGCCGAGCGCGATCTCTACTCATGAGCAAGCGAAACCCCACAACGTTCATCGTCGGTGCAGGCCCGGTCGCGACCGCGCTCGCCGGCGCACTGCGCTTCGGCGGTGTCCCGGTTCTCGGGCTGTGGGCGCGCAAGCCGCAAGCCGCGCGCCTCGCGGGCTCGATCGCCGGTGTCGCCGCGTTCTCGTCGGCCCCGCCCGACGTGCTGCTCGAGGCCGAGGTGGTCATCCTCGCCGTCCGCGATGGCGTGATCGGCGAGGTCGCGCAGATGTTGCTCGGTACCGGTCTCGTCGGTAAGCGCCACGTGATGCTCCACTGCGCCGGCGCGACGTCCGCACAGGATGTCCTGGGAGAGGTCGCGTCGCAGATCGCCGGCATCGGGACCATGCACCCGCTGTCCGCGATCGCCGATGGCAAGACCGCGATGCGCGCGCTCAAGGGCACCGTGTTCGGGATCGAGGGCGACGAGGTCGGCCGCACCACCGCGACCCGGCTGGTGAACGCGATCGGCGGCATTGTGCTGCCCCTCGATGGAACGCAGATGGCGAGCTATCACGCCGCTGCCGCGCTCGCATCGAACTACGTCGTTGCCGCGATCGATGCTGCCGCCGCCGTGCTCGCGAGTGCGGGCGTGTCACCGGCGCAGGCCGCGCAGGCGCTCGTGCCGCTCGCCGAGGGTGCGCTCCGCAATGTCACCGCGCACGGAACGACCGACGGCCTGACCGGCCCGATCCGACGTGGCGACGCCGTTACCATTCAACGCCATCTCGAGGCGCTGCGCGGTCGACCCGAGCTTGTCGAGATCTATCGGGCGCTTGCGCGTCGCGCGGTCGAGATCGCTGCTCGGATCGACGGCCACGATGCTCCCGATCGTGTGGGACTCGACGCGATTCGCGCCCTCTTGCAGTAGCGTCTGGTAGCATCGTCCACGATGCGAGCTTCTATCGTTGTTTCGACGCTCCTGATCGCGGCCCTCACGTTCGTCGCGCGTCCCGCCGACGCGAACCCGAACAAGGTGTTCGCCGGCAGGATCATGATGAGCGAGAAGCGCTTTCCCACGCAGGCCAAGAGCGCGGCCGCGTACACGGCGCAGATCAAGAAGCAGAGCAAGTCGAGCTTCTACGAGGACAAGGAGAAGAAGGCCTGGACGGTCCACTTCATCGGGTTCCTCAAGGCGCCGCTCAACGACGTCGAGTACATGATCAAGATCTACGAGCTCGGCGGTCGCGGCCAGCAGCTGCTCACCTCGTTCGAGCAGTTCACCGACGAGCGTGGTCAGAAGACGCTGACGTCCAAGGTCATCCTCGAGAGGAAGTCGTTCGGCGTGAACAAGGAGCTCCTCATCACGATGGAGAACAAGGGCAAGGTCCTCGCGTCGGGCCGGCTCAAGATCCTCGGCGAGGGCGACAAATTCACGGGCAAGGTGAACTTCTCCGACGAAGAAGCGGCCAAGGGCGCCTCCGAAGAGGAGTAGTCAGCTCACGGCTCGACGTCGACGTCGATCGTGAACACGCTGGTCGCCTCGGGTGGGAAGACACGCATCTTGTAGCGACCTGGTTTCGGGAACACGTGAACGAACGCGAACTGCCCGGGCGAGCGCTTCGAGGCGGGCGCGGTCGTCCCCGTCGCGTTCCCCTGGGGATCCTCGATAGTGATCACGAGGTGCGAGACCCTGATCGGGCCGATCGCGTTCCACATTTCGAACTGCGTACCGACGCGCCTGCCGGCGACGATCGGATCGTAGAGGGTCACGCGGGTCGCTATCTCGCCGTCATCGTTGACGACCTGGCGGCGGCCCGTGAACGCGCTCGGCGCGCTCGGCTCGTCGTCGCCAGCGCCCGAGCTCGGCGCGCTCGGTTCGTCGTCGCCGGCCTTGGCTAGCTGCACCACGGCAAGGCCCGCACCGCCGCCCGCGAGCAGCGCGATCGCGCCGACCGCGATCCAGCGCCTCCGATGTGAGCTGGTCGCGGAGGCGGGCAGGGGACGCTCGTTGGTCGTCGGAGCCGAACTCTTGCGCTTCGCCCGTGGCGAGCGCCGCGTCTTCATCGCCGACTCGCTGAGCGCCGTCTTGCCCTCGAGCTGGGCAAGGGCCTCGTCGATCAGCGCGACCACGGCGTCGGCGGTCGGCGGGCGCTGGTCTGGACGCTTCGCCAAGAGGTGTACGACGAGGTTGTCGACCACCTCGGGGACGTCCTCGTTACGCTCGCTCGGCGACGGGATCGGGCGCCCGAGGTGTGCGAGCAGGACCTCGAAGCCGGAGCCGTCGAACGGTGGCTTGCCGGTGACGAGCTCGAAGATCATGCAGCCAAGCGAATAGAGGTCGGCGCGGTGATCGCCGATCTCGCCGTGCGCCTGTTCGGGAGACATGTAGTGCGGCGTGCCGATCAGGCCGTTCGCGGTGAGCCGCGTTGCTTCGGCGTTGCCGGGGTTGGCGATCGCGATCCCGAAGTCGACCAGGGTGATCCGATCGTCGCCGTTGCGGTCGCGCCGCCACATCACGTTGCTCGGCTTGAGATCGCGGTGCACGACGTCGGCGGCGTGGGTCTCGGACAGCGCGCTCGCGACGTTGCGCGCGATCTTGAGGGCGCGCACGACCGGGATCGGGCCATCGACGAGGATCTTGTCGAGCGGCTCGCCCTCGATCAGCTGCATCGCGAGGTAGGGGCGACCGTCGTCGAGCTCGCCGACCGCATAGATCGCGACGACGCCGGGGTGCGTGATCCGGGCGGCCGAGCGGGCCTCACGCGCGAACCTGCGCGCCATCACGCGGTCGATCGCGATCTCGTGGGTCGGGACCTTGATCGCGACCTCGCGGTCGAGGCCCGATTGCTTCGCGCGGAACACGGTGCCGAACGCACCGCCACCGAGGACTGCCTCGATCGTAAAGCCGTCGAACGACGTGCCGATCAGGCTCGCGGCCGCGCCGACGGGGCCACTGATCTCGGCCGTGGCGGCCGTCTCTGTAGCGGGCTCTTCGACGAGCACGGCACCGCACGTCGGGCAGAACCGCCCTGAATCGTCGGTCTTCGTCGCGCACGCCGCACAGGCCCGCATACCCACTCAGGGTAGCAGGCAGCGTGCGCCAGAAGGATCAGGCAACCGCGCGGAGCGTCGCTGCCACTTGCGGGGTCAGCGCACTCTCGATCAGTGCCAGCGCGCGGTCCGTGCGGAGCGCGAGCGCTTCGGTGGTGATACCGAGGTTGGTCTGCATCTCGGCGGCGTCGAGGCTGCCGAGGAGCACCGACCACGCGAGGTCGGCGATCTCGCGCGCGTTGACCTGGCGGTACACGCCGGCGTGGATGCCGTCAGCAACGCTCGCACCGATGTGGTCCTGCACGCGACCGATGCCCGCGGACACCGCGGTCACGACCTCGTCAGAGAGCTGCGGGCGAATCGCCGGCTGCGCGAGGAGGCGGAGGATGCGCGGACCCTCGGGATCCTTCTCGGCCCAGCGGACCAGGATCGACCAGGTGGCGCGGAGCCGCTGGCTGACCTCGGTCTGCTCGCGGACCTGCGCCATCTCGACGTCGAACACCGTCAGGGTGTCCTCGACGAGGGAGACATAGAGGTCCTCCTTGGAGCGGAAGTAGAGATAGATCGCGCCGACCGACAGCTGGGCCGCGCGAGCGATCAGCTCGATCGAGGCGCCGGCGTAGCCGCGCTCCGAGAAGACCGTGCGAGCGGCTTCCTGGATCCGCCGGCGGCGAGCCTGCCGCTCCTGGGCTTTGCGTTCTTGAGCGTTCGTCATGTGCGTCCATGTAGCCCTCATGACGCGCCCCGTCAAGCGGCGTTTTGTAGCAGGTGATTACTTCGTAGATTCCCGGAGTTAACAACGCGAGACGCCACCGCTACCCCATGGAATTCGTTGGGATTCCAAACCTGAGTCACGATTCAGCTCTAACCCCATTCAGTTTTTCGGGATCCAGATCCCGTCTCGTGCGTCCAAGCACCTGATGCTCACCGCGCACCGCGTCCGGACCTCCCTCGTCATCGGCGCCGCCAGCGCCACCATCGTCGCGGCCCTGCTGCTGACCCGGCAACCGATCGTCGATGCGCCACCCGACGTCGCGTCGTCGGCCGATGACGGCATGAAGCTGACCGCGCAGCTCACGACCACCCGGATCCTCGCCGGTGCCCACGATCATCACCTCGCGGTCTCGATCACGGCGCCGCGCGGCAACCACCGCGCCCGCCCGCCGCTCTCGGTCGCGGTCGTCATCGACCGGTCGGGCTCGATGTCCGGCGAGCCGATGCAGAACGCGAAGGAAGCCGCGTCGCGCCTGATCGGACAGCTCGACGCCGGCGATGCCTTCACGGTGATCACGTACTCGACGGGCGACGAGGTCGTGATGCCGATGTCGCGCGCGACGGACGGCAACAAGAGCGCTGCCCGCGCGGCGATCTCCCGGATCTACGACGATGGTGGCACGTGCATCTCGTGCGGCCTGATCCGCGGCGCGAACGAGCTCGCGCAGACCCCGCTGTCCGAGGGCGTCCGCCGCATCGTCCTGATCTCCGACGGCCAGGCGAACGCCGGCATCTACGATCGGGGCGAGCTCGCGCAGCTCGCCGCGAACACCGCGGCGACCGGCGTCTCGATCTCGGCGGTCGGTGTTGGCCTCGACTTCGACGAGGTCACGATGCAGCGGATCGCCGAGGTCGGCCGCGGCAACTATCACTTCGTCGAGGACACCGCGAACCTCTCGGCGCTGTTCCAGCGTGAGCTCGGCCAGCTCGCCGATACGGTCGCGACGGATGCGCGCCTCGTGATCGAGCAGCCGGTCGGCGTGCGGATCGAGGAGGCCTACGGCTATCCGATGAGCCGCGAGGGCACTGCCATCGTGATCCCGATCGCCGACCTCCGCGCCGGCGAGACCCGCAAGGTCGTGCTCCGGGTGACGATCGCGCAGTCCGAGCTCGGCGCCTTCGACGTCTCCACGGTCCGCCTTGGCTGGCGCCGCGTCACCGACGGTCGTCAGCGCAGCGCGGTCACCGGCGTTCGCGCCGAGGTCGTCGACGATGCGCGCGCGGTCGCGGACAGCACCGTGCCCGCCGCGTCGCAGGCCACCGAGGAGGCTCTCTCCGCTCGCGCGCTCGAGGAAGCGACCGTCATCTACGAGACCCAGGGCTACGAGGCCGCGAAACAGGTGCTCGATCTCCGCGTGCAGGCCGCGCGCAAGAACGCGCACGTCGGCGTCGGCAGCATGCAGCGCATCGAGGCCGCGTCGGGCGCGGCGGCCGACAGCTTCCGGGAAGCGGCACCGAGCAAGGCCAAGAAGGTCGGCCGCGCCGCGGCGTACGACCTGGCGCGCTGACGTACCCTCGGGGCTACGTGCCCAGACCGCCCCGCGGACTACGGGGCGAGGTCGGCGAAGCTGACCTGGAGGTCGCGCGAGATCAGCACGGCGCCCTTGGCGGGCACGTCCTCGAAGCCGTCCTTGTGATCGCCGTCGCCGCCCGAGATCAAGAGAACGCCGCGGAACGAGTCGTCGCGATTGCCGCGCTCGTCGAGGACCGTGAGCCGGCGGAGACGCAAGGGCTCGTTGAGCTGCGCGAGGACCATCGAGCGGCCGTTGGTGAGCGCGACATTGCCGAGCTGGATCGCGTTTTCGCCGGTGGCGCGGCCGGCGCGCTCGAGCTCCGCGTTGACGAGGCGGAGCGTCGCGGCGAGCGCGCGGCGCTGTGCCTGCGTCGCGATGTTCGGATCGTCGATGTGACCCTCGTCGTGGAGCATCGCGAGGAACAGGTGAAAGATCAGCTCGGCGGGCGCGCGACCGCGGAGGTTGCGGCGCAAGTACTCGGGGACGTGCTCGAGGAGTCGTGGCGCGATGTCGTCGAGGTTGGGTGCGCCCGTCTGCGCGAACATCCAGCGGCGAAAGCGAAACGGCGGCGTGTTGTCGGTGCCGGCGTAGCGGTCCTCTTTCACGGCTTGCGCGATCGCGCAGTCGGAGTGCAGCTCGGAGAGGGGGGCCGAGAGGTCGACGGGGTTGGTGCTCGACTTGGGCGTGCGAACCAGGAGGACGTCGCCACCCTGGATGTAGCCGAGTCCCCAGCGACTGACGGGTGGTTGCGCGACGAGCGCAGCACGCACGGGTGCCAGCGCGGCTGGCAGCCGTTGGGGTTGATTGCACATGCAGGCGAAGAGCTTCATTTGGGAGGAGGACTCCACAGCCGGCGCGCGGCCAGGGCATCGAGAACCGATACCGGCTGATGACGAGACCATCAATCGTCAAGGAACACGCCACCAACCACGCCGAACCTCTACGAGTATAGGGCCCCCGCCTGATCTCGCCAATGTGGTTGTCGTAACGCGACTGTGATCAAGCGCTTGCGAGGGCGTGGGTGAGCTTGGCGAAGACCTGGGCGCGGTCGATCTCGTTGAACACCTCGTGCTTCATGCCCGCGAGGTCGTGATAGCTCGCACCTGCAACCTTGTTGGCGACCGTGCGGGACCGGGCTGGATCGGCGATCGGGTCGTCGCCACCGACGAGCCAGGTGGTCGGGACGGAGATCCGGCCGGCGTTGGCGAGCACGTAGTCCTGGGCAGCGCTCGCCTCGGTGAACCACCGGGAGGTCGCGACGTCGAAGCACAGCTTGTCGGCGAGGCGCTCCGCCTGCTTTGCCTTGTCGTGCGTCAGGTCTTCCACACGCAGTGCGTTGGGCTGCGCGAGCTTGGGCGCGAGCCGGCTCGCGACCCGCGCGAGGACCTTCTTGTAGCCAGGCACGACGAGCTTGAGCGCGAGGAAGGGCGACGAGACGATCGCGGCCTTGATCGACGGCGGGTTGCTGCTCGCGAGGGCGCGCAGCGTGATCAGGCTGCCGTGCGAGTGACCGAGGAGGATCGTCGGCGCACCCTCGGGAACGAGCGCGCGTGCCGCGGCCTGCATCGCCGCGAGGTCGTTGAGGTACGTATCGAACCGATCGATGTAGCCGCGCTCGCCGGGCGACTGGCCGTGACCGCGCACGTCGTAGGACAGGACCGCCCAGCCCGCGTTGACGATCACGTGCGCGACCTCGCGATAGCGACCGCAGTGCTCCGCGTAGCCGTGCGTGATGACGACGACGCCCTTCGGCGTGCTCGCAGGAACGAAGGTCTCGGCGTACAGGCCGCCGATCGTGGATGTGGACGTCGGGGTCAGCGGGCCCGGGAGATCAGTCATCGCGGAGCATCTATACAACGTAAGAGGGATCGGCCTGTCGACGGTCTAGTGGTTGACGGCTCGGGACTCAAGAGAGTACGGTCCGCTCCGTGGTGCGTAACGTCGGTGGATCGCTCGTCATTTTGACGATGCTCGCGATGTTCTCCGCGTGCCCCGATCCCGAGCGCGACGTCGCGAAGAGCCAGAACCGGCTCGATCTCGCGAAGGACTTCCTCCGCAAGCACGAGCTCGAAGCGGCGGAGACCGAGTGCAATCGCGCCATCTCGCTCAACCCGGCCAACGACGAGGCCTACAACGTTCGCGGCCTCGTCAACATCATCCGCGCGATCGATACGCAGCGGACGCTCGAGATCGACTCGTGCCTGACCGGCGTCGACGCCGAGGCGACGCACAAGGACCTCGACAAGTACCTCCACGCCGCCGACACCGACTTCGCGGCGGCCGCCAAGCTGACTCCGGAGTACGGCGAGGCCTGGTCCAACCGGGGGATCGTCCATAACCTCCTCGAGGAGTACCCGGCCGCAGCGGAGTACCTGACCAAGGCATTGGAAAATCCGATGCGTCTTGACAGCCCCGGGCTTACCCGAGCCCATCTGGGCTGGGCCATGTTCCATCAGGGCAAGTATGTCGAGGCTGCGAAGGAATTGCGGCAGGCGATGACGTTCCAGCCCAACATGTGCGTGGCAACTTATCGGCTGGCGAGAGTTTACTTCGCACGCGAAGAGTGGGAAAAAGCTGCGGAACTTTTCGAAACGGTGTCCAACGACCCGTCATGCGGATCGCAGGAAGCCGGGCTTTATTTGATGAAGACGCGGATGCAGCAAGGGTTGGTCGAGGACGCACGTCGCGCACGCGATGCGTGTCTCAAGATCTCGCGCCAGAGCTGCATCGCTTCGCAATGTCGAGCTGACGGAGGCGCCCTTGGTGCACCGTGAACGTGGTGGAAATGGCCGGTCGATGACGCCACCGCCGATGCAGCGGTCGGGAACGGTCGTCGACGCACGGATGAGCCTCGCGATGTGGCTGCGCGCGGGACGCTCGCAGCGCAACATGTCGCTCGCGGATGTGGCTCGCATCACGAAGATCCAGGTGAGGATCCTCGAGAAGCTCGAGGCCGGAACGATCAAGACGGGCGACGGCATGCCCGCCGATGTCTTCGTGCGCGGGTTCGTGCGCAGCATCGCGAAGTGTCTCGGGCTCGACGAGGCCGAGGCGCTTCGCCGCTACACCGAGGCAGCCGCACAGGCCGCGCTCGATCTCTCTCCGGTGACCGCGACTGCGTCGGCGCGCGCGTTTGTCGAGTCGATGTCCGAGCTCGCGCCACAGGCCGCGCGCACGTCGCCGCCGCGGCTGCTCGCGTCCGCTCCGATGCTCGCTGCCGGTAGCCTCCAGGATCTGCCGCGTGCCTCCGAGATCGTCGTCGACGTCGACGTCGAGACGATGGTCGCCGACGCAGCGCCGAGCGAGTCCACGTCGATCGAAGTGATCCACGTGGCCGAGGTCGTCGCCGCGCCCGTCGAGGCCGCGCCCGTCGAGGCCACGCTCGTCGAGGCCGAGCTCGTCGCCGAGGCGACCGACGGCAAGAAGAAGAAGTCGAAGAAGGCCACCGGCACCGGCAAGGGTCGCAAGCGCAAGGCGATCGCGACCGGCACGCCGTTCGAGCCGACGCCCGTCGTCGCGCAGCCGTCCGAGATCGCCACGGCGACCGCAGTCGACCCTAGCGAGTCGATGACGATGGTCGCGACCGAGCGCGAGTCGTTCGAGATCCCGGCCGAGATCCCGTCCACCGAGACCGCGCCGAACACCGACGCCGCGCTCGCGTTCGCCACGTTCGTCGCGTCGAACCCTTCGATCGATGCGGCGGATGACGTGTCCACGATCGCCGCGGTCGTGTCCGCGATCGACTCCACCGAGGTCGTGCCCGCCGGTGAGACCTGGGCGCCGAAGATGCCAATCGTCGTCGCGCCGACCGTTCCGTGGCGTCTCGCTGCCTCTGCGCAGTCGCTCGCCCGCAGCAAGTCGTCGACCGCGCGCGTCGTGCCGAGCATGGTCATCGATGATGCGAACCCGGATCTCGCCGAGCGCGAGATCGAGGATCGCGCCGCAGCGCGGTCACCTGATCTCTCGGCCGTGCGCCGCTCGTTCCTCCCGCCGATCCTGATGGATCGCGAGGATCGGTCGGCGCGCCAGGGCGGACTGACGCTCGCCGTGATCATCCTGCTGATCGCCGCGACACTGACGCTGTCGTACCTGATGCGCCGTCCGAGCTCGAGTGGCGACGGCGTGACGCAGGCCGAGCTGATCGAGTCCGTCGACCAGCTCGCCTAGGGCGACGGTGTCCGTCGAGAGCCTCGGTGTCGTGCTGCGGACGACGCCGCTGCGCGAGTCTGATCTGCTCGTCGTGCTCTACACCGAGTCGCTCGGTCGCGTGTCGGCGGTCGCGCGCGGTGCGCGGCGCTCGAAGATCCGGTTTGCGGGCGCGCTGTCGATCCTCGTGCTCGGGAGGTTCCAGCTCGGGCGGCGGCCGCGCGGTGATCTGTGGGCGCTCGAGGGTGCGGATGTCGTCCGCGAATTCACGCAGCTCGCGAGCGATGTCATCGCCGTCGCACACGCGAGCTACGTCGCGGAGATCGTCGAAACGCTGATGCCGCCGGAGGCTCCGGAGCCGCACGCGCTCGAGCTGATCGTCGGGTTGTGGGAGAGCCTCGCCGAGCATGGACCGTCGCCGGCCGCGTTGCGCTCGGTCGAGCTCGCGCTCCTCGATCTCGCGGGCCATCGCCCGGCGCTCGAGCAGTGCGCCGCCTGCGGTGAGACCGCGCTCGACGAGGGGGCCGTCTTCGATCCGTCGCGCGGTGGCGCGATCTGCCGCCGGTGTGCCGCGAGTAGCCGCGGTCCCTCGATCCGCCGCCTCGATCCGGCGACCCGCGCCTACCTCCTGGCGGTCCTCGAGTTCGAGTCCCCGTCGGCGGCGCACGCGCTCGACGCCGATCCGCGGTTTGCGCCGGCGGACCGGACCGCCGGCAGGGACGCGCTGATCGCGATGATCCAGACCCTCGTCGGCAAGCCGCTGCGGTCCCTCGAGTACATCGCCAAGCTGGGCGCCGCAGGACGTCGGGCCGACGGCAACGAGACGTAGTACACTTGCGGCGATGAGTGGCCGCAGGCTCGCGTTCGTCGTGCTCTCCGCTCTGGTGTTGACTGTGGTGTTCGGCCCGGCTGTTGCGAGCGCCCAGGACGACATCGAGATGGAACCGGAGGCGCCCGCACCCGAGGCGCCGCCGCCCGAGGACGGCGAGCCGGCCGCGATCGTCAAGGATCCCAAGCTCGCGAAGAAGCTCGCCACCGCGGCGGCGCAGTTCGCGCAGAAGGGCGACTCCTCGACCCGGCGCAGCAAGCCCGACGAGGCGAAGGGGTTCTACGAGCAGGCGTCGGTCGCGTATTCGAAGGCGATCGAGGCCGGCGACGATCTGAACCTCTACTACGACCTCGCGGTCGTCGACGAGAAGCTCGGCAAGCTCGACGCCGCCGTGCGCCACCTCCGGTTCGTCGTCGCGGCGACGGCGAACGTGAAGGCGGACATCAAGAAGAAGGCGCAGCTCAAGCACGACGACCTGACGATGAAGGTCGGCCTCGTCACGCTGCAGATCGAGCAGGACGGCACGACCGTCACGCTCGCGGGCACCGTGGTGGGCAAGTCGCCGCTCACCGAGTCGCTCGTGTTCCTGCCCGGCTCGTATACGCTGACGTTCGAGTCCGACGGGTACCAACCCAAGGATGTCGAGATCAAGGTCGAGGCTGGCTCCGAGGCCGAGCGCAAGATCGAGCTCGAGCCGATCAAGATCGTGGTCGCGCCGCCGCGTGAGCCCGATGGTAGCGAGACCACCGTCGAGCCCCTCGTCGTGAAGGCGCCGTCCAAGCTGCCGCTCTATATTGGTGGCGGCATCACGGTCGCCGCGTTCGGTGCGTTCATCGTCGGTGGCATTCTCGCCGTCGGCCAGCACGGCACGTTCGTGGCCGACGACTCGACTCGCAACGAGCGGCTCGACGCCCAGGCCAGCGGCCAGAACTACGCCCTGTTCAGCGACGTGATGCTCGGGACGACCCTCGTGGCCGCCGGGTTCACGACCTACTGGTACCTGTTCAAGTACCGGAAGGGCAACGCAAAGGCGGCGGAGTCCCCGACGACCAGCCCCCTCGCACCAACGATGTCCAAGGTCGATGTCGTTCCGTGGGTCCAACCCTCCGCCAGCGGCCTCTCCGTCGCCGGCACCTTCTGAGGAGCACCGATGGCCAATCCGTATCCACCGAACCCGGGCATGCAGCAGATGCAGCCGATGCAGCAGCAACCCATGCAGCAGATGCCGCCGCAGCAGATGCAGCAGCATCCCAAGCCGCCCAAGCAAGGCACGTCGCGCGCGGTGCCCGTGGTCGTGTCCGCGGGGCTCGCGGTCGGCGTGTTCTGCGGCCTCCTGTTCGGTGTCGGGGTTCCGGAGGACGCGACGGCCTCGCCGTCGACCGGTAACAACGTGAAGGCATCCGAGCCGGACACCACGCCGGTGCCGACGCCATCGAGCGCGGGCACCGCAAGCAAGCCCGCTTCGACCGCGAGCACTCCCAAGACGGCGACGCCGCTGCCGGCCGCGGGTGCCGGCGCAGGCTCGGCGGCGGGCTCGGCGACGACGACGGCCGCAGCGACACCGGCCGCGGGTGCGGGCTCGGGCTCGGCGACGACGACCGCAGCGACGCCCGCCGCGGGCGCCGGTTCCGGCACGACGACGGCGAAGCCCGGTGCGGGTTCCGGATCAGCCGTCGCGGCCGTCGCGGCGCCGGCGATCAAGAAGGCCAAGGTCACCGTCCAGATCAAGCCCGACACGATCGCGGCGACCGCGAAGATCACGATTGACAAGACCGACCTCACGGGGGGAACGATGGAGGTCGAGCTCCCGGCCTCGGGGAAGAAGGAGCTGAAGATCGTCGTGAAGGCGACGGGCTACAAGACGCTCGAGCACAAGGTCGAGGTCTCGGAGGGCGACGTGATGGTCAACCTCGAGCTCGTCAAGCGTCCGAGCGGTGGTGGCGGCACGAACCTCCCGCGCCCGGGTGGCACGGGTGGCGGCGGCAAGAAGAAGCCGCCCGGCGGCGGCCTGATCGACATCTAGTCGAGCGCGCTCAGCCTTTGACGGCGCCGGCGGTGAGACCGCCGACCAGATACTTCTGGAGCACGTAGAAGGCGATCATCACCGGCAGCGACGTGATCACGGCGCCGGCGGCGAACAGACCCCAGTCGGCCGAGAACTCGGTGACCGTCGACTGGATCAGCACCGGTAGCGTGTACCGGCTCTGATTCGTCATGAACGTCGACGCCATGATGAACTCGTTCCACGCGGTCATGAACGAGAACAGGCCCGTCACCGCGAGCGCGGGGCGGGACAGCGGCAGGAAGATCGTGCGGAAGATCACCCACGGCGACGCGCCGTCGATCCGCGCGGCCTCCTCGAGCTCGCGTGGCAGCGAGTCGAAGTAGCCCTTGAGCGTCCACACGCAGAACGGGATCGCGGTGGTCGAGTAGACGAGCACGAGGCCCGCGATCGAGTTGAGCAGGCCGAGCTTGTTGAGGATCACGTAGAGCGGGAGGAGGAGGAGCGTCGCCGGGAACATCTGGACGACGAGGAACATCGTCAGCCCGGTCTTGCGCCCGGGGAACCGGAACCGCGACAGCGCGTACGCTGCGGTGCACGACAGTGAGACTCCGACCACCGTGGTCAGCAGGGCGACGATGATCGAGTTGACCGCGTGGCGCAGGAACAACAGCTCGCCGCCCGCGCCGCGCGTCGTGAACAGCTCGCCGAAGTGATCGAGCGTGATATCGGTCGGGATCGGGGAGGCCGACAGCGCGAACTGGCGTCCCGGCTCGAATGCCTTCTTGCAGACGAGCAGCACCGGGTAGAGGACGATCGTGACGAGCACGATCAGCGCCGCGTAGGTCAGGATCGTGAGGACCGGGTGCGGGCGGTTCGACTTCATGACTCGTCGTCCTTGCGCCGCACGATCCGCGCGCCGAACACCGTCCACAACAGGAGGATGCCGAAGATGATCGTCGCGTACGCCGCCGCCATGCCGTAGCGCTCGCCGCGTTCGAACGCCCAGCGATACGCGTCGGTGACCAGGATGTTCGTCGAGCCGCCGGGCGCGCCCTCGGATACCAGGTAGATGACGTTGAACATGTTGAACGTCCAGATCGAGCCGAGCGCGATCGCGGGGCCGAGGGCGGGGCGCAGGTGTGGCAGCGTGATGTGCCGGAACCGCTGCCACGGGCTGGCGCCGTCGACGGCCGCGGCCTCGTAGAGATCTTTCGGGATGTTCTCGAGCGCGCCGAGCGCGACGACCATCATGAACGGGAAGCCGAGCCAGGTATTCGTGATGACGTTGGCCGAGAACGAGGTCGCCCACGACCCGAACCACGACACGCTGTCGAGGCCTGCCGCGTCGAGCAGCGAGTTGAGCGCGCCGTACTCGCTATCGAACATGCCCTTCCAGATCAGCGCGGTGATGTAGTTCGGCACGGCCCAGGGCAGGATGAACAGCATCCGGAAGATGCCCTTGCCGCGCAGCCACGTGCGGGAAAGCAGGAGCGCGAGTGCGACACCGATCGTGACGTGGAAGACGACGTTCGCGATCGTCCACAGGACCGTGACGCCGAAGATGAACCAGAAGTTCAACGGATCATCGAGCGCTCGGCCACCGCCGGACAGGATCTCGCCGAAGTTGCTGAGCCCGACGTACGTCCAGGTGCCGTGGTGATGGTCGTAGAAGCCGAGCACGAGGCCGATCACGAACGGCGCCGCGACGAGGACGGCCATCGGGATCGCCGCCGGGGCGAGGAAGCCGAGCGCGACCCGATGAACACGGATGCCGGTCACGATGCGATCCGTGAGGCGCCGGCTCTGCATCGCCGCGACGGCACCGGCGACCACGACGATCAGCGTGGTCGCGATCCACGCGCCCCACAGGATGCAGGGGATCGCGAGCGTCGAGATCCCGAGCACGGTGCCGACGCGGGCAGCCCGCCCGCCGACCTCCGACGCGAGCGAGCCCGCCGCCGACACCGCGGCTCCGAGGCCGAGGAGGCCGATCATCACGAGCAGCGGAAATGGGGCAGGCGGAACGGACGACGTCACCGCCACCGCGATCCGTGCGCTCGGCGTCGTCGTCGACGGCACGACGGCGATCGCGCGACCGGAGCCATCGCGCAACAGCTCGGAGAACCCGACGGGAACCTGGTCGTAGCGGGTCGCCGCGTCGTAGATCAGCTTGTCGTCGGCGTGGTGACCCGCGATCAGCGGTCGCCAGCTGCCGCCCTCGAAGATCTGGCGCTGGCGCAGGTACGGATGTTTCGGCGACGGCGTCGGGGCGCTGACGAGCACCGCGTGAACGTCGGGGAGGGGGCGGCCCTCGGCGGTCGCGATCGCGGCGCGCGTCGCGAGATCGAGCTGGCGCGCGGCGAGCTCCTTGTTGCGCACGGCGACGAACGCGATCGTCGCGATCAGGATCGCGAGCGCGGCGCCGAGGGCGAAGTCGCGGAGCTGGCCGAGCATGTTGGTCATTTGCCGGAACCTGCGAGGTAGCCCGCGATCTCTCGCTCGGTCTTCAGGAGCTGGGCGCCCGGATCGATGCGCCCCGTGAGGACCTCGCCGAGGGCGGTCTCGTAGGGCGTCCACACGAGGCGCATGGCCGGCGTGATCGGCATCGGGACCGAGTGTTCGAGCTGCGCGCGGAACACGCTGAGGATCGGATCCGCGGCGATCTGCGGGTCGTCGTAGACGGCGATGTTCGGCACCACCTGGCCCGCGTGCTTCGCGCGCCCGGTGGCCGCGAGATCCGACGTCAGCGCATCCATCGCCGCGAACGCGGCGGTCTTGTCGTGCGCGCGCGCCGACATCAGGATGCCCTCGGTGCCGAGGAACGGCGTCGCGTGCCTGCCGGTCGCGCTGACGAGCGGCAGCGTCGCGATCTTCCACGGCACGCCCTTCGCGATGTCGGACATGAACCACGGTCCCGAGATCACGATCGCGGCCTTCTTCTCGTTGAACAGCGTCGCGACCTTGGAGCCGTCGATGTGTTCGGGTGAGACGCCGTTCTTGACCAGCTCGCGCGCGAACGCCATCGCCGCCGCAGCTTCAGGCGTGGCGATCGAGAGCTCGCCGTGTGCGTCGAACACCGTGCCGCCGAACCCGAACAGCCAGGGTGCGTGGCCATAGAGGTTGCGATTCGAGTACGCGAGCGCGTAGCCATCCTTCGCGCGCATCGCGGGGCCGAGCGCGATCAGCTCGTTCGTCGTGCGAGGCGCCTCGGCGACGAGGTCGGTGCGGTAGTAGAGGACGAGCGACTCGACGGCGAGGGGCAGACCCCAGAGCGAGCCCTTGTAGGCCATCGCGGCGAGCGCCTCGTTCGAGAACCGATCGGCGCGTGCATCGTCGACCCAGAACTCGAGCGGCTCGATCACGCCGGCGTCGGCCCAGTCGCCGATCCGATCCTGGGGGTAGATGAACAGGTCGGGTCCGTTGCCTCCCGGGATCGCCGACGTCAGCTTGTCCGCGAATGCCTTGTACGGCACGCCGACGAGCTCGAGCGGCTGATCGGGGTGCTCGGCGTTCCACGCCGCGGCGGACGCGACGAGCGCGTCGCGCTCGGTGCCCTGGTATGCGTGCCAGAGCACGATGCCGCGCCGGCTCTCGCATCCCGCGAGGAGCAGCAGGATCACGAGCGGGAGCCAGGGCATGGTCCGCGTGCGGCGCTGCGCCGGCGCCGGCAGGGCGCGCAGCGACGCGGGCGCGGTCGTCACGATCGCGCGTTCCGTGTCGATCGCGACGCCCACGCCGGGCTCGGTCTGCGCACGCCACCCGAGCATCGAGCGCACGGCGCGCGTTCGGACGACCGAGCCATCGTGGCTCGGTGGATCCGGGTCGCGCGAGGTCACAGCCGCAGCTCCGTCGCGCCGTCGAACAGGTGGATCATCTTCGGGTCGAGCCAGACCTGCACGGTGTCGCCGGGCCGGGGTGCGGAGCCGGCATCGGTGCGAACGGTGAGCGGACCCGCGGCCGACTCGAGGTGGAGGACGACCTCGGCACCGAGGACCTCGCGCATCGCGACCGAGCCCGAGAGCGCGACGTCATTGCCGGCGTTGGTGAGCGACAGGCGCTCCGGGCGGATGCCGACGACGATCCGGTCTCTCCCGCTCGCGAGCGTTCGCTCGCTCGCTCCATCTCGGGTCGTCATCGCGGGGCGCAGGGCAGGGGCCCGCGTCGCGAGCGGGATGTCGAAGCCCTCGCCGCGCGCACTCTGGCGATCGCCGGTCGCGGTCAGATCCGCGGTGAGGAAGTTCATCGACGGGGTGCCGAAGAAGCCGGCGACGAAGCGATTCGCCGGGCGTTCGTAGATGTCGACCGGATTGCCGATCTGCTGGATGACGCCGTCCTTGAGCACGACGATCATGTCGGCAAGCGTCATCGCCTCGATCTGATCATGCGTGACGTACATCGACGTCGTCTTGTGCTGCTGGTGGATGCGCGCGATCTCGCGGCGCATGTCGCTGCGCAGCTTCGCGTCGAGGTTCGACAGCGGCTCGTCGAACAGGAAGACCTTGGGCGCGCGGACCACGGCGCGACCGATCGCGACGCGCTGGCGCTGACCGCCCGACAGTGCCTTGGGCCGGCGCTCGAGGTACGGCGTGAGGCCGAGGTTGTCGGCCGCGGCATTCACGCGCTGCCGGATCTCGGCCTCGGGCAGGTGCTTGATGCGGAGCCCGAACGCCATGTTCTCGAACACGGTCATGTGCGGGTAGAGCGCGTAGCTCTGGAACACCATCGCGATGTCGCGCTCGGCGGGCGGGAGGTTCGTGACGTCGCGCTTGCCGATCTTGATCGTGCCGGCGGTCGGCTCCTCGAGCCCCGCGACCATCCGCAGCGTCGTCGACTTGCCGCAGCCGCTCGGGCCGACCAGCACCGCCATCTGGCCCGACGGGATCGTCAGTGCGAGATCGGGGATCACGGGACGGGCCACGCCGTCGTACAACTTTCGGATCCCGGTCAGCTCGAGCTCGCTCACGTGCGCGACGACGAGCAAGCGCCACGCCAGTGCAAGTTGGCGTCGCCGCGGGGGAACGGCTCGGTCGCGTTGCCAGAAACAACGGGGCCGCGTCGCGGGACGCAGCACGTGCGTCATTTTCCAGTCGTTTCCACGATCTCCGGATGATTGACCGATCGAGCCGGGTGGGTTACCCGTATGTTTCCGTATGGCGCGTCCCCTTTCTCGTCGCAGGCCCCTGTTCGCAGGTGGGCGCCGGGCGCGTCGGGTGAAGCACCAGATGCTGCCTGTCGGGCTCCCGGCGCGGCTCGGCAGCGGCGCCAGCACGGTCGACGGCTCCAAGCTCCGGGTGCTCGGGTCTGGCGATCTGGCGTTCCAGCGGATCCTCGAGAGGATCCGGACCGCCGAGCGCACCGTCGAGATCCGCGCGTTCCTGTGGCGCGATGACGACGCCGGGAACCAGATGGGCGAGGCCGTCCTCGCGGCCGCGGACAAGGGCGTCAAGGTCACGATCCACAAGGACCGGATCGCGGCGGTCTACGAGTACACCGGCGGCAACAAGCAGAGCTTTTTCCACAAGCGCGTCGATCCGATCCGTGGCTTCCAGGCGTGGTTCCTCGGCGCCGTCTATCGCGCGCCCGGATCCTTCAAGCAGAAGCCGAACCTCCTGTCGGAGACGCTGCTCGCGCACCCGAACGTCAACGTCCAGCACCTGCGCAAGCGGTTCGACCACAGCAAGGTCTACATCATCGACGATCGCTATCTGATCCTCGGATCGATGGGCGTCGGCGACAACCACCGCCACGAGTGGTTCGACGTGATGGTCGAGGTCGAGGGGCAGGAGCACATCGAGCGGCTGCGCGAGCGCATGGCGGGTCACGACGAGTTCGATCCGTCGCGCGGCGTCGACTTCCTCGTGCACAGCCGCGAGGCGCACCGCAAGAACACGTGCCCGATGATCAGCCACCGCCTCGCGCTGATCGACTCGGCGCAGACGTCGTTGACCGTCGAGATGGCGTACATGAACGACCGCCGGTTCACGGCGGCGCTCGCGCGCGCGGTCCAGCGCGGCATCGAGGTCAAGCTCGTCACCGCCGATCAAGCCGACGTGCTGGCGAACATCAATCGCTACACCTGCGACGCGCTCATGCGGCTGACCGGCGCGCCCGAGAACCTGACGATCGTCCTCTTGCCACGGATGGTGCACAGCAAGGTCGTCGTGATCGATCATCGGTTCTGCGATGTCGGCTCCGCCAACTTCACGTCGCTCTCGCATGGCGTCTACGACGAGATCAACCTGTTCGCGGACAACGAGTCGTTCGCGCGGGCGATCGAGGCTGAGATCGAGGACCACTGCGAGAACGGTCGAGTCGCCCCGCGCGATTCGCGCCTGACGTATCGCAAGCTGTACTCCGGTCTCGAGCGCGCGATCATCGCGTACCAGTCGCGCAAGGGCGGATGATGGTCTCGACGCGGCCACCTGATCTCGCCTCCGGCGACCGTGCGAAGCAGGAGCGGCGGCGCCAGATCCTCGCCGCGGCGAAGGCCGTGTTCGCCGACGCCGGCTATCACGGTGCGTCGATCCACGCGATCATCGAGCGCGCCGAGATCGCCCGAGGCACGTTCTATCTGTACTTCGAGAGCAAGGCGGCGGTGTTCGACTCGATCCTCGATCAGGCGATGTCGGATCTGCGCGCGCGGATCAAGCGCATCGAGGTCGAGGACAAGAGCGCACCGGCGCCGCAGGTCCAGCTCCGCGATCAGGTCGTGGCGATCCTCGATTACATCGTCGGCGATCGGGCGCTCGCCACGCTGCTGCTGTCGTCCGGCCACACGCCCGAGGCCGAGGCGAGCGAGCGGCTCGAGCTGTTCTTTACCGAGGTTCGCGATCTGCTCAAGCGGGCGCTCGAGACCGGGATGGAGATCGGGCTCACGCGGAGGTGCAACGTCGAGCTCGGTGCGGCCGCGCTGCTCGGGATGATCCGCGGCGTGATCGAGCACGTGATCCGCGCCGACGGCGCCATGAAGATCGACGACGTCGTGACCGAGATGCTGATGGTCGCGCTGCGCGGCGTGCTCGCCTAGCTCACTGCAGCGTCGCGTCGGTCGTCAGCGGGGGAGGGGACAGCGTCGCTCCGGTGGTCGTGCGCATCAGGCTCTTGATCTCGGTCCGGCCGGCCGCGCCGCCGCCGCCGCCGCCGCGCGTGATCGTGACGAGGGGAGGCAAAGCGCCATTGTTCTCGATGTACGTCTGCCCGACGGTCGGCCCGGTCGTGTTGGCCCCGCCGCGGCCACCCATGCTTGTTCCACCCGGCCCCGTGAACGATCCGCCGGATGCTGTTGACCCGCTCGTCATGTAGCCGCGAGCGCCGCTGTCCATGGTCGGCGCTGCTCCTCCGCCACCGTTTGCGGTGAGCGATCCGGAGATCGTGACGAGCGGCGCCTCGACGAGGACCGCACCGCCGCCGCCCCCTCCACCCCCACCATCGCCTGCACCCGCCACGCCCGGCGCAGCGGCCGAGCCGCCCTCGCCGGGCGCGCCGACGTGGCCGGAGATCGTGATCGACTCCATCGCCACGAGCGCGAGTGCGCCACCGCCACCGCCGCCGTAGTTCTCGAAGCTGGCGCCGCCGTGACCGCCGCCGACTCCGCCGCGCAGCGGTGTCGTCAAGGGGCGCTCGCTGCACGCTATCCCGCCGAGGCCCGCGCTGGCGCCCATGTTCGAGTCGCCACCGTTGGCTCCTGCTCCACGTCCGCCGCCACCACCGCCGCCCTCGCCAAACCCGGCTGCGAAGAACCGCCCGGCGCGGCCGCGACAGCTCGAACCCGACATCGAGCTCGTCGCACTCGAGCCGCCGGGGCCACCGGAGTTGTTGTCCGCACCGACGTCGATCCTGCCCACCACGGTGATCGTGGTCGCCGCGTAGAGCGCGATCGTGTTGGTGCCGTCACCGTTCCAGCGATCGTTCACGCCGACGCTCCAGCTGCGCGCAACGAACACACCCATGCCATCGATCTCGATCCAGCGAATCCCGGCGATCACGCCCGGACCCGCGATGCGCAGGACGTTGGCGCCGTCGAAGATCTCGCCAGTGTCGGCATGGAAGTGCCAGTCGTCGCCCACGACGACATCGGTCGTGACACCGGCGAGCAGCGTCGTCGTGATGCCATTCGACGGCACGAGCTCGCGGCAGTGCGCGCCGCCCGCAATGCTGCAGCCCGTGTCACATGTGACCGGCGCACCGCAGCCGACGATGTCGTTGCCGCTGCAGGTCGCTGTGGGGCACGCATCGATCATCGCGTCCGGCTCGATCGGAGCGTCGGTGCCGGACAGCTCGCACGTCCCGGCGATGCACATCTGCCCTTCGGGGCACGAGCCGTTCTCGGCGCACGGGAGGCCGGGAGCAACCGCCGGTGAATAGCACCCGATGGAGATCCCGATGGCGAGTACCCAGCCGCGCATCTCTCCCATCGTAGAGAGATCGGAGGCCCGTGGGGAACTTCGTCTGTACAGGATTCCGGGTGGATCGGCTGATCGGTGAGGCGGGTTCGCGTAAGCGGCTACGCAGCACCGTGCGTCAAATGTAGTCGGGGCTACAAATAGCGCGAACGGAGCTGCGCACCGAAGAGATCATTCCTTGCCACTAGTTAAGACTGGACTGACACGTCAGTCACCCCTAGAATGACGCGTCAGTCTAGCTTACGACCTGACTCGTACTGGCTGGCAAGGGAGATACCGCATGGCAACTGCACCCGAGAAGGTAGTGATCGGAATCGACGTCGGCTCGACGACGGTGAAGATGACGGTCGTCGATCCGACGACCAAGGAAATCATCTGGTCGAAGTATCTGCGCCACGAGACGCGGCAGCCCGAGATGACGCGCGAGATGCTGCGCGAGATTCACACGGCGTTCCCGACCCTCAAGCAGGCCGACATCCGCTGCTTCATCACCGGCTCCGGTGGCAGCCCGATCGCTCCGATCCTCGGCGCGAAGTTCGTGCAGGAAGTGAATGCCGTCACGATGGCCGTGGAGAAGCTCCACCCCGACGTCGGTAGCGTGATCGAGCTCGGCGGTCAGGACGCCAAGATCATCATGTTCCGCGAGAACAAGGACACCGGTGACAAGACCGCGTCCACGTCGATGAACGACAAGTGCGCGTCCGGCACCGGCGCCACCATCGACAAGTGCGTGCTCAAGGTCGGCATGCCGCGCGAGGAAGTCCCCGCGCTCAAGTTCGACCCCACCAAGCTCCACCACGTCGCCGCGAAGTGCGGCGTGTTCGCCGAGACGGACATCGTGAACCTCGTGAAGTCGGGCATCCCCCGCAGCGAGATCATGAACTCCCTCGCCGACGCGATCGTCAGCCAGAACCTCGCCGTGCTCACGCGCGGCAACACGCTCAAGAGCAAGGTGCTCCTGCTCGGCGGTCCGAACACGTACCTGCCGTTCCTCCAGGAGTGCTGGCGCCTTCGCATCCCCGAGGCGTGGGCCGAGCGCGGCTACGAGTACGACAAGACGGTTCCGATCGAGGAGCTGATCTTCGTCCCGAAGAACTCCGATCTCTACGCCGCGTACGGCGCCGTGCTGTTCGGCCTCTACGAGCCCGAGACGGTCGGCAAGTACCGCGGCCTCGATCCGATGGACGACTTCATCAACCACGGTCGCAAGAGCAAGCTTGGCGAGTCGGCCGGCCCCGGCCTGGTCGAGGCGCCCGAGCAGCGCGATGCGTTCATCGAGAAGTACAAGGAGCCGCACTACGCGGACACGCTCCTCGAGTCGGGCAAGACCTACAAGGGCGTGATCGGCCTCGACGGCGGATCGACGTCCTCGAAGTGCGTCTTCATCGACGAGAACGAGAACATCCTGAAGAAGGTCTACACCCTCTCGAAGGGCAACCCGATCCAGGACATGAAGGACATGTTCACGCAGATGCGTGCGTGGGCGACCGACCAGGGCGCGACGCTCGAGGTGACCGGCTTTGGCGTCACCGGCTACGCCGGCGATGTCCTCGAGAAGTCGCTCGGTGCGGACGCGAACATCGTCGAGACCGTCGCGCACATGATGTCGGCCAAGCGCTGGTTCCCCAGCGTCGACGTCATCTGCGACATCGGCGGGCAGGACATCAAGGTGATGTTCATGCAGAACGGCGACGTGAAGAACTTCCGCCTGTCGAACAGCTGCTCTGCCGGTAACGGCATGCTGCTGCAGGCGATGGCCGATCAGTTCGGCATCCCCGTGCGCCAGTACGCCGAGGTCGCCTTCGAGGCGCGCCTCGCACCGAAGTTCAGCTACGGCTGCGCCGTGTTCCTCGACTCCGACCGCGTGAACTTCCAGAAGGAGGGCTACGCCAAGGAGGAGCTGCTCGCGGGCCTCGCGCTCGTGCTGCCGAAGAACATCTGGCAGTACGTCGTCCAGATCCCGCGCATGGCCGAGCTCGGCCGCGTGTTCGTGCTCCAGGGTGGCACGCAGAAGAACATCGCCGCACTCAAGGCGCAGGTCGACTACATCGAGAAGCGCGTCCCGAACGCCGAGGTCTACCTCCACCCGCACTGTGGTGAGGCCGGCGCGATCGGCGCGGCGTTCGAGGCACTGCGCGTCACGCGCCGCCGCGGCACCACGACGTTCGTCGGCTTCGATCAGGCCGTCGACATCAACTACACGTCGACCAACGACGAGACGACCCGCTGCAACTTCTGCCCGAACAACTGTTCGCGCACGTTCATCGACACGGCGACGCTCGACGGCAAGACCGCCCGCTACATCTCCGGCTTCAGCTGCGAGAAGGGCACCGTCGAGAACATGGACTCCTTGAAGAAGCTCAACAAGGAGCGCCAGTCGCGCATGAAGAAGTACCCGAACCTGGTCGACTACGAGGCCAAGCTCGCGTTCAAGAGCTTCTACGAGGCGCCGCCGATGCCCGAGCACGGCATGCCGGTCGACGACATCGTCGTCAAGCGCACGCTGCTCGGCGCCGTTCGTCACAAGGCGGTCAAGCGGCCGTTCCAGCGCGCGAGCGCTGACGTCTGGGCGAAGCGTCGCGACGTCCGCGTCGGCATCCCCCGCGTGCTGAACCTCTACTCGACGGGCCCGTTCTGGCGCACCTACCTCGAGGTCGTCGGCATCGATTCGCGCAACGTCGTGTTCTCCGACGAGACCGGCGAAGAGATGTGGGCGGCTGGCGGCAAGTACGGCTCGGTCGATCCTTGCTACCCGAGCAAGGTCGTCCAGGCGCACATCCACAACCTCCTGTTCAAGCACCACGAGAAGAAGCCGCTCAACTACATCTTCTTCCCGGCGATCACGCACATCCCGACGTTCATCGTGAACCAGATGGATACGGCGAGCTGCCCGGTGGTCTCGGGTACGCCCAAGGTCATCCGCGCGGCGTTCACGAAGGAGACGGACTTCTTCGCCGAGCGCAACATCAGCTACCTCGATACCAGCGTCACGCTGAACGAGAACCTGATGTGCAAGCAGCAGATGTTCAACGAGTGGGGCCCGCTCCTCGGCCTGACGCAGGACGAGAGCGACTTCGCCGTCGACCACGGGTTCAAGGCCGTTCAGGCCTTCGAGGACGAGATGGAGCGCAAGGGTCGCGAGATCCTCGACGAGGTGACGCGCGAGAATCGCGTCGCGCTCGTGATGCTCGGCCGCCCGTACCACAACGATCCGGGCATGAACCACTCGGTCCTCGAGGAGTTCCAGGCTCTCGGCTATCCGATCCTCTCGATGCGTTCGCTGCCGCGTGACAAGGCGCGGATGAACGAGCTGTTCGCCGAGGACATCGCGAAGGGCGTCATCGATGACGGCCTCGATGTCTCCGACGTGTGGCCGGAGAACTACTCGACCAACTCCGTGCAGAAGGTGTGGGCAGCGAAGTACGCCGCTCGCCACCCCAACATGGCGTGTCTCGATCTGTCGTCGTTCAAGTGCGGCCACGACGCCCCGACCTACGGCCTGATCGACTCGATCATCGCCTCGGCCGGCAAGGCGTACTCGGCGCTGCACGACATCGACGCGAACAAGCCTTCGGGCTCGATCAAGATCCGCGTCAAGACGTACGCGTACACGCTCATGCTCCTCAAGGAGAAGCTCGAGGATCAAGGGCACAAGAAAGTGGAGCTCGACCGCTCGCTGGTCGAGAAGAAGCTCGAGCTGATGGCGACCCTTCAGCAGAAGCTCGCCTCGATCGGCAAGATCGACGACAAGCTCGACCGTGAAGTGCAGAATCTCGCGACCCAGGTCGCGGTGTGGCGCGAGCAGGACGAAGTCAACAAGCCCAAGTCCAAGCGGACGGCGGCTCTCAACGTGATGCGGACCTAGGAAGGAACTGAACCATGAGCACGACGAACGACAATAACGGTGGAAATCTCGATGCGACCTCCCTCGAGGCGATCGAAGCACAGCTCAAGCAGTTCGAGATCGAGGAGCGCAAGCGCCTCGGCCTTCCTGTCGAGACCGCAAAGCATTGGTTCGACGCGGTCCCGCGCGAGTTCACGCGCGAGCAGCGCGAGCACACGACGATCCTCGTCTCCGGTCTGACGATGGCGCACGACCTGTTCATCCAGGCGGCGCTCCGTGGCATCGGCTACAAGGTCCTCGCGCTCGACACGCCGGACAACGACGCGCTCCAGTTCGGTCGCGAGTACGGCAACCGCGGTCAGTGCAACCCGACCTACTTCACGGTCGGCAATCTCGTGAAGTACCTCGACGGTCTTCGCGAGCAGGGCAAGACCAAGGACGAGATCGTCAAGAACCACGTGTTCATCACGGCCGGCGCCTGTGGCCCGTGCCGCTTCGGCACGTACGTCACCGAGTACCGCAAGGCGCTCCGTGACTCCGGCTTCGACGGCTTCCGGGTCCTGCTGTTCCAGCAGACCGGTGGCCTCAAGCAGGCGACGGGCGAGGGCGTCGGTCTCGAGATGAACCCGACGTTCTTCTGGGGTGTCGTCCGCGGCATCCTCATCGGCGACGTGCTCAACGCGCTCGCGTACCGCATCCGCCCCTACGAGATCGAGCCGGGCGCGACGGACCGCGCCGTCGAGACCAGCAAGCGCACCATCTCGCAGGCGTTCGAGACCAACACGTCCATCCCGCTCGCGCTCCTCAAGGCGCGCAAGATCATGGGCGCCGTGAAGGTCGATCGCCTCAAGCCGAAGCCGCGCGTCGGCATCATCGGCGAGTTCTGGGCGATGACGACGGAAGGCGACGGCAACTACGGCCTGCAGCGCTTCCTCGAGGCCGAGGGCGCCGAGCCGGACATCCAGCTCGTCACCGCATGGCTGCTGTACATGATCTGGCAGGGGCGCTACGACACGGAGGCCCGCGCCACGCTGCGCGGCGTCGACAAGGGCAAGGAAGAGCACGGCGGCAGCAAGTTCAGCCTCAAGGGCGTCGACGTGCGCAAGCGCAAGGCGTCGCTGTGGGCCGGCGAGAAGGTCCTCCGTGGTCTGTTCCAGACGTTCGCGACCTCGATGGGTCTCAACGACTACCACCTCCCGGACATGGACAAAATCGCGGACGTCTCGCACGCGTTCTACGACAACAACCTTCGTGGCGGCGAAGGCCACATGGAGGTCGGCAAGCTGATCCAGAACGTCGCGTACGCGAAGGTCAACATGACCCTCTCGGTCAAGCCGTTCGGATGCATGCCGTCGTCGTCCGTCTCCGACGGCATCCAGTCGCTCATCACCGAGCTCTATCCGCAGGGCATCTTCCTGCCGATCGAGACCAACGGTGACGGCGCGGTCAACGTCTACAGCCGCGTGCAGATGCAGCTGTTCAAGGCCAAGCAGCTCGCGCAGAAGGAAGTCGACAAGGCGCTCGTTGACGTCGGCATGACGCTCGACGAGGTCCGCGACTACCTCAAGAAGCACCCGTCGATGGCGAGCGCGTTCCACCGCGCCCCGCACATGGCCGGCTGCACGGCTGCCGACCTCATCTACGAGGTCGGCGCGAAGAAGGACCGCCTGAAGAACCTGAAGAACCGCGTGGTCAACATGATCACCGGCAAGGCAGCGAAGCAGGAGGAGGAGAAGCACATCAAGCTCCTCGCGATCGCGCGCAACGCCGCGGCCAAGTCGAACAAGAAGACGTCGGTCGTCAGCGTCGCTCCCGAGATCGACCCCGAGGATCAGGCGGCGCCGCCGATCCCGGCCGGCCGCAAGAGCCTCCGCGTCGTCAACTAACGACTCTCCACGCAGCCGCAGCCGGTAGTCGCGTCGAGCGCCTGCCGGCTTCGTCGTTTCGGCGCTAGGCGACCGACCGGCGCGTCCGCTGGAGCAGCGCCATCCACTGCTGCTTGCACTCACCGCCCATGCCGTAAGGCTGCGCGACCATCGCGAACCCACCGCCGGGGAGCGGCTCGCATGCGGTGACGTTCGCGAACATGTCGACCTTCGGATCGGTGCACAGCACCAGTGGGGCGATCCAGTTCGGCAGCAACGCCGTGCCGCCGCGGAACGCGATCGAGTGATGGTCGATCGCGTACGCCTCGAACGACTGCTTGTTCGATTCGACCACGAAGCGCACGGGCCAGCCGCCATCGAGCGCGATCGGTGATCTGGCCACGACCGTTGGGGCCCGAGCCTCGACGACGGGTGAGCTCGCCGTCTCGAACGCCGTGACGATCTCCATGATCTGCGGGAGCATGATGCCGATCCGATAGCGCTCGTCCTGGCTGAGGCCTGGGACCGCGAGCAACGCCGCCACGCCAGCGCCGGGAGCGCGCTCGAAGATGTCGTTGACGTGATCGACGGTCGCGACGAGATCGACCAGAATTCGATGCTCGCCGTCGTAGTGCGACGCCTCGTGGTGGTGCGCGATTGCGTGCGCGATCTCGACTGGGAGGTTCCATCGCGCCGCGATCGTGGTGCCAAATGGAACGTGCAGGCGATCGACGAGCGCCTTCCAGACGTCGGCGGGGAGCACGGGCAGTTCGACGTCGAGATCCTCGAGTCCGGCCAGGACGGCGATCGCACCGAAGTCGTGGAGCAGGCCCGCGAGAAACGCCTGGTTCGCGACCACGGCGCGGCGCGGTGCGAGCTCCGAGGCGAGGCGCGACGTGACCAAGGATGATCGCCAGTACCCCCGGCGAAGGCTCGACAGGGGACCCGGTCGTGTGGCCATGACCCCGACACTCTGGGCGAGCGCGAGCTGGAGCAGATCGTCGATCCCGATCCGTTTGACCGCGGCCTCGAGGGTATGGACCGGGGCCGTGGTGCCATACGTGGCGGCGTTCGCGCGCCGGAGCACCGCCGCGACCAGGGCGGCATCGGCACCGACGATCGCGCAAACGTCACGTGCGGTGTGCTTCGCCTCGCGAACCAGATGCTGGAGTCGGAGGGCAATCGCAGGGTAGGGCGGGATCCGCAGGCGGTCTCCCCCGAGCCGCTCCCTCAGCATGACCTCGAGGTCGGAGTCTTCGATGCGCTGGCGAACGACGACCATGTGAAGATACGTCGGCTGGATTCCCAGGAGTTGAGCCCCGAATTCGCGGTAAGACCACCGCATGTCACTGAAGGACTCGATTCGCGTGCGGGCCAAGGGCTTGATCGACCGTGCGCCAGGGAAGATCGGTGACCTCGCGCGCAAGGCGAACGAGATGCTCGGCCGGCCGCTCGCCGACGAGGCGGAGCTCGCGGACCGGCGTGCGTTCGCATCGCGTGGCGGCCTCACGGTCACCACGTCGAGCAAGGCGGGCGCCTCGGGCGTAGCGGCGGTCGAGACCGCGCCGGTCATCGTCTATCACATGGACAAGACACGTCGCGATGCACAGAAGCTGACCGACATGCTCGATGCGGAGAACGTCCCCTACAAGGTCTCCAACATCCAGGAAGACCCCGCTGCGCAGATGGCCGTGAAGCGCGACAGCGGCGGGCATCGGTTGCCGATCCTGTTCATCGCCGGCGATCCGATCGGTGGACGCGCGGAGCTCGCGAACCTGATCGCGAGCGGTGAGCTCAAGAAGCGCGTCTTCGGAGCGTAGGTCAGCTCGGCGGCGGCGACACGGAACCCGCGAGCGGCTGCGCCGGGAACACGCGAATCACGCCGGCGCCACCACCGCCACCACCACCGCTCGCACCACCGCGGTCGCACACGCCGCCGTTCGTGCCGTTGCCGCCGGCGATCGTCGCGCCCGCGGCACCAGCGCCGCCGTCGCCACCGTGATTCGCACCGCCGGTTCCACCGATCGCTCCGACGAGCGGCATCGTCGGGTCCGCACCCGCACTGCCGACCTTCATGGGGGTCGCGCCCTCGCCACCGCCACCGCCGTTCGCGAAGATCGAAGCTCCAGCGATCGCCGTCACGGTCGGTGCGTCGAGTCCGATCATGCCGCCGGTTCCTCCGCCTCCGCCGCCGGCGGTGACCATCGCGTTCGCCGCGCCGGAGCCCGACGCGTTGATCGTTCCCGAGATCGTGATCGTGGTCGAGGCGATCAGGTAGACCGCGCCGCCGCCGTTGCCGCCTGCACCGGCCATCATGCCGGCACCGTTGCCGCCGCGACAGCCGCCACGGAACACGGTGACCGCGGAGGTCGGCGCCGATGCGGGGCCGGTGCTCGTGACGCCTCCACCGTTGCCGCCAAGCCCGCCGAAGGTGCCACCCGTTCCACCCTGTGTTCCCGTCGCGGCTGCGCCCGCACTGCATGCGGCCGGTTGTGCTCCGGCACCTGTCGGCTGACCGCTTCGACTCGCGACATCGATCGTGCCCCCGACCACAAGCGAGCCGGTCGCGAGGATGACGAGCGGCTTCGAGCCGACACCACGCAGCGTCGCGCCCATGGGAATCGAGACCGAGGTGCCAGCGATGACACACAGCCCGCCGGGCGCGGTGCCCGTGTACGCGATGCAGCGCGATGACGTAGTCGTGTCGATCGTCTCGTTGGCTGTGACCGTGAGTGGCGACGTGACCGCTACCGTCGGGCACACCATCGCGAATCCGACGCCGTAGCAGAGCTGCGCGTCGATCGCCGCGTCGGGTGTTCCGGGCGGTGCGTCGACGGCGTCGATCACCAATACGTCGGCGGGTGCGTCATCGCCCGGCGGCGCGTCGATCGTGGACTGTGCGACTCGCTCGCAGGTGTCGGTCGCGGGAGAGCAGACGAGCGGGGAGGGGCACTTGCCGTCCCCGCACGGTGCGCCGGTGGGCGGATTCGGCGCGAAGCACGCACCCAGCCCCACGCCGATGATGGCCGTCCTCCACACCGTCCCCAGTGTCGTCGATTTCGGGAGCTAGCGCTCGGACTTCTTCTTGAGGGCACGCAGCTCCTCTTCGATTCGCGCCTCGTTGCGCGCGATCGCCTCGTTGCGCTCTCTGGTCGCGCGGGCCGCGACCTTCGCGCGCTCCTTCTCGAGCTTCCGCTGCTCGCGTGGACTCAGCGCTGGTGTGTCGTTCGCCCGCTGCTCCTTCAGGGAGTTGATTCCCTCACGAGCAGCCTGCGACCCGATCTCCCAGCCAAAGCCCTGGACGATGTAGCGGAGGATGCCCATGAAGGATCGGACGGGAGAGCCCGGCCACCGTCGCATAGGACCGCAGGTAGCAGGAACGTCAGGGCTTCTTGCCGGGCCGGACCTTCGTGACGATCGAACGGTCAGCCGGGACCTGCCGCCAGCCCCCACCCTGGAGGCAGTCGTCGTTGACGTAGAGCCACTCGATGCCAGGCGAGGGTGCGAACGCGAGGTCCGGCGCGTCGTCCGATGTCGAATCGTCATCCGCGCAGCGCAGCACCGTCATGCGCTTCGTCGTGCGCGGTTGCCAGCGCCCTTCATCGCCGCACTCCTCGACATGGTCAGGGATCGTGGCGCGGCGGACTGCGGTCGGCGGGGCCGCAGCGATCGTCGTCGTGCGGCACTGCATCGAGATCCTGTCGGTCGCGTCGGCCATGTTGGTGAGATCGAGCGTGACGACCTTCGCGGTCTGCTTCGACGTGCCGACGTAGGTCGTCACGGGCTGGGCCTTCCACGTTCCGATCTCGAACATCTGGCTCTGTGCGACACGCAGCTCGATCGTCAGCAGCGCCAGCACACCGTGACGGCGCAGGATCTGTGTCTCGTGTGTGTGCTGGCGGGCGATCATCCCGGTGTGGAACGTGCGACCGATCCACATCGGCGCAGCGGACAGCTCGGTCGGGATGACGACGGCGGGCGCCGGAGCCCTGGCCGGGGGCGGAGCAGGAGCAGGACCGGGTGAGGGCTGGGCGTGAGCCGGGTCGCAGGCCGTCCCACCGACGAGGAACGCGATCCAGACAACGCTGCGCATCCCCCCATCTTACGTGGTATGAGCCGGCGTATGGCCGAGACCGACGACAACCAGAAGTGGTCCAAGCAGGCATCCGAGAAGCTGATGTCGGCGCTCAACCGCGCGGACGAGATCGGCGGCGAGATCCGCGACTACCTCCAGGACAAGGTCGCGACCGACCCGCGCTACGTGAAGGCGCGCAAGCGCATCGCGAAGCTGCTCGGCAAGGAGTACGTCTCGCAGGACGAGGTCCAGAAGAAGGCCGAGAAGAAGGCGGAGAAGTCCGCCGCCGTCGCGGCCGTGACGCCGGTCAAGAAGGAGCAGAAGGGCTTCGGCGATCCGTCGCTCAAGGCGCAGATCTTCGGCAAGAAGAGCTGCCCGTGGAGCGGTCGCGCGATCACCCTGCTCGAGCGTCACAAGGTCGACTACGACTGGGTCGATCTCGAGGAGCCCGAGCACGAGGCGAAGGCGACGGGCCTCTCGATCGAGACCAAGCAGAACACCGTGCCGTACGTGTACCTGCGCGGTCAGTTCATCGGCGGCTTCAACGCGCTCTCCGAGGTCGAGCGCCTCGGCCAGCTCGAGGTCGCCCTGATGTCCGTCGAGGAGAAGGCGAAGGCGCCCGCGCACCTCAAGCTCGTCGAGATCGTCGCGCGTCCGAACACCGACGAAGTCGCGCCCGCTGACGCCGATCCGTCCGAGTAGCTCACGCGGTGAGCTGGAACCGCAGGTAGAGCACGTAGCCCGCGGTGCCCAGGATCACGAGCCAGGTCAGCGCGACGCCGGTGAACCGATAGAGGTTCGGCGACTTCCGCGGGAGCCCGAACCAGTGCGCGACGCGTGCGAACAGCAACGAGCCGCCCATGATGTGCAGCAGCATCGGGGAGCCGCCGCAGAGCTCCGCGAGCAGCAACATCACGATCGCGAGGGGCACGAACTCGGCGTTGTTGCCGTGTGCGCGGATCGCGACGAGGAGCTCGGGGACCTCGCCCTCACCGAGGCCGACCTTGTGGCGCTTGCGCAGGCGCGAGACCTCGTTCGCGAGGAAGATGTTGAAGATCGCGTTCAGCGCGCCGTAGAGCGCCGTGACCAGCGGGGGCATGGCGCCGACGATAGCAGCCCCTCGCGCCTCAGCGATGGACGAGCTGCGTCGCGCACGCGGGCAGCTCGTAGGCTTGCACCCGCCCCGTCTCGACCAGCCGCGGCTTCACGGTGTCGGCGGTGATCAGCTCGACCTTGACCGGCGCGACCGGGATGAAGCGGCCGCCGATCTTGAACGACGTAGCGTCGCGTGCGAGGTCGTCACCGTCGAGTAGCTTGCGGGCCGCGTCTGCCGCGGTCGTCGCCAGCAAGTCGCGTGCGAGGTAGATGTCGACCGCCTCTTTGCCCTGGCACAGGAGGTTCAGGTTCGCGACGTCGGTACCGGCACCTGCGACGAACGCGCGCGCGGCACCCGCATCGAGCTCCTCGATCGCGCGTCGGGCGAGAGGGGCGTCCATCGCGAGCACGGCCGCGACGGGAAGCGCGTCACCGATCGGCGTTGCCTCGCGGCGCATGACGATCTCGACATCGCCACGCGCGACGTACGGCGCGAGCGTGTGTTCGTAGCCCCGCACGGTCTCTCTCGTGTCGTACTCGTCGGCCGCGCCCGCGAGGATCACGTAGCGGCCCTTCGCGCCCGACGCGGCGAGTGCTGCCTCGGCCTGGAGCACACCGACACGATAGTGATCGTGCACGACGTAGCCATCGAGATCGGGGGACGTGATCGCCTGGTCGTAGGCGAGGACTCGTGATCCGTGCTGGTGCGCGCGTGCGACGAAGCGCTCGCTGCTCGGGCCGTCGACGGGCTCGATCACGAGGAGCCTCACGCCAGAGGCGATCGCGAGCTCGACCTGCGCGTCCTGGTTGGAGGCGTCGCCCGCTTCGAACGTGATCGTCTCGACGCCGAGCTCGCGTGCGCGTGCCTGGAACTGGCGGGCCTCCGCGAGAGATCCGCCACGGTCGGCGAGCAGGAGAGCGGCGTCCGGCGTCCGCGGGGAGCTGCATGCCGTGAGGGCGGCGAGCGTGAGGAGGATGGCGCGCATCATCGAGCCAGGAGCTTCAGCTCGGCGATGTTGACGTGGCCGAGCTCGCCGCTCGCGCCGCCGGCGCCGCCGTAGGTCGCGAAGTGGTTGAAGCTCGACATGTTTGCGGTGGTCGCGTCAGAGCGGATCGTCACGCGATAGGTCTTCGAGGCGTCGAGAGTGGCGCGCATGAACGTGCTGTCGGTCCACCTCGACCAGGTGCCGAGCTGCGGCATCACGACGACGCCCGTGGCCACCGGCTGGCTCGTTGCGATGTCCTCGATCACGATCCGCTTGATCGCGCAGGTGATACCGGTCTCGACCGGCCCTGCACCATTCCCGTAGACGAGTTGCACGAGGTAGGGACCCGTACGCGTGGGCGTGAGCGTCGCGATCGTGAGCGTGTCGTCGCGGTCTCCCCAGCTCCCGTAGTGGAAGCGACCGTGGTCGGATGACGCGACGCCGCCAATCGCCGTGAACGTGCTCGCCGGGTAGGACTGCACCCGGGCCGCGGCGTCGCCCCACCAGCACATCGGCCGCGAGCGCTGCGAGCAGTTGCCGGTGGTGGTGAAGCAGGTCTCGACCGCGTAGCAGGGCGCCTCGTTCGCGCTGGCGCTGGCATCCGTGAAGCTCGTGCCCGTACCTGCGAGGTCGCTCGCGACCCGCACGCCGTCGCGATAGACGGAGTACGTGATCGCCTGGGTGTCCTCGCCACCGGCATCGAGATCGATCGCGACGGAAGCCCCCACACGGCGCACGGCGGTGATCGCCGGTGGCCGAGGCGCAAAGATCTCGCGCCAGTTCGCGGTCTCGCGGTGAGTCACGGTGAGGAGTGACGGTGCGGTGGGCGCGACCAGCGTCACGTCGATCCGGTTCGTTGCTTCGAGCCGATCCGCGCCGATCGGACCGTCGACGGCAACGCCGTTGAGCTCGATGGCGCCGAGCTCGTAGCTGCCACCTTCACCGCCAACGGCCGGGAGGTGCAGCACGACCGAGATCGTGGCTCCGCGCCAGCGTACGTCGTTGAGGACGAGGGAGTCGGTCTCCGAGAACAGCGAGCTCCGCAGGTCGCGCGTGAGGTAGGGCCGGACGTGCAGGCCGTCGTCAGCGAACCGCAGGCCGAACAGCGTGTGGTGCACCATCGAGATGTAGCCGCCGACCGACCACAGCTGGCGGTGCGAGTTGACGACCGGCCCCGAGTACGCGCCGTCGTCGACCCACGGTGCGCCGCTTGCGATCTCGAGGTTCTCCATGTTCGACAGGTTCAGCGCCGCTGCGCGCATCAGCGAGCGAAGGGCACGATCGGCGACGGCGGGATGATCCGCCTCGGCCGCTGCACGGAGCAGGTAGGCGGTGACGAACGGCCACTCGGCGCGGTTGTGATAGATGCGGGTCAGCTGCTGCTGCGGGAAGATCACGGGCGCCGCACCCGGACCGATGTGCGGGTAGCTCGAGAGGATGCGGTCCGCCTGCGCGGGCGTCGCCACCCCGGCGAGGATCGCGAGCGACGAGCCGAGGAGATCGAACTGCCGCGCCGGCGCAGGATCGAGGGGTGTTGCCGAGAACGTGGCGAACATCCCTGCATCCTCGATCCAGAACCGCTCGCGGATCCGCGCGCGCAAGGCGTCGGCCCAGCCGCGATACCGCGTTGCATTGCTGGCGTCGGTCGCGAGCTGGGCTGCGAGCTCGAGGGCTCGCAGGTGCACGATGTTCGTGCTCAGCGCCTTGCTGCTCGCGATCGGGGCGACATCGGTCGCCGTCCACGCGGGATAGCTCTGCTCGCGCCAGTCGAGGAACGACTGCTCGCCGAGGTAGAGGCCGTCGACGAGATCAAAGACGACGTTGCGATCATGCTCGATCGTCGCCTGCAGCGCCGCGGACGCGCGGGCCTCGAACGCGGCGCGCGAGGCGCCCTCGAGGTGGGGCAGCAGGGCCGCGGCGCCCAGCGACCACGCGACGCGATCACTCGAGACCGGATAGCTGCCGCCCGTCCCGGTGTCCTGCACGATCTGCTCGGCACCCCCCGCACGCGGAGCGCTGAGCTTGAACTCGAGCGAGTTCTGGGCGCGCTGCGGGTCGAGGCCTCCGAGGCCGAGGTCGACCGCGTACGAGAGGTCGCGCGTCCAGACGTACGTCCACAGCCGGCCGGTCTCGAAGCACCCGCCGGCGGGGCAGGGGAGCGAGGCGCCATTCGCGAAGGCGCCATCTTGGATCGCATCGACCGAGTTCTCGCGGACCTCGTCGAGTGCAAGCGCGTGGAGCGCATCGAACAGCAGGTGGCCGGTACGGAGCGTGGGCCACCCGGTCTGCTCGGTCACGATGCGTCCACCGGCGGGGAGGTTGTCGCGCTTCGCCGCGGTCGAGGTCAGCTCGTACGTGCGCGCGCAGGCGGCCACGTCCTCCACCACGACGTTGGCCGTTCCGAGCGCGTCGTCGAACAGCTGCCCCCCGGGCTGCCCGCTCGGCGACAGGCACGTACGCGGCCGGTCATCGGGACCGCCATCGTCGTCGCCCATGGGCGAGGCCGGACCGCAGGCGCCGAGGCCGACCAGCAGGCCACCGAGGAAGGTCGACGTTCGCACGGCCTGCCTCGAAGCAGGTTTCGTGCCCCCCGGTCTCCCGTGAAACGGGCGAGGTTTCAGGGCCTTGAGACGCCGGGGATCGGGTGGTGTTGCCGTTCGCAACCGGGTCGTGGCGAGGGCCGCAACGGCAGGGTTCGGCGCTCCGTAGTAGCGTGCGGGCATGTCCCTCGACGCGCTGCGGACGTACACGATCGACCTCGTCGCGCGCGCGGTCGCGGGCAAGCTCGATCCGGTGATCGGACGCGACGCCGAGATCCGGCGGACGCTGCAGATCCTCGGCCGGCGGACCAAGAACAACCCGGTGCTCGTGGGCCTGCCGGGCGTCGGCAAGACCGCGATCGTCGAGGGGCTCGCCCTGCGGATCGCGATGGGCGACGTGCCCGAGAGCATGCGGCCTCGGCGGATCCTCGCGCTCGATCTCGCGCAGCTCCTCGCTGGCTCGCGATTTCGCGGCGACTTCGAGGAGCGGCTCAAGGGCGTGATCTCCGGCGTGATGGCGTCGCCACACGTGATCCTGTTCATCGACGAGCTCCACACGATCGTCGGTGCCGGCAGCGGTGAGGGCGCCCTCGACGCCGGCAACATGCTCAAGCCCGTGCTCGCACGCGGTGAGTTCACCTGCATCGGCGCCACGACCACGGCGGAGTACGAGCAGCACCTCATGAAGGACAAGGCGCTCGCGCGCCGGTTCCAGCCGGTGCGTGTCAACGAGCCGTCGATCGACGACGCCGTCGTGATCCTTCGCGGCATCAAGGATCGCTACGAGGCGCACCACCGGATGCGAATCTCCGACGCAGCAATCGTCGCGGCCGTCGAGATGTCGGTCCGCCACATCAAGGATCGCTACCTGCCAGACAAGGCGATCGATCTGATCGACGAGGCGGCGAGCCAGCTCAAGCTCGAAGCAGAGAGCGTCCCGGCGGACGTCGCGACCGCGGAGCAGTCCCTGGTTCGGCTCGAGATCGAGTACCGCGCATTGCAGACGGAGGAGGGCGCCTCGGCGAAGCACCGTCGCGAGTGGCTCGAGGTCGAGCTCGCGAACGTCGGCGCACACAGCCAGAGTCTGCGTGCACGCTGGGATGCGCAGAAGCAGATGGTCGCGAGCATCCGCGAGCTGATCCACATGGAGGAGACGCTGCGCACCGAAGAAGAGCACGCGCGCCGCACCAATCAGCTCGGACGCGCGGCCGAGATCGCATATCGCGCGCTCCCCGATATCAGCCGGCGTGTCGAGGATCTCGAGGTCCAGCTCGCCTCCGTGCAGACGCCGGGCCTGCGCCTGCGCGACACGGTGACCCGCCGCGACATCGCGTCGATCACGTCGGCGTGGAGCGGCGTTCCGCTCGGCGACCTGATCTCGATCAACGACGACTGAACCGGCACCCACACCCGAGGCGGGCGTGCTGCACGCGCGTGTGACTGACGCACGTGTGCCCGACGATGCCCAGGCACGCCGTACGTGGCCTGTCGTTGCGTAGGCACGCCGTACGTGTGCCTGACGCGCGTGTGCCTCAGATGAACCGCAGAGACGCAGAGGCCGCAGAGCCGAAGGAAATTTCGACTTCGCCGCACAGGGCGTGCGCTCGGAGTTCTCCACTGCGCAGACGTCCCGACGCACGAAGCCTCAAGACGTCTGCTCTGCGGCCTCTGCGCCTCTGCGGTTAACGTCTCTGGCGCACGGAGCGCAGCACACGCAGCCCCCGCTAGGTCAGCAGCAGCGGCGTGCCGGTGTCGTAGCGGACGACAGCGAACGTGCTGCGATACGCCACGAACAGCGAATCCTCGACGACGTACAGACCCATCGCGGTCTGCGTGGTCACCGCATACGCCTCGTGATCGACGAGGAACACGCCGCGCACGGCGTTCCACGGCTCGAGCGCACCGGGCGCATACGGCCGCGCGCGTGTGGTGTCGATCATCTGGATCAGCTCGTGCCAGCTCGCCTTCGGCTGCTTGGGGCAGAACGCGGCGAACGCACGCTCGCGCTTGTCCTCCTTGACGAAGCGCTCGACGAACGGGCGGATCGCGGTCTCGAGGCCGACCTCGGTCGCGATCGTCGGGCTCGGATCGAAGCGTTGCTTGGTCTGCATGTCAGGTCCCACACTTGTCCGCGGCGGCCAGCGTCGTCGACCGGAGGATGCACGTGCGCGCGCCATCCGACCAGTCGTCCTTCGCACACGCGGCGAGGATCTGTTCGAGCGCAGCGGGGAGCTCGGCCTCGAGGCTCGCCTTGAGCGCTTCGAGCTGGTCTGCGGTCATCGACTTCGCGCGGGCCTCGGCCTCGGCGCCGATCAGCTCGGCGACCTTCTCTGCGACCTGCTCGCAGGTGACACCTGCGGCGGACGGCGGCGTCGGCGCCGTGGGCGTCGTGGGCGTCGGCGCGCTCGGCGCGCTCGGGGAGCCACCCCACGGATCCTCGGCGGCCGTCGGCGCCTCGGCGACCGGGACGCTCGGCGTGTAGTCGACGTTCTCGGCCGCGGCGTTGGTCATGTGCGGCTGGAGCAGCTTCTCCCAGGCCTTGTTGATCTTCTTGTACTCCTCGGGACAGCGCTGTGCGCGATCCTTGGGGAGGTTTCCCGACGTCACGAACTCGCCGTACTTCGCCGGGTCCGAGCCGTAGATCAGGCACAGGATGTTGTAGAAGCGCTGGCCGTCGAACGCGTGCTCGTCCCAGAACGGCGTGCGGCTCGCGCCGGCCTGCGACTGGAGCTGGAACCAGTACGCACCCGAGAGGGCCATCGCGACACCGGGGTCACCGCCGGCGATCAGGATCAGTGTCGCGAGCTGGTCGACAGAGTCCTCCTCGCGACCGACCGCGGGGAGATCCATGATGTGGATGAGGCCGTGGCCGACCTCGTGGAAGAAGCCGAACATCACGGCGCCCATCACGGCGTTGCCGAGCTCGGTCTCGTTCTTCGCGGTCGGCTTGAACATCCCGAGGAAGTAGTCGAGCAGCTCGTAACAGACGATGATCCGCTTGTTGTTCGGATCGTAGAACGCGTTGACGGTGCCGCAGCTGACGGTCTGGATGTCGACGCTCGCGGGGACGCGCATCGTCTTGTTGAGTCCCTCCGCGACGTTCTCGAACACGCGGTTCTGCGCGAAGATCGTGCGGTAGTTCTCGTGCGCCGCGACCTTCGACGGGTTGTACGTGACGCGGAACCCGTTGGAGGTGTCGACGTTCGCGAAGCCCTTGATCGCGAGCGTGTCGGGCGTCGGCTGGGCGATCGCCTTGATCGTCTCGGCTTGCTCGGCCTTGGTCTCGACCTCGAGGGCGGCGGCTGGGACCGCTGCCTGGGTGTCGAGCTTCGCGAGGTCATCACCGGTCTTCGCGCCGAGCTGCGTATCCGCCTTCGCGGGAGGCCCATTCCACGGATCGAACGCCGCGGCACTACCAGCGGCGCTCCCCGCCGCGGCACTACCTGCGGCCTCGGCGCTTCCTGCAGCAGCGCTGCCCCCGGCGGCCGTGTTCGCCGGTTCTTCCTTCTTCTTACAGGCCGCGCACACGAGGAGCGCGACCGCCACCCACGTTCGGATCGTCATCGCCTACGACGATACCAGAGCGCTCTAGTATTCGTCGTGATCGACGACGGTCAGCGTACCGCCACCGGCCGCGCCGAGCGCTGCCTGCGCCTGATCGGCGGTGGTGACGGCGACCGTGACCGCATCGTCGGGTCGGAGCTGGCGCTTGCACGCCGCACGGACGTCCTCGGCGGCGAGCGCACCGAGCGCCTCGGGGAGCTTCGCGGTGTAGCCGGGTGGTAGATCGAACACGGAGTCGCGAACGGCGAGCTGCATCCGCTGGCGCGCGGTCGCGACGTGGAACGGCATCGATCCGACGAGGTAGCTGCGTGCGAAGTCGACCTCGTCGTCGGTCGGGCCCTTCGCGGCGTAGTCGGCGAACAGATCGAGGGTGAGGGCGACGGCGGACCCGGCGACATCGATGCCGGCGGCCATCCAGATCTCGAACCAGTGCGGGAGGCGCGACCGGCGCAGAGCACATCCGGCGCCGTAGCTCCAGCCGCGCTTGACCCGGATCTCCTGCATCAGCCGCGAGCTGAACATCCCGCCGAACACGGCCTCGGCGATCGCCAGCGCCGCGGTGTCCGGATCGCCGTAGCGCACGCTGAGGTGCCCGACGCGGAGCTGCGCCTGCGTGCGATCCGGTTTGTCGACGAGGATCGTGCGGCGGCCGCGCGCGGGCGTGGGTGGAACGACAGACGCAGCGGCCTCGATCGCCGGGCGACCGGTCTTGGGCAGACGTTCGGTGAGCCGGGTGACGATCCGCGCGGCGGTCGCGTCGTCGATGTCGCCCGCGAGTCCGATCACGAGGTTGTCGGCGGTGACCTCGCGCTTCCAGAGGTCGACCGCGCTCGTGCGATCGATCCGCGTCAGCGAGCCCTCGGTGCCCAGTGACGTCCGGCCATACGAGTGACCGGGGCTGCACAGCCAGTCGAACCACCGCGTGGCGAGGGCGCTGTCGTCGTCGCGGATCTCGTCGAGGACCTGTGGTGTCTCGCGCAAGAGGCGCGCGTGCTCCTCCTCGGAGAACCGTGGCTCGGCGAGCACGTCGGCGGCGAGGTCGATCACGCTGTCGAGGTGGCGCGAGAGGGCGAGACCCGAGACAGACACCGCATCGCGCGAGACGCCGACGTCAAGTGCGGCGCCCAGGGAGTCGAGCGTCTCGTCGAGCTCGGCGCGGTCGCGCCGGCCAGCGCCGCGCCGTGCGAGCAGGGCGGCATGGCGGTGCAGCCCCTCGACGCCGCGCGGATCGGCCGAGGCACCGCCGCGGATCGCGATGTCGAACCAGACGAGCGGCGTATCGGACGACGACTCGATGATGATGGTCGGATCGCTCACTCGGCGTCCTCCGCGTCCTCGTCCTCGGGTTCGGCGATGACAATCGTTCGTCGGTTCGCCTGGAGATAGGTCCGGACGACGCGCGCGACATCGTCGGCCGTGACCTGCGCGAGGCGCTCGGAGAGCGAGTTGACCTTGCGGAAGTCACCGAGCGCGGCCTCGTAGTGGCCGAGTGCTTCGGCCTTGCCATCGACATCGACGAGCGAGGTCCAGAAGTCGGTCTCGGCGATCGCCTTGGCCTTCTCGACCTCGGCCTTCGTGGGTGGCGTCTCCGCCATTCTTGCGAGCTCCGCGTCGATCACCGCGAGGATCTCGTCCGCCGTGTGTCCGCGTGCCGCGGTGACCGCGAGCCGCAGCAGCGACGGATCACGGAACGGTGTCAGCTGTGCGTCGACCGACGACGCGAGCTCCTTCTCGATCACGAGCTGGCGATACAGGCGCGCCGACGGGCAGCCCGCGAGCAAGGTCGCCACGATCTCGAGCACGGCCCAGTCGGCGTCGTCCTGGCCTGGCGCCTTGTAGCCGACGAGGAGGCGATCGGTCGCGATCGGCTTGGGCGCGCGGACCACGCGCTCCTTGACTTGCGGGGGCTCGACGACCTGCGAGGGCTCGGGGAGCTCGGCCGCGGGGATCGATCCGTAGTGGCTCGCGATCAGATCGAGGAGCGCCGGCTCGTCGAAGTCGCCGACACACACGATCGTCGCGTTGTTCGGCGCGTACCACGTCCGGTAGAACGCGCGGATGTCGGGCAGCGACAGCGTGCGGATGTCTTCCATCCAGCCGATCGTCGGCCAGCGATATGGATGCACCGTGAACGCGTGCGCCATCAGCTGCTCGTCGAGCCAGCCGTCGACATCATCCTCGACACGCTCGCGGCGCTCGTTCGTGACGACGTCGCGCTCGGACTCGACCGGTGCGGACTCGAGCACGAGGTGCTGCATGCGCTCCGCCTCGAGCCGGACGCCGAGCGGCAGATCGCGCGCGGGCAGGGACAGGCGGTAGTACGTCCAGTCGACCCACGTCGCCGCGTTCGACTCGCCGCCGGTACGCTCGACCAGGCGATCGAACTCGCCGGGCGGCAGGCTCTCGGTCTGGCCGAACATCAGGTGCTCGAAAAGGTGGGCCATGCCCGTCGCGCCCGGACGCTCGTGGCGCGAGCCGACGCGGAACCAGGTCTGCAGCGCGACGATCGGAGCCTTGCGATCGACCGCGGCGATCAGCGTGAGCCCGTGACCGAGGCGATATCGCCGTGCGGTCGTCCCGCGGCCGGCCGGTGCTTCGGCCTCGAGCTGCCAGGACATCGTCATTGATCGTTGA
>JANOPP010000403.1:0-2559 GCA_031421915.1 Myxococcales bacterium | reverse complement strand
GCGTTACGCAGCGGGATGAACGGCCACCAGATTCGCAGCGGAACTCCGCGTTGCGTGACTCGTTCTCCGAGCATGCGAATCCACGCGAGCGAGCGCGGCCAGTCAGAGATCGCGAGCCAGTCCGCCGGGATGCTCGAAGCTCCGACCGTGCCACCTGCGAGGGCGCCGGCGATCGCGCCCGTCGTATCGGCGTCGCCGCCAAGCGACACGACATCGCCGACCACGCGGCGGAAGTCGTAAGGGGACCGCAACCACGCGTGGAGGCAGATCGGGACTGTGTGGTGGACGTAGCCCGTCACGCCCCGCGACAGCCCAAGATCGGCAGCCAGCCGAGCCGGCGTGTGATCACGAAGCAATGCGTCCTCGACGCGGTCCAGGGCGCCGAGGAGCTCGCGATCGACGACGCGACCGCGGATGTCACGCAGCACGACAGAAGGCTCGAGCCTGTGCGTTCGGACCGCATGGTGTGCCGCGATCGCGACGGCCAGCGAACCGGCACGGGCGCGCGGATCCCGGTGAGTGATCAACGTCGACGCGTCGACGAACGCAGCGATTCGATCGGGATCGTCGACCCACGCGCCGATGATCGGCGCACGCATCACGGCCCCGTTGCCTGCCGACTGCACTCCGCTCCGCTCAGGCGAGAACCCGATCCATGACCGGGCGATTGCGCGAAGCGTGCCCCACCCCACCGCGGCGGGCAGCGCGAGCAACCACCAGCGCATCTTCCAAGCGAGCGCGCGTGCGAACCGGACGGGGTCATCGCCGCCGGTCAGGAGTGCCTGCGCCGTCATGCACGCGTGCTCGGTGTCATCGCTGAGCATCCCGCGACGGAATACGAGGCGCTGACGAAGTGGCCCACCATAGAGCCGCGCTGCACGCTGCCCACTCAGGCCTTCGCGTGGCAGCCCGAGCGAGTCGCCAACTGCGGTGCCGAGCAGGAGGCCCGTGATTCGATCCACGGTCCTGGTGACGCACGATGCATGCCTCGTCGAGATCGCGGATTCCTCGTGTGAAACGAGGTGGTTCCTGACGAGCTGTCTCAGCGGCCGACGATCTCGCGTCGTTGTGGCACGGCGGCGCTCATCGGCCTGCCCTCGTAGCTAGGTCACCGATCATCGCCTTCGCAACCTCACCCGAGGTCACGACAGGGTTTCCGGAGAGGTTCAGCGGGTCCGGGGCGCTCGAATGCGCGGCATCTCGCGCGACATCAACCTTGGCGCGGGCCGTACTTGCGATTCGCTCGCGCGGCGCTGCCCATCGGGAATACACGCAGCGCGTGAATCGGTTCATCGGGCGGCCGCTGGTACGTTCGAGCGGGGCTGGCAGTTCATGAGATCTACCCTTTGTCGAAGCCAACGTTTCGGCACCATGCGGCTGCGCGCAGGGCATCGGCCACCAAAGACGTGGCGGCCGAGTTCGACACGGGCATGCGAACGTCCGGGTCGTGATCACGCGCGAAGCTCCACGGGGACCGCCGAGCCCTGGGATCGACGATGAGGACTCGCCATGCAATCGCCGTGGTGCTCATCGCCCTGGTCGCTGTGATCGTCTTGTTCGGGCGCCGCGATCCTGGCGCACGAGAACGGGCAACCGCAGCGGCGACCGCGGAGGTGCCCACCCCGGCCAAGCGTACGAAGCTGCCGCCGCCGTCGCGCCGCCGACCGCCGGTGCGGCTCACGATGCCGCCGCCCGCCGTCGCGGACGTCGTCGTTCCCTCGGCATGCGCGAACGGCACCGGCGGCACGGATGAGTGGTGGGAGTGCCTGCCGCGCCATCCCGCGTGGGACGCCGAGCGTGCGCGTTATCTCCTCGACCGGGTCTCGACCCACGTCGGGCTCGTGCTCGATGCAAGCCGCCTCGAGTGCCGCGCGCGTTGCTGCCGGCTGCGCCTCACCCAGGAGGAGAATCGCATCTATGGCGGAGATCTATCGTCGAGCGTCGGGGTACGGGTCGGGCCGACGGACGGCTACCTGAGGGCCCCGGTGGACCCGGCCGTTCCCGATGGTGACCTCCTCGTGACGACGTGCTGGAAGGTCGGGGCCATCGAGGACTATCCAGACCGCGCGGTCGAGCGGGAGATCGTGATCGCCGAGGCCGCGGGAGGGCTCGCCGCGTGTGGAACGCTCTCCGGCGCGCCCGCCGAGGCGAAGCTGAGCGTGGCGCTGGACGACGATGGCGGGATCGACACGATCTCGCACGAGACCAGCATGCCTCGGCCGGTCATGCACTGCATCAGCGCCGCGCTCCGGGAGGTCGGCGTGTTCGAGCCGCCGCCCACCGCGATGGCCCGCATGATCCCGATGCGCGTGCGGCTCCGGCACTGATCGAATGCTTACTGGCTCCCCAGGTTGTCGGGCCCAGCCGCGTCGCCGTGGCTTCGAACCCACGATCGACACGACCGAGAATCAAAAGGCCTACGTGTCGGGGATCCACTCGCGAGCGCCCCGATTGAATCTGTGCTCGACGATCAACGCTGACTCGATCTGCAGGATCACGTCGCCAGCGTCTCCGGATCTCTGATCTTCAGCGCGTCGGTGCTCGTCGATGAAGGCACGC
>JANOPP010000402.1:0-29754 GCA_031421915.1 Myxococcales bacterium | reverse complement strand
GGCGAGCTCCCCCGAGTAGTCGGGGCGAGCCGTCGCGAGGACCTCCCAGGCGATCGCCAGCGCGGTGGGTTCGGTCGCACGCGCCTCGGCGAGCGCACCGAGATCGAGGAACTGGAAGTACACGCGCAGCGTGGGCACGCCGCCCAGCCGACCGTACGCGACGATCGCCGGCCAGCCACACGTCGTGGTGAGGGCCCGGAGCTCCGAGCTCTCGAAGCCATCGGCGGCGAGCCGAGCGCGGATCCAGCTCTCGGTGTGCAGCAATGGAACGGTCTCCAGCGCGGACGTCGTGATCGTGAAGCCCGCGCTCTCGTACGTCGGGATGTGGACACGCATCACTGCACCCAGTGACTGAGCGAGTGCACGACCGGCGCGACGGTGCCGCTCGGACGAGGCACCGGCCGCACGGAGTCGATCACGTCGCGCCACAGTTCGGACGCCGGCTCGGCGGACTCGAGCCGCAGCGGATACAGGTAGCGATCGTCGTGAAGGATCGCGATGTGACGCTGCTCGACCACGAGCTCGTACCCCGCGAGACCATGTGCGGTCGTGATCGCTCGAGGCTCCGCGAGGACGCGCATGTTCGGTTCTTCGGCACGCATGCTAGCGAGCAGATCGCCGACCGAGACCTGAGCGCGCGGCAGCGCCGCCCACACCGTGAGCGACTCGGCAATGCGCGGATATTCGAGCGGGAACCACTCGGCGTTGAGGCCCTGGCTGCGCGCCTGCCAGCCGGCGGGCGCCGTGTACATGAAGCGGCGGCGCCGAACACCGAGGAAGTGCGTGTCACCGACGGTGAGCTCGCGCACCGTGGCCGTGAACCTCGCGAACGCGTCGACGGCGAGGCAGTAGCCGCTGATGCTCGCGTAGCTATCGTCGAGCAGAACGACGCCGAGGTCCCGTTGTGCGGGACGACCGTCGAGCGTGCCGTGGAGCGCGAGCAGCGCGGCGTGCTCGCCCTCGCGCGTGGTGAACCGCTCCCAGGCGCCGATGCGCGTGACCTGGAATCCGGTGTCTGCGAGTACGTCGTCGAGGATCGTCGCCAGCGACACGAGAGGAGCGATGCGCTCTTCGTAGCGGATGCCGCCACGGTCCGTGTTTCCGAGGGGAGCCAGCATCACACCGCGCCCGCTCACTCGTCGCGACCAGCCGTTCGGCGTGCCGATCACTTCGTCGCTCCGCGGCACCAGTTCATGAACGAGCTACCGACGCCAAGCGCGGCGCTGCCGAGACCGTGTGCCGCGATCGTCGGCGCAGCCATCGTGCCGAGAATGGTGCCGCCACCGACGGTGGCGAGCCCGGCGATGTCGCCCATGATGTCGCCGAGGCCGTGGCGGAACGAGCCTTCCTTGCCACCGACCGCGTTCTCGAAATAGCCGTCGGCAGCGACGCCCGCATCTGCAACCTCGCCGGACATCGTCTGGTTTCGCCCCGCGGAGTCCTTGAACCAGCCGGTATCAGCCGAGTGCTCGTCGGCGTATGTGCCGAGCCCGTAGCCCGCAAGGCCCGCACCGAGAACCGAGCTTCCGGTCGCGACCGCAGAGCCCACTGCCGCAGCGCCGGTGGCACTACCAGCACCAATGCCGAACGACGCCATCGAGACCTCGCTCCCGAGGCCGGCCGCACTCCCGAGGCCTTTGACGAATGGAAGCGATGCCTCGCCCATGCTCGCGATCGAGCTCGCGGTGCCGACGATTCCGTTGATGGCGTTCGCACCGCCGACCAGCCGTTCGCGTGTGGTGCTCGAGTCGTCGAAGGCATCCAGCCCGCCGGTGACCGCGCCGAACGCACTCGTTGCCGCACCCACGCCGTTGAACAGGTTGCTCACGCCAGGGTTAGCGACCCGCATTCCTTCGTCGAGCGCATTTCCGGCGTCATCCATGCCGTACATGATGTCGGCAGGCAGGAAGTCCTTCGCGAACCCCCTCATCCCGCCTGCGTCGGCTCCCTGCGCGAGGGTCACCCCATTGCCGACGAAGTCGCCGGCCTCGCCAACATGGTCGTCCCAGCCGTGGCCCGAGCCCGATTTGTCTCCCATGCCAGGTAGAGGCGGCCGTCTGCCCAGGTCGCACCGCTCCTGGCGTTTTACGTCCCCTTTCGTGGAGGTGCGCAGAACCGCTGCTAGTGTTGCGGGATGCGTAGAGGTCTCGGCCTGATCCTGTCGCTCGCGCTCGGTGCGTGCGGCGGTCCTGCAGGGCTGTCCTCCCCGGCGGCCGACGGTGTTCGGGCCTACGTCAACGCACTCAAGTCCAACGATCCCGGCGACGCCTACAACCTCCTGTCCTCGAACGCGCGCAAGAAGATCAGCTACGACGAGTTCGCGCTGCAGTGGAAGCAGAGCGACAAGGAGCGGAAGGGGCAGGCCGAGGAGCTCGAGACCAGTCTCAAGGGCAACGGCAACGTCGGCGAGCGCGCGCTCATCAGCTTCTCGGACGGCAAGCTCGTGCAGCTCGAGCGCGACGGCGAGAACTGGCGGCTCGAATCCGAGCTCGTCAGTCGGTCGCGCGCCAAGCGGCCGCGTGATGCGATCCGGCTGTTCGCCGACGCGATCGGCCAGCGCGACATCAATGGAATCCTCGGCGTGCTCACGCAGCGCCGACGCGACGGGCTGACAAAGCAGGTCGAGGGCTTCGTCGCCGGCATCGGCAAGCGCATCAACGATCGGATCGACGAGTTCGGCACCGACCGTGCCGAGCTCCGCTGGGACGAGAACGGTATCCGCTATCGGATCGTCCTCCGCAAGGAAGACGACGAGTGGCGCGTCGACGACATCTACATCCGGCCGGCGCCGAAGGAAGAGGACGCCGACAAGGACGGCCCCGAGGCGCCGACGATCGACGACTTCTAGGGCTCGCTCGATGCCCGAGATCTTCCTCGACGGGGCCGCGCGCTTCCTCGTCCTGCTCCACGCGGCAGCCGCGATCGTCCTCGTCGGCTCGACCACGCACCACGCGATCATCGCAGTCGGCTATCTGCGCGGCAAACCGAAGGTGCGGCTCGGCCGGATCTACGCGGCGACGATCGCGGTGACGTACGTCATCACGTTCGCGTTCGGCCTCCTCGCCTACCCGACGTTCCGCTACCACACGCGCGCGCTGTATCTCGATCGGTACGAACGCTGGGCCGCGAACCTGTTCGACATGAAGGAGAACTTCGCGGCTCTCGGCATCCCAGCGGTGATCGCGATGTTCGTGCTGTCTCGCGTGATCGACCCGAAGGAAGACAAGCTCGTCCTCGGTCCGTACGCCGCGTTCGCCCTGCTGACGGTCGCGATCGTGTGGTTCTCCGTGATCTCCGGCCTCTTGATCACGATGACGAGGGGCGTATGAAGCGGCAGGAAGCGCTCTACGTCGCGATGTGCATCGGCATGATCGCGTTTGCGATTGGCTTCGTGTATCCGCAGCTCGCCGAGCAAGCGGTCGCGCAGTACTACCCGCTCGAGCGACGCTGGGCATTCGAGGCCAGGCCCACGGGACTCGCGATGGACTTCTACGGCCGTGTGTTCCAGGCGATCATGGCGTGGGCCCTGGCCGTCGGCGTGACGCTCGCGATCACGCCACGGATCAAGCGCGACCTCTCGCCACGTGTCGCCGGCCTGCTCTCGGCGTGGGCGATCACGCTGACCGTCCTCGTGATCCTGTACTTCGCCTGGACGCTGTACTTCCGGCACCCGACGCCGGCGCCGATCCCCGACTGGTATCGCCCGCGGTAGTTGGCGCGTCAGAGGTCCATCCAAGTTGCGCACATCGATGCGCGGAACGTGATCGCGATCCGCTGTTTGCAATGTGGTTGCAGACTCCACCAGGCGACAGAGCGCTCAGGCGCAACCACGTGGAAACGCGCGACGTCGACGCTCGAATGCCAGGGTTCGCAATGGCCCGAGACTTGATGGGGAACGACACCATGCTGCACTCGAGGCTCGCACTCGTGATGACGTTGCTTGCTGGGTGTGCCGCTCCGACCGCCGAGCCCGCCGACACGACGAGCCCGGATGGCAAGGCCGACGGAGCCGAGTCGGCATGCATCGACGAGACACTGGTATTTTCGGCCGATGACCTGCCGGTGGTCCCGGCTGCGGGGTCACGCAAGGTGTGGGGCGCGAACGCGACCCAGGGCAACCACGTGACGGATCCACCGTTCGACGAGGACTTCCTCCGTGCGGCGGACAGGGCGAGCGGGAGGGGGCTCCGCGTGTTTGCCTACCTCGAGGGGCCATGTGGCGATACGGGCGGTGTCGATGATGGCGAGCGAGCGCGGTGCCGGGCGCTCCACGCCGACTTCAACGCACAATTCGCGCCCGCCACACCCGACACCGCGCTCGCGCGCTGGAAGCCGTACACGCTCGCTCAACTCGAGCAGTCGGGATCGTTCGGTATCGACTACTGCGAGATCGACAACCTCAGCAACAACGTGACCATCCCGCTGGTCCCCCTGTTGCGCGAGCTCAAGCAGCGTCACGACGACGGCCTCGACCACTGCCAGATCGTGTTCAAGAACCTCTCCGTCGACGATCTGGCAGCGATCAAAGAGGAGGTCGCACCGACACTCGCCGAGGCGGCGTTCGTCGCACCCTTCCATATCTACGAAGCCGAAGACCTCTCCGAGAAGGCGGCCCTCGACGCCGCCATGCAGAACCTCAAGGGCCCGGGCGCAGTCACGATCATGAGCCTCGATACCAATCACTACGGCGCGGCGTTCACGCCGGACACGTTCAAGAGCTGCGGAGGCGGAACGTAGCCGGCATTTTTCGAGCTCCCCGACCACAGAGATCGAGCGCGTGATCATTCACATTGCCCATGCGGAACGAACACCGCGCCGTGCGCTGCGGTATCGTCGACGGCATGGCACGACTCGCGCTACTCGTGGCTGGAATTGTGGTGCTCGCCGCCGCGACCACCGCGAGCGCGGACACTGCTCCGTGGTCGGTCGGCATCACCGACGCGCGGAAGGCGAAGGCCAAGCAGTTCCTGGACGCGGGAAACGCGCTCCTCCTCGACAAGGAGGTCGCGCTGGCGCTCGAGCAGTACAACTCCGCGGTCGCGCAGTGGGATCATCCGGCGATCCGCTTCAACATCGTCCGCTGCCTGATCTTGCTCGACAAACTCCCCGAAGCGTCGGAGAACCTCAAGCTGACTCTCAAGTTCGGGGCGGCTCCTCTCGAGGAGGCGGTCTACAACGAGGCGCTCGCATACCAGAAGCTGCTCGCGAACCAGATCGCCGAAGTGACGGTGACGTGCGCGCAGCCGGGTGTCAGCGTCACCCTCGACGGGCAACCGATCGCGACGTGTCCGGGCAACGAGATGCGCCGCGTGAAGCCTGGAACGCACCAGGTCGTTGGCACCAAGGCGGGCCTACTCACGCTGACGGTCGAGGTGTTCGTAGTCGGTGGAGCGAAGCAAGAGGTTCCGGTCCGGCTCGAACCCTTGTCGTCGGTCGCCAAGATCGAGCACCGGTGGGCGACGTGGATCCCGTGGATGGTGTTCGGGGGCGGCTTCGCGATCGCGGGTATCGGTGGTGCGATCGCGCTGTCGGCTGCCTCCGATCGCGACAGCTACGATCGGACCATCCAGCAGAACTGCAGCACGTTTACCTGCAGCAAGGACGAGGTCGCTGCTCTGCGCGTCGACGGTCTCGATGATTCGGCACGTCGCAATGGCGCGATCGCGATCGGTGTGATTGGCGTCGGCGCAGTAGCCGTCGCCACCGGCGCCGTGATGCTCTATCTGAATCGCGGACGCAGGGTCTATGCGGACTCGATGCAGAAGGTGACGCCGACGATCGGCTCGATCCCAGGCGGCGCCACTCTGATGCTCGGTGGGAGGTTCTGACATGGCGGCTTGGTCGAACGTGCTCGTCGTCGCAGCGACGATGGTGTTCTCGGGCTGTCTCGGGCCGCGGTCGGTCCCGTGCTCGGACGGCAGCGTATGCGCGGAGGGTACGGTCTGCGACATCGTCCACGGTCTGTGCGTGACCGAGGCGCAGACCACAGGTGTGTCGCGATCTCGCGGACACGGATCGGTGCACCGCGGGCGACTTCGCCGGCGTCTGCGATCAGAGTGTCTGCATCGCGGGGTGCGGTGATAGCGTCCAGGACGAGGAGGAGTGCGACGACGGCAACTACGTCAACCACGATGGCTGCTCGTCGCAGTGCACGCTGGAAGCACCCACCTGGACGCAGTGGAAGAGCGAGTGGACGCCGCGTGCGCGCCATGTCGCGGCGCATCACGCCGCGGCAAACCTGCTCGTCATGTTCGGCGGCGCCGACGAGGTCGGCACGTCGGATGATCACTGGGAATTCGCCCTCAACGGGGCGTGGACCCGCCGCGACGTTCCGCGCCCGTCAGCGCGAGTCGGGGCCACGATGGCCTACGACGAGCTCCATCAGAAGATCGTGCTGTTTGGCGGCACACCGGACGTGATCACGGCCACCGCTCAAGGCCTCGCGGACACCTGGACCTACGACGGGCAGAGCTGGACCAAGCTTGCCCCACCAGCGTCGCCACCGAGGCGCTGGGGTGCTGCCATGGCCTATGCGGGCAATGGTCGCATCGTGCTGTTCGGAGGTCGTGACCTGGGGATCCCGTGGCTCGCAGATACCTGGGAGTTCGATGGGACGTCGTGGACGCCGATCACCAGCACGTTGACGCCGCCAGGACGATTCGCCGCGATGATGACGTGGGCCCCGTTCACCGCCGCCGCTGACCGCGTGGTGCTGTTCGGGGGCGACCGCGATGACGTCGGACTTGGAGGCCTCCTCGCGGATCACTGGGAATACACGACCGCCGGCGGCTGGCAGCCGCGGAGCGGGCCGGGGTTTCCGACGGCACGACGATCCGGGGCGATCGGATATGACGCCCTCATCGACCGCGTCGTGATGTTCGGCGGGGTTTTGAACACGGTCCCGTCCTCCAGTACGTGGGTGTTCGATGGTGCGGCATGGAGCCAGGTCGCCACCGAGCAGGTCCCGGAGGGCCGCACCGATTCGGTGTTGGTCGGTGGCGCCGTACTGACGCTGGTCGCCGGCCGCGCGGCGACGGGACCTCTCGACGATATCTGGACGTTCAGGCTATCCAATTGGAAGGTGCGCGAGACTCCAGCGCGGCCGCTGGTCCGCAGCGAGGCCGAGCTCGTGTTCGACAGCGATCGACAGCAGACGTTCTCCCTCGGGGGCCTTCGCGATTCCGGATCGGTCGCCGAGCAATCTCGGTTCGACGGCGCGGCCTGGTACGTCGAGCCAGACCTCCCCACAACGCGTTCACGCTTCACCGCGGGCTACGATTCGACGCGGCATCAGATGATGATCTTCGGTGGCATCGTGCCGATGCCGACGCCCGCGACGGTGATCCATACTGCGACCGGGTGGTCCGCGTACGTTGGAGTTGAACCGCCGCCAAGGCGCAATGGGGCGATGGCATTCCGGGAAGACACCGGTCAGTTCGTGCTGTTCGGCGGTGTCACGCAATCGGGCAACGCCTTCTCCGATACCTGGACATTCGATACGGAGTGGCGACCACATTCGTCGTCGGGACCCGGACTGAGCATCCGCGCCGCCATGGCCTACAATCCCCTGCGTCAGCAGCTCGTCCTGTTCGACGAGGCGGGCGTCACGTGGACGATGACGGCGACCGGCTGGGACCAACTTGCCACGATGGGACCGCCGCCGAGATCGGCCGGCACCATGGTGTTCAGCCCCGAGCTCTCCGCCATCTTGCTCTACGGAGGCGTCGCGAACGGAACCACCGTCCTCGGCGACCTGTGGATGCTGATCGATGACGGCTGGAGCAAGCTCGAGCCCAAGGGGGAGCAACCGACCGTACGCCAAGATCCGAGGCTGGTCGCACATCGGCCGCTGCGCTCTCTCGTGCTCCACGCCGGCACCACGTCCTCGGGGCGGCGTCTCGATGACACGTGGCTGTTCCAGTACCGGAGCGAGGTCCCGGACGAGATCTGTGACAACAAAGTTGACGACGACGGGGATCGTCGCGTCGATCGAAGCGATCCCGACTGTCCGTGACGTCGACGAAAACGGCGTGGAGCGCGGCTACCTGTCCTTGAGCGTGGTGGACATCCGCTCCCCCTCGCGAGCGCGGCGCTCGGCCTCGAGCTTCTTCTGGAGCTCGGCCGTCGCTGCGTCGGCGGCGGCGGCGGCGCGCTGAGCCTTCTGCCGCTCGGCCTCCGCGCGCACCTGCGCGGCGTTCGCCGCGGCGGCCGTGCGCTCGAGCTCCTCGTTCTTGCGCTGGAGCTCCTCCTTGCCGAGGCCGAGCTCCGTGCCCGTCTCGGTCGCACGTTGCTCGGCCTTGATGCGATCCTCGTCGGCGAGCGCCGCCTGATCCGTGGCCGTCCGCGCGGTGGCCTGCGCCTGCTTCGTCCGGGTCGCCTGCTGCCGCTCGGACGCGAGCGCCTGCTCCGCGTCGCGCCGTGCGGTGGTCGCCTCGTCCTTCAACGAGCTGACCCGCACGTAGGCCACGCTGGCGATCGCGGCGACCACGGACACCACTGCGAACGATGCGACGAGCGCGAACGTACGCATCCGCCGGCCGCACCGAGCAAGTGCCAAGACGTCGTCCAGGAAGGCCCGGTCGCGCGCGGGGAGGGCGCGGGAGTTATGCGCGTCGAACTGCGCGCCTCCTCCATCGCCTCCCCTTGCCACAGCAGGCCCTGTGCGCGGCCCTTGGCGTCCCATTGCTTCGCTGCAGCACCGAGCTGAGCGAGGAACTGTGCATTCTCCTGATCCTCGTCGAGCCACCGCCTCAGCATCGGCCATCGCTCGATCAAGGACTCGTGAACCACCTCGACGGCGCCACCACCGTCGCTGTGCGTCTGGACCACGAGCAGGCGCGCGGCGACGAGCTGATCGATCACCTGTCCCAGCTCGTCGTGCGAGCTGCCCGGGGTGCCGAGCTGCTGGAGCTCGACGAGCTCGACGAGCGCTCGCGTCCGGTCCGGCGTGACCAGTCGCCGGAAGATTCGCTCCGTCAGCCGCTGCGATGTTGGCCGCATGCTCGCTACCACCTCGTCGGCGTAGGTCGCGAGCGCGCCGAGGACGCCTCCGGTCGTCCCACTTCCGGCACCCGACGCCGGCGCCGATCCCCGACTGGTATCGCCCGCGCTGACCCACCGGATCGCCGTCCGGCCTGGCCAAGAGCCATGCGACTCTCGCCTGGCAGAAGACGTCCGGATCCATGGTGAGTCGACGGTGGTTGGTACCGATGTTCGTGATGTTGGGGTGTGGTGCGTCCCACGTGGTCGAGTCGAGGCCACCACGACGGCCCGACCTGATTCGCTTGCCGAGACAGGCAACCCTCGGATGCTCGACGCCCGTGGCCGCGCCAGATCGCGAGCTCGCGGTCGAGCTGGTTGCAGATCAGCTTCACACCTGTGCGCGAACGGCGAGTGGTGCGGTGGTGTGCTGGGGCCGAGACGATGGCGGTCGCCTCGAGTTGTGCCCTGGGCTGGAGCAAGTCGGCCACGCAGCAACCCCCGTTCGGCTACCGTTTGATGGGGCAACCCAGGTCGCGGTGTCGGAGGCAGGAACATGTGCAATCGTTGGGGGAACGGTGCAGTGCACGTCGGGTGTTCACCGGATGCTCGTCGGTGATCAAGGTCCAGCTCGCATCGGCAACGGCGAGCTCGTCGCACTGGCAGGCGCTCGACGCATCGCGCTCGGACGACATCACATCTGCGCGATTGTCACCGATGACGTGGTGTGCCTCAGCCGTTCACGATCGAGGGAGGTGTCGGGCGCGCGGACAGGCCTGGTGCGAGATGTGTTGGGACCTTCGCCGCACCTTGCACGTGACTCCGAGGAAGCAGACTACGAAGCCGGGTTCATCCCGATCGTTCGACCACAACTGCTCAGCGCGGGGCTCGCGTTCTCGTGCGCGACGGATCGGGTGGGGGCAGTTTGGTGCTGGGGGCGTTCCCCGTTCGGTGCGCTCGGCAACGGCCCGAGCCAAACCGACACGCGCCACCCAACGAGGGTTGGCACGCTGACCGGTGTCGTTGCGCTGGTGAGCACGCCCGATGGGTGGGACACGTGTGCACGTACCGGGGAGGTCGCGTACTGCTGGGGTGCTCACTTCGGCGACCAACCTCGGCAGCTAGATCTCGACAACGTTCGTCAACTCGCGATCGGCTCGGGCTATGTCTGCGCCCTCGACGCTGCACGCCAGGTCTCCTGTGTCGGGGATACCGCGAACTACTTCAAGGACGGGGTCCCGACGTTCAGTGGTCCAATTGCACAGCTCGTGAGCAACGGATCTGGGTTGTGTGCACGACTGACCGACGGCGCGGTCGAGTGTTTTGGGTTTGCGGGATACCTCGGGGATGGCCGTCCGCTTCCCGGTGGCGCGAACCCTGGGAGTGTCGTGCTGATCCAGGTGCACACCCCAGTACGCACGCTCGGGCGTGGCGCCGTACCCGGAGCGCGCTCGAGACCAGTTCCAACGACCGTAACGCTTGGCGTACGCGCTAGCGAACGGCTACGGCACGCGACTGCCCCGTCGCCGCAAACACGCGTGCCTCGAGACGACGCGCGATCGTATCGAATCGCCAGCACCCCGGCGCCGCGCACGACTCGAGCGCGGTCTGATCCACCGCGACCGTGAGGTCGACACTGTCGACGCTGACCGCGGCCGGCGCGTTGAACGGGCCGGTCGTGATCCCACGCGCATCGACGTCGACCGTGAACACCGAGTACTGCGTGCCGCCAGTGACCGACAGTGACGTGTCCCAACCTGTCGCTCGAGCTCCGTCATGCAGCGTGAGGTCGATGGGCACGCCCTCGAGTGGTAGAGCTCGACCGCTCGGCGTGTAAACGAGCCGCAGCTCGCGGCCGTACGTGGGATCCGCGTACGAGGTCACGCCAGCGGCGGTGGCCGGGACCAGCGTATCGGCGTAGCGCGCGAACATCGGGACGATCGAATCCGAACGCTGCCACATCGGCAGCGTGTCGAGCGGCGCTGGCACGGTCATCGCGGTGCCGCCCGTGACCTGCGCGCCCGTGTTGCGATCGACCCACTGGCCGGGAGGCAACGTCACCGCGCGCGTGGTCGCGCCCGCCGTGATCACCGGCGCGACGAGGATGTCATCGCCGAGGAGGAACATCGCGTCGTCACACGCGCAGTCGTACATGAAGCGCGCGGGCCGCGTGATCGGCGTGCCGTCGCCGCCGGCCCGCAGCGCGAGCGTCCACAGCAATGGGTTGAGCTGCATGTGGAGGTCGGCGTAGCGCTTGTAGATCAGCTCCGTCCCCACGGTGAACAGCGTCGTGTCCCACGGGTTGTGACTCTTGCCGCCGCCGCCGAGCTGCATGATCGTGCCGAGTGCCGCGTACTGCGACCACCGGATCAGCGCCTCCGTGGTCGGGAAGCCCTTGAAGCCGCCGATATCCGAGCCGTAGAACGGATAGCCCGAGACCGAGAGCGAGAGGCCGCGCGAGATCGCCGACGGCAGGCCGCCGACCGCCGTCTTGCCACCGACGAGCACCCCGTGCTCGCCAAAGTCGCTGTCGAGATCACCAGGCCAGATCGCCGTGTTGAACGCCTGCTCGCCCCACGCACCCGCGCGCGTGATCAGGAAGCCGTCGCCGAGCGGCAGCGCTCCGAGGTAGGCCTCGTGATAGCCCTGCGCGTAGCGGTTGTGGTGCGTGGAGTTGTCACCCTCTGCGAGGAGGAACTGCACGATGCTCCCACCGAGATCGGGAACGAGCTCCTCACCGAAGTCGAGCTTGAAGCCGTCCGCGCCGCGCGCCACGACGCGGTTGATGCGCTCGCGCCACCAGCCGATCGCACCGTCGCGGGTGAAGTCGACCATGAGCCCCGGTCCGTCCTGCCAGGGCCAGTCGAACGGCATCCCGTTCTCGTTGGTGACGAAGTAGTCGGCCGCGATGCCCTCGGTGCGATCGGCCGCCGACAGCGGCGACCTGCCCACGTACGGCGTCGACCAGAACAGCACCTTGTAGCCGTTGGCCGTCAGGTCCGCGATCGCGGCGTCGATGCCGACGAACCGCTGCTCGTCGATGACGAACGTGTTGTAGGCGGTCTGCCACGGGTTATCGATCCACATCACCGAGCCGGGGATCCGACGTGTCCGCATCTGGGTCATGTCGTCGGTGATCTCGCCCGTGTTCTGGTGAACGTTGCGCCACTGCTGCGGCGCGAACGCCCAGCGCGGCGGCACGGCCGGCTTCGCGGTCAACGCGATGTACGTGCGCACGAGGGCGAGCGGATCGGCCGCGGTGTAGAGGTAGACGCGATACGCGCCGCGCGCGGGCAGCGTGAACGTCGCGCGCACGGTCTCCGGATCGCTCTTGCCGAGGTCGAATGCGCCCGGGCGATCGTCGGCGACGAACAGGCCTGCACCGCGCCGCGGCCACAGCGCGATCGGCACCGGGACGTGCGTCTCGTTGAGCGACGAGTCCGACATCGTGTCGACGCGCAGCGACATCTCGCGCACCGTGCCGGCGAGGTTCGCGCGGATCGCGGCATCGCCGGTGCCGTAGATCGGCTCGACGGTATCGCGCGGCAGCGCGAGCGAGATCTGGACCGCGCGCGGGTGGCGGGTCGCGTCGATGTCGAGGATCGTGCAGCTCGCGATCTCGCACTCGGTGAGCTGGATCCGCGCGCCGCCCTCGAGCACGACCCAGTCGCCCTCACGAGCGGTCGCTCGTGCGACTGGCTTCAGCGTCACCAGGTCGTCGCCGCGCGGATCGTAGTAGTGCGCCTCCTCGACCTCGGTCGCCGTCCCGATCGAGAGGAACTGTGGCTGCACGAGCTCCGGTGCGCCCGCGAGCGTCAGCGTCATCGTCTGCGTGTCGATCGTCACCGGACCGGCGGTCAGGATCGCGGGCGGAGGCGTCACGCCATCGTCGCCACACGCACCCAGGGTAACAACGACGGCGACGACCGCTCCGAGTACCCCACCGAGGAAGATCCGCATCCCAGGCGTCATACCCGAGAACCCACCCGAGATTCAGCCGCGTTTACGGCCGAAGAACGGGAGATAGTGACGGAGGCCGCGCGGCTTCTCGGCCTTCTTCTCCGTCAGCTCGATCGGGACCTCGATGCGCGGGGTCGCCTCGGCCATGATCTCGGCGATCGGCGTGGCCTCCGACGTATCGGTGACCTTGCCCGGTGCACCGAGGGTCGCGCGCGCATCGATCACGCTACGCGACAGGACCGTATGCAGATCCTTGCGGAGCTGGACCTTCTTGAGCGTCGTGCCGATCTGCCGCGCCATCTCGCGCGCCGACGGGAACCGGTTGTCGACGCCCGGTGCGAGCGCGCGGGCGATGATCTGCGAGAACGCCGCCGGCACGTCGGGCCGCAGCGGCCGCAGCGGCTGGACCATGCAGTCGCGCAGGCGCGTGTAGACTTCGTAGTCGGTCGCGCCGTCGAACAGCTTGCGACCGACGAGCGCCTCCCACAGTACCGAGCCGGTCGCGAACTGATCCGACGCCGGCACGGGGCGACCACCCGACACGATCTCGGGCGCGAGATACGACATCTTGCCCTTCACGATGCCGGGGTCCGTCAGCTCCTGGCGGCGATCGGGGGCGAGCGCGAGACCGAAGTCGATCAGCTTGACCATGCCGCGCGTCGTGAGCAGGACGTTGTGCGGCGAGACATCGCGGTGCACGATCGGAGCGGGGCGGCCATCGGCACCGACGCGCTCGTGCGCCGCGGCGAGGCCGCGCAGGATACCGACGGCGACCGCCGCGACGAGCTCCCACCGCGTCTGCTCGTTCCGCGCGACGTGCCAGCGGACCCAGTTACCGAGATCGACGCCGTCGATCCACTCGAGGATCATGTAGTAGTTGCCGCGGTCGTGGACGAAGTCGTGGACCTCGGCGACGTTGGGCGACTGGAGCGAGGAGCCGACGCGCGCCTCCTCGACGAACATCGCGACGTACTGCGGCTGCGACGCGAGGTTCTGGTGCATCTGCTTGACGGCGACGTCACGCACGAACCCGGAGTCACCGCGGACCCGGCCACGCCAGACGTCGGCCATACCGCCCCGGCCCGCCACTTCGATGAGCTCGTAGCGGCCGCCAACGATCATGCCCGGGCGAGGCTCTTCCGCCATAGAAGGAATGATCATCGCATACTACGTTTGTATAGTGACCGGGTGATCACACGCGGATTGTTGCTGTGCCTGCTCGTCGCGTGCGAGGGCGCCGAGATCCCGCCGGATCGCTCCGTGGAGCAGTCAGGAGCGTATTCGGTGGGAACGCGCCGGCTCGACCTCGGGCGCACCGTGCAGGTCTGGTACCCGACGGTGTCGCCGATGGCCGAGGTCGCGATCGAGACGCTCGAGATCGAACCGCTGCGTTCCCGCTACGCGACGCTCCTTGCCGGCGTGACGACGCCCTGCCCGACGCGCCGGCTCGAGGTCGCGCTCGATGGTGATCCGGAGCCCGGGCTGTTCCCGCTCGTGCTCGCGTCGCACTGCCATAGCTGCACGCGGCTCTCGAACGCGACGAGCGCGATCCGGCTCGCGAGCCACGGCTACATCGTGATCTCGGTCGACCATGCGGGCGACACGCTGTGGGACACGCTCGACGGCAACGAGGGCGGTCTCACGCAGGAAGCCCTCGCCGGTCGCGTGACCGACCTCCAGGGAATCCTCGACCGGGAGACCGGCTTCCCGTTCGACTCGATCGATCGCACACGGGTGGGCGTGTTCGGCCACAGCTTTGGCGCGGTCACCTCGGGCCGGCTCGCCCAGCTCGACGATCGCGTGCACGCGGCGGCCGCCCTCGCGGCGCCGATGGAGAACCCGTTCATCCCCGGCGTCCTCGCCTCCGAGGTCGCCGAGCCGGTGCTGTTCCTCGTCGCCCAGGAGGACAACAGCATCACCGAGTTCGGCAACAACTTCATCCGTACGAACTTCACCAAGGCGCCGGCGGCGGCATGGAAGCTCGAGGTCACCGACGCTGGCCACTGGTCGGTCTCGAACCTGACCGGGCTCATTCCGGGGTTCGCCCCAGGCTGCGGGATGGGCCGGCGGCAGACCGACGGCGAGGACTTCACGTACATCGATCTCGGGACCGCCCGGGACATCACCGCGTCGTACCTGACAGCCTTCTTCCGAGCCACGCTCGACGACGATCCCGGTTCTCGCTCGTACCTCGGTCGGGAATTCCCCGACGGTGCGTTCGTCTCGGTAGAGCACCACGACTGATGGTAGTGTGAAGGGGTGGAGGATAGTCCCGCGCTCGCCCACTTCACCGAGGTGGTCACTCGCGAGGACTTTGCTCTCGACCAGGCCGCACTCCTGATCGGCGCGTGGGACTACCCCGAGCGCGATCTGATGGAGTACCGCGCGACGCTCGACGAGATCGCGGAGCGCACGGCGCCCGAGGTCGCGAATGCGACCACCGGCATCGGTCGCGCACGCGCGATCAGCGACTGCCTCTTCGATCGCCTCGGCTTCTGCGGCAACACCGACGACTACTACGATCCGCGCAACAGCTTCCTGTGCGACGTCCTCGATCGGAAGACCGGGATCCCGATCTCGCTCTCGGTGCTCTACCTCGAGGTCTCGCGCCGCGTTGGTGTGCTCGCCCAGGGCGTGAACTTCCCCGGCCACTTCCTCGTGCGCGTCGCGATCGAGGATGCCTGGCTGTTCCTCGATCCGTTCTCCGGCGGTCGTACGCTGACACCCGCGGATCTGGAAGCGCTGCTCAAGAAGACGACGACGCCCGACGCCGTCCTCGAGCCGAGCGTGATCGCCGCGGCGAGCAAGCGCCAGATCCTGTCGCGCATGCTCGTCAACCTCGCCGGCATCTACGGCCGCAATGGCGACCTGCCCCGCTCGCTCGATGTTCTCGAGCGCCTCGCGGTGCTCGAGCCGAGCAATCCGCGCATCGCTCGCGATCTCTCGCAGCTCCGCGAGCGCGTCGACGGCCTCAATTAGCAGTACCATCGCAGCAGATGTCCGAGACGGATGATCCGCGCGGCCCGTTCTCGGCGGGCTCCGTGGCCAAGCAGCTCGACTACTGCACGTTCTGCCCGAAGATGTGCCGGCACGCGTGCCCGGTCTCGACGGCGAGCGGCAAGGAGACGTACATCCCGCAGGTCAAGATGGACCGGATGAACCAGCTCCGCCTCGGGCGGAGCGCGTGGACGTCCGAGACGACCGATCCGCTGTGGGCCTGCACGGGCTGTCGTCACTGCACGATGTACTGCGATCACGCGAACGAGCCCGGCCTGGTTCTCCTCACCGGTCGCGCCGCCGCCGTCGCCAATGGCGTTCCCCATCCGGCGCTCACCGGCTACAGCGAGCGCTTCCGTGCGCGCGAGACACGGCTATCCGCGCAGCTCAAGACGATGTTCCCGGATCAGCTCGCGACCGAAGGCGAGCTCGGCTACTGGCCGGGCTGCGATGCCGTCGACAAGGGCGGCGCCGACATCGCCGCCGCGATGGCGCTGTTCGAGCGCGTCGGCCTCGAGCACGTGAAGATCGTCGACGCGCCGCAGGCGTGCGCCGGCTATCCGCTACTCGCCGCCGGCCATCGCGATCTGTTTCGCTGGCACGCGGGTCGCGTCGCCGCGTCGCTGCGCGGCTTCAAGAAGATCGCGATCAACTGCTCCGCGTGTCTCTACTCGATGCGCGCGCAGTACGCTGCCGAAGGCGTGAATCTACGCACCGAGATCGTGTCACTCGCGGATGTCCTCGCGCCGGCGGCACAGAACCTCGCGTGCCCGCTCAACCGCAAGTCGGTCTACTACCACGACCCCTGCTATCACGCGCGCTACAACGGCGTCGTCGATCAGCCGCGACGCGCGCTCGGCCAGCTCGCCGAGGTTCGCGAGTTCGCCTGGAACAAGACCGACACAGAGTGCTGCGGTGGCGGCGGCCTCCTGCCCAAGACGATGCCCGCGATCGCCGATCAGATGGCCAAGCGCCGGCTCGCCGAGGTTCAGTCGACGGGTGGCGGCATGGTCGTCACCTCGTGCGCGACCTGCACGTTCATGCTCGAGCGCAACGCGCCGCCGTCGGTCGAGGTCGTGAACCTCGCGACCGCGATCGCCCAGCTCTCCGAGACCAGGTTCACCGCACCCGCGACCGCCGCCGATCCAGACGTCGACGCCTAGACCAAGAAGCGTTCGTAGATCGCCAGCGCCAACGCGGCGACGGCGGCGACATAGACGACAACGACGATCCAGGCGCCCTCCGAGTGCTGGGGCGCAGTGGGTAGCTTGCCCACAGGGAGCGCACCTGTGTCCGTGTTCACACCGAGGTCGACGATGACCTTGGACCCGTCGTCGACGCCGTCGGCGCGTGCCACGGGGGCGATGATATACTGGCCGACGGGTACCTTGGCGTCTGACCGGAAGCTCTGCGTCGTCTGCTCGAAGTACTACCGCACCGATCTCACCACATGCCCCGACGACGGGACCATGCTGGTGCTCGAGGCGGATGGTGGGAGCCGTGCGTCCCGCCTCGGCCACGTGATCGGGAACTACCGGCTGCTGCGGGTGCTGGGTGAGGGTGGCGTCGGCACGGTCTACGAGGCAGAGCACGTCCGGCTCGGTCGCCGCGTCGCGTTGAAGCTCTTGCACCCCGATGTCGTCGACTCCGAAGTCGTGACCCGGTTCTTCAACGAGGCGCGCGCGGTCAACGAGATCCGGCACGCGAACATCATCGAGGTCGAGGACTTCGTCACGACGCCGACCGGCGAGCACTACATGCTGATGGAGCTCCTCAAGGGCGAGGACCTCCGCACGGTGATGGGCCGCGAGGGGAAGCTCGATCCCGCTCGCGTGTCGCTGATCGGACAGCAGATCGCGAGCGCGCTCGCGGCCGTTCACCGGGTCAACATCATCCACCGCGATCTCAAGCCCGACAACGTGTTCGTGATCCAGCGCGACGGCGCCGAGATGAGCAAGCTGCTCGACTTCGGCGTCGCGAAGTTCACCGAGGACGGCAACGGTCTGACGCGCGCCGGGATGACGATGGGCACGCCGCAATACATGGCGCCCGAGCAGATCGTCGCCGGCATGGAGGTCGGCACCTCCTCGGACATCTACGCGCTCGGCATCCTGATGTACGAGCTGTTGACCGGCGTCACTCCGTTCACCGGTGCGAACGTCGCGGCGATCCTTCGCGCACATGTGTCGGAGGCGGTCGTGCCGCCGTCGATCCGGCGCGGCGAACCGCTGCCGTCGGTTCTCGAGACCGTCGTGATGAGGTGCCTCGAGAAGGAAGCCGCGGATCGGTTCGCGACGGCAGAAGATCTCGCCGAGGCGCTGTGCGCGGACGAGCCCGTCAAGCTGTCGGGACGGCAGGCGATACGGGCAGCAACGCAGTCGGGCCGTCATGTCGCGGTCCGCGCGACGACGCTGTCGCATCGAGCCCAAAGCGAGCCACAGGCCGAGCCGGTGGCAGAGCTCGTCGCGCGCCGGCCGCGGCGGGTCATCCAGATGCTCCCGGCGTTCGCGATGGCAGCCGCCGCAGCGGTGATCCACTTCTGGCCGCACGACGAATCCGCGACCGCGAGTGCAGCGCCGGCGCCGGTCGCGCGCGCCGAGGCGCCTTCTCGGCAGGCCCCCGAACCTCCGCCACCTCCGAGCGCGCCGGCCATGATCGAGCTGACGCTGGCGTCGAAGCCCACCGGGGCCACACTGTTCCGCGGCACCGCGCGCGAGCCGCTGGGCAAAGCGCCGGTGACGCTCCAGCTACCGATGTCGAGCGAGCCCGTCGTGCTGATCGCGAAGTTCGCCGACGGCCGCGAGGTGACCGAGACGATCGTCCCCGATGCGCCGCGCCGCGAGCTGCTCTTCGAGAAGCCGCGCGCCGAGCCGGTAGTACGAAAGCCGACCGCCGCTACCGAAGCGAAGCCTGCCACACCCGAGGTGAAGCAGGACCGCGACGCCACGCTGGATCCGTTCAAATGAGGGCGTGTCCGACCTGCCACCGGCAGTACATCGACAGCCAGGCGAGCTGTCCGCTCGATCAAGCCGCCCTCGGTGAGCCCGACGGAACGAAACCAGCCGGCTCGCTCGGTAAGGAACTCGGCAGCTACAAGCTGATCTCGCTGCTCGGCACTGGCGGCATGGGCAGCATCTACATCGGTGCGCACCTCCGCCTCAATCGCTGCGTCGCGATCAAGGTGCTCCGGCGCGAGCTCGACAAACGTCAGGAGAACATCACGCGGTTCTTTGACGAGGCGCGGACGCTCAACCGGATCAAGCATCCGAACATCGTCGAGTCGATCGATCTCGTCGAGGACGTCGTCGACGGTGCGTACTGCGTGATGGAGCTGTTGAACGGCCCCGATCTCAAGACGCGGATGGCGGGCGGGCCACTCCCCCTCGACACCGCGATCCACATCGCCTCGCAGATCGCGGATGCGCTGTCTGCGGCCCACGCGCTCGACATCGTTCACCGCGATCTCAAGCCCGAGAACTTGATCCTGATCCAGCGCGGCGAGAGCGACGACTTCGTCAAGCTGATCGACTTCGGCGTCGCGCAGATCAGCGACACGGGATCCACAGGCGTCATTGGCACCGCCGCGTACATGGCACCAGAGCAAGCCTCGGGCACTCGCGTCGACGGTCGTGCTGATGTCTACGCGCTCGGCGTGCTGCTCTACGAGATGACGATCGGCGAGCACCCGTTCCCGTCGACCACTGACTCCGAGTACCTGCTACGCCACGCCGACGAGGATCCGCCGCCGCCATCGGAGCGACGCGCGATGCCGAAGGCGCTCGAGACCGTGATCCTGCGCTGCCTCGCCAAGGTGCCCGCGGACCGGTATGCGAGTGCGCACTCGGTTGCGGTCGCGCTGCGCGGGATCGATCTCGAGGAGCAGGTCGCAGCACCGCGGCGCAGCCGTGGCGGAACCAAGTGGATCGCGGCGGCGGTGCTCGTCCTCGGCGGTGGTGCCGCAGCGGCCGTGCTCGTGCCGCGCTACCTCGCCGAGCGCGACGCGAAGCCGTCCGACGCTCCACAGCCTGCGATGACCGCCGCGCGCCCGGTCGAGCCACCGGCGCCAGCGCCCACTACCCCATCGGCACCCGAGCTGGTCACGATCGAGCTGACTTCGACCCCATCCGGTGCGACCGTGACACGTGTGGGAGAGACCGTGCCGCTCGGCGTCACCCCGTTCTCGGTCGCGCTCGTACGCTCCGACAAGCCGTGCCGCGTTCGCGTCGAGCTCGCGGGCCACGAGCCCTCCGAGGTCGACGTGGCGCTGACGGCATCGAATGCGGTCGAGACGTCCCTCACACGGCTCCCCGCTGTCGTCTCCAAGAAGCCACCGGTGGTGCCCAAGAAGAAGCCTGGTGGGGACAGCGACAAGAAGCCCAAGGGCGTCCAGCGCGAAGGCGTGATGGATCCGTTCGCGAACTGACGAGAACCCATGTCGACCAGGATGCTTGTCTCGATGCTCGGATGCGCCGTCGCGCTCGCCGCCCCTCGCAGCGCGGCCGCGGAAACGGAGCTCGTCGTGCTCGGACCGGTCGCAGCCACTCCGAAGGTCAGCGTCGCCAAGGTACTCGAGGTGCTCGACAAGGGTGAGGTCGCGCCGCGCAACGCAACGCTGATCGACGCGGCATGCGCGGTCGACGCGACGTGTCTCGCCGGTATCGGTACCCAGCTCGTAGCGCGCCGCGTGCTGGCGATCAGCGTGGGGCGCACGACAGCGAGCGGCGTGATGCTCGATGTCGTGATGGTCGACGTCGGCGGCGTCGACCTGCTGTCGCGCCGCACGCTCACGATCCCCGCGGCTCGCCTCGGCAAGGAGCTCGGGCCGGCGCTCAAGAAGTTCGTCACCGAAGCTCCCGTCGACCGCGCGAAGGCGCTGTTCGCGAAGGGAAACGAGCACTACAACCTCGGCGAGTTCGTCCAGGCCCTCGAGCAGTACCGCCGCGCCTACCGCGCCATGCCGCTGCCGCCGTTCCTGTTCAACATCGCGCAGTGCCACCGCAAGCTCGGACAGCACGGCGATGCGGTCACGATGTACCAGTCGTATCTTGCGGGCGTTCCCGACGCGCAGAACAAGACGCTCGTCGAGTCGCTGATCTCGGAGTCGCAGACCAAGCTCGCGGAAGAGCAGAAGGTCGCAGCGGCCGCCGACGTCGCGCAGCGCGAGCAGGCGCGCATCGCTACAGAGAAACAGAGCGCGGAGGAGATGCGGCGCGCCAAGGAGGCCGAGGCGAAGGCCGCAGCCGAGCGCACGCAGGCGGCGCGGATCGCCGCGGACCGCGATCTCTACAACAAGCACCCCGCTCGCACGTGGGCGTACGTCGGCGCCGGCGTCGGTGCCCTCGCGATCATCGGCGGCGGCGTGTTCGGGATGCGTGCACGCGACGCGCAGATGGCGTTCGATGATGCAGGCTGCGGAGACCCGAGCGAGCTCCTGACGCAGACCGAGCTGACGACATGTCGGGATGATCGGGATCGCGGCCAGCGCTCCGCGATGTACAGCAACATCCTCCTGATCGGCGGTGGCGCTATCCTCGCGACCTCGGTGCTCGTCTTCGTTCTCGATCCCGGCAACGTCGAGCGCCACGAGCAGAGCCGGGCCCAGCTCCGCGTCACACCGACCTCGATCCATGCGGTGGTGCGCTGGTGATCCGCATCCTGTGCCTGCTCGCGGTCGTCTCCGCGTGCTCCCTCGACGTCGGCAAGTTCGACGACCGGCGGTGCCAGTCCGACGTCGAGTGCCGCCCCGACGAGGCGTGCCGCGACAGCCTGTGTGCGCAAGAGCAGTGCACGACACCCGTGGACTGCGGGCCCGGCTATCAGTACGAGTGCGAGGTCGGCGGCTGCGTCGCGACCGCGTGTACGAGCGACGCCGAGTGCGACCTCGGCTTCTCGTGCATGGACGGGTTCTGCGCCATGGAGTGCACCGGTGCGGATGCCGACGTCGATGGCGTCTGCGACACCGACGACAACTGCGTCTCCACGCCGAACCGAAACCAGACGGACGTCGACCAGGATCTCCGCGGCGATGCGTGTGACACGTGTCCGAACGACGCCGAGAACGACGCCGACAGCGACACGATCTGCGGCGACCTCGACAACTGCAAGTTCGCCACGAACACCAACCAGCTCGACCGCGACAACGACGGCCAGGGCAACGAGTGCGACGCGGACGACGACGCCGACGGCCAGATCGACTCCCTCGATCCGTCGCCGCTCAACCCCGATCTGTGCGGCGACGGCGATGCCGACACCTGCGACGACTGCACGATCGGCACCGATGATCTCGGTCCACTCGTCGATCGCACACCGAGCAACGACGGCCCCGACGCGGACACGGATGGCTCGTGCAACGCGGGCGATCCGGATGACGACAATGACGGGCGCACCGACACGGTCGACCGTTGCCCGCTCGGCGAGATGGGCTGGGTGTCGAGCGCCTCGACCGACGTCGACAGCGATGGCTGCCGCGACTCTGGCGAGGACGTGGACGACGACAACGACGGCCTCGAGGACGGCGGCGATCCGATGCCGCGCAACCCCGACATCTGTGGTGATTCCGACCTCGACAGCTGCGACGACTGCGCGGTCGGCTCCGACAACTTCGGCCCGATGATCGATCGGCTGCCGGCCGCCGACGGCCCGGATCCCGACACCGACGGGCAGTGCAACACCGGCGATACCGACGACGACAACGATGGTGTTCTCGATGCGACCGACACGTTGCCCTTCGATCCCGATGTCTGCGGTGACTCGGACGCCGACACCTGCGACGACTGCGCGATCGGAACCGACGGCTTCGGGCCGCTCCCCGACGTGTTGCCCGACACCGACGGCACGGACACCGACACTGACGGCCAGTGCAACGCCGGCGATGGAGACGACGACAACGACGGCATCGCAGACGCGCTCGACATCGGCGCGACCAACCCACGCGTGTGCGGCGATAGCGACCTCGACACCTGTGACGACTGTGCGGTCGGCGTCGACCAGTTCGGCCCCCTCGCCGATAGCTTGCCGGACGCCGATGGCGTCGACAGCGACTCCGACCGCCGCTGCGACACCGGCGATCCGGACGACGACAACGATGGAGTCGCCGACGCCATGGATGTCATGCCCGTCGATCCGACGATGTGTGCCGACGTCGATCTGGACTCGTGCGACGACTGCACGGTCGGTAACGATCGCTTCGGACCCGCTCCGGACAACCTGCCCGCGGCCGATGGCCTCGACACGGACGGTGACGGTGGCTGCAATGCCGGCGACGTCGACGACGACAACGATGGCGTCGCCGATCTCACCGATCCGAACGCAACGAACCCCGATATCTGCGGCGACACGGACGCCGACACCTGCGATGACTGCGCGGTCGGCACGGACGACTTCGGCGTGTTGGCGGACAACACGCCAGCGGCGGACGGCACCGACACGGACACCGACGGTCAGTGCGACACGGGCGATCCCGACGACGACAACGACATGCGCCCGGACATCGCGGACACGTGCCCGATCGGCGCGCTCGCCTGGGTCTCCAACGCGACGACCGACATCGACCTCGACGGCTGCCGCGACTCCGACGAGGACTGCAACACCTGCGCGGCGACGTGCGGCCCGTCGTGTGCGAACACCGACGGTGACGCATACCCGGATTGCCTCGAGCAGTACTGCGGCTCCGATCCGCAGGTCGCCGGCTCGGCGTGCGTGCCGGTCAGCAGCGAGGCGACCATGAACGCTGCGATCGCCGCGGCCAACGCGAGCACGACCACACGCGACTTCATCTTGATCACCGCGAGCTACACGGTCGCCGGCGATCCGACCAACATCACCGGCAACAACGCGCTCCAGCTCCGGGCGTGCGCCGGCACAACCATCACCGTCAACGAGGGCTCGGCGGTCGACCTCAACCGCACGCTGTTCGACGTCAGCGGCGATGGCAACGTCTTCGACAAGGTCTCCGTCGCGAACGTCGACGATGGCAACATCATCTTCTTGCTGAGCGGCGCCTTCAATACGGTGCGCAACTCGACGATCGCGAGCTACGAGCGCACGGGCGTCCTGATCACGGGCACCGACAACACCGTGCTCAACAATACGATCCGCGGTGGTACGGCGGGCGTCGCCACGGCGAATGCAGCGGCCATCATGGTCTCGGGCAACGGTGCGGACCGCAACCGGGTCGTCGCGAACGTGCTCGTGCAGTCCGCGCACGATGGCATCCGCGTGCTCGACGGTGACGACCTGCTGATCGACCACAACACGATCGCCGGCAACGGCGGTGACGCCCTGTCGTTCGTCCCGACCGCAGCCAACGGCACGACGATCGCGGCGAACCTGTGCATCCGCAACAACATCCTGACCGGGAACACCGGGGCGGCGCTGCGCGCTCCGGCGAACGCCACCATCGCGTTCAACACCGCGTGCGAGCTGTCGCTGGCGGGTGGCCTGTACGGCAACGATCAGTTTGGCAACGGTGCGGTGTGCGCCGGCACCAACTGCACGGCGTGCGCGTGCCTGACGCCCGCACCCGTCGGTGGCCAGGCGAGCTTCTTCGAGCTCAACCTGGCGCCCGCGTTCACGACCACCTCGTTCGGCCGTGAGGACTTCTTCTGTGTCGCCGAGGCGATGCTGATCGACTCGGGCGACGTCGTCGACGGTGACCTCGTGACCGCCGGCTCACAGCCTCACGATCTCAACGGTCGCGAGCCCGGCAACTTCGTCCCGACCGCCCCCGACATCGGTGGTCGCGAAGAAGGCGCCGAGGGCTGCTACTAACCGAGCTTCACGCGCTGACCGACGCACACCGTTCCGCCGTGGATCACCCGGGTGTAGACGCGTGACCAGCCCGGATGCTTGTCGTGGTCGACGCGGCGGAACCCGCGCCCCGTGAACGACTCGGCGATCTGCTTGCACGGCTCCGTGTAGCGCGTGACCTCGAGGACGACGGTGTCACCGAGCGTGAAGCGCGAGCCTGGCACGACGGACTTCCATTCAACGCCGCTGACCGTAACGTTCTCGCCGATCGATCCCGGATAGATCGGGTGCCCCTCGGCCTGCAGCGCCTGGATCACCTCGAGCGAGTACAGGCACACGGCGCGATCGGGGCCGCCGTGGATCTTTAGGTGCTTCTGTCGATCACCGTCGAGACCGACCGTCTCGATCACGACCTCGCGGACCGGGAGCTTCGGCACCCCACCGCCCGAGCGATTGAGCTGAAAGATCCGCCCGCTCACGGCCGCGTCGCCGGCTCCGCTGCTGCGTCGCGCTTCCAGTCGAGAAACGATGGCATCGCCTGCACCGCATCGACGTAGGTCCGGCACGCCGGATCGAGATCGACGCCGTAGGTCGTGAACCGCGTCGTGACCGGCGCGAACATCGCGTCGGCGATCGAGAACGCGCCGAACAGGAACGGGCCCTTGCTGATCGCGAGCTGATCGCGCCAGATCGCCATCACGCGGCGCGCGTCGGCGAGCGCCTCGTCGGTGTGGCCCTGCCCCGCCTTGTTCGCGATCACGTCCATCGGCATGTCGCGGCGGAGCGCGGCGAACCCCGCGTGCATCTCCGACGCCAGGGTCCGTGCGCGTGCACGCTGCGCGCGATCGGTCGGCCACAGGTTGGCGCCAGGATACAGCTCGGCGAGGTACTCGCAGATCGCGAGCGAGTCCCAGATCACGAGGTCATCGTGGTGCAGCACGGGCACCTTCCCGGCGGGTGTCACCGAGGCGATCCTGGCCTTGGTGTCGGGCTGATCGAGGAGGATCGTCGTCGTCTCGAACGCCGCGCCGGTCTGCGCGAGCGCCAGGTACGGGCGGAGCGACCACGACGAGTAGCGCTTGCTGCCGACGTAGAGCGTGAGTGCCATGCGCGGCACTCTACTCGACGATGCGGAGGTTTTCACACGCCGAACTTGGCGAGCTTCTTGTGCAGACCCTCACGCGTGATCCCGAGCGTGACGGCCGTCTTCGTCTTGTTGTTGCCGTGATCGCGCAGCGCCTCGGTGATCAGCCACCGCTCGACCTGCTCCATCATCTCCTTGAGCGTGCCCTGCTTCGGCGCGATCCGCGTGACGGTGCCCTCGATCTTGCGCAGGCGCGGCGACAGGTCCGTGATCTCGATCCAGTGTCCGGGCTCGGCCTGGATCACGAGGCGCTGGATCTCGTTCTCGAGCTCGCGAATGTTTCCGGGCCAGTTGTACGAGGAGAGCGCATCGAGTGCGTCCTGGGTGAATCCGGGCGAGTCGATCCGATATTCCTCGGCGTGCCGCTTGAGGAAGTGCGCGCACAGGAGCGGAATGTCCTCGCGGCGTTCACGCAGTGGCGGCAGCTTGATCGGGAACACCATCAGCCGGTAGTAGAGGTCCTGGCGGAAGCGGCCCTTCTCGACCTCTGCGGCGAGATCACGATTGGTCGCGCACACGATCCGAACGTCGACCTGCTTCTCGCTCGTCGCGCCGACCGGACGGATCGTTCCCTCCTGCAGCACGCGCAGGAGCTTCGCCTGAAGGGTCATCGGCATCTCGCCCATCTCGTCGAGGAACAGCGTTCCGCCGTCGGCGATCTCGAACAGACCCTTCTTGTCGCTGTCGGCGCTCGTGAACGCTCCCCGCTTGTGGCCGAACAGCTCCGACTCGAGGAGGTTCTCGGGCAGCGCGGCGCAGTTCTGCGCGACGAACATCTTGTCGGCGCGCTGCGATTGATGATGAATGCCGGCCGCGATCAGCTCCTTGCCGGTGCCGGTCTCGCCCTCGATACACACCGTCGCCCGCGTATCGATCACCTTGTCGAGCTGGGCGATCACGGACTTCATCGCCGGCGACTCGCCGATGATATTGTCGAACTTGATCTTCTCCTGCTTGCGCTTGAGGTAGACGTTCTCACCGCGCGAGCGCTCTTCCGCGACCCGCAGCCGCTGGACCAGCGTCGCGTTGTCGATGGCGAGCGACGCCTGCGCGGCGAGCAGCAGCGCGACCTCGAGGTCACCCTCGACGAACATGCCCGCGCTGGCGCGGTTGTCGGCCTGGATCAGCCCGATCACATCGTCGCCGCGCCACAGCGGGACCGCGAGGATCGACAGGATCTGGCCGCCGAGGATCGACTCGCTCGACAGCGCCTCCTGGGCATTGGCGGTCAGGACGGCTGCGCGATCCTGGAGGACGCGGCGCAGGACGGCACGACTCGCGCGCACCGGATCTGCACCCGGGGGCCGCGGATCACTTCCCGGTCGCTCGCGTGAGACAGCGAGCGCATAGCGATCCTTGTCGGCCTCGGAGCGCAGCAGAATCGCGACGTGGGTTGCCTTCTGGAGCAGCTCGAACGTCGCGCCCACACACGCCTCGATCACCTCGCCGGGCTCGAGCCGCGCACCGAGCGGCTGCAGCGCCTTGTAGACGCGGAGTGCGTCGGCCGGGCTGCCCTCGATCTGGTCGGCGACCGCCGGCAGATCCATGATCGAGCGCGACGCGATCAAGCGGTCACCGAGATCGTCGTCCGCCTCGTCCCCGATCCGTACGGTGACCTGGACCGGATCGGCCGGGTTCCCGAGCAGCAGGGTGTCGCCATCGGCGAGCGCGAGCTCCCACCGCGCCGCGGCATCGACCGGCAGGCGGCGACCGTCACGCTCGATCGCGGAGCCGTTCGTCGAGCGCAGATCGCGGAACACGAAGTGATCGCCGACCTGGGTGATCTGTGCGTGGTCGCCTGACAGGTGGAAGTCAGTGATCACGATCGTGCTCGTCGGAGAACGACCGAGGGTCACCGTGCCGCCGGGAGTTCCCGAAGCGAGCACGCGATGCACGCGCTGCGACGCGGTGCCATTGAGGATCTCGAGGACGATCACTGAAACGTGGCGCTAGGCCGGCCCCTCATCGACGTTTATACTGCACACTAATCCTTCGCGCCGCATGCCGGGACTCTCGAAAGTCATCGTACTCGACCCCGATGCTCGGGCCGGGCGGCAGGTGCAGCTAGGGTTCGAGCGAGAGGGTGTCCCGTCCCACATCGCGGAGATCCCGGGCGATAGCACCCGGTTCACCCTCCCCGTCGAGGACGCCGGCCTGGTGGTCGTCGGGGGCACCGATGGCCGTGCGCTCGACCTCCTCCGGCGGGCCCGCCTCCACCTCGACGAGTGCAAGGTCGACGCGCCGATCGTGTTTGCCGGCCGGGGCGTCCGCCGCACCGACGCCGAGGCCGCCGGCGCGGACGAGATCGTGCTCCTCCCCGCCTACCTACGCGACGTGGTGACGATCGGCCGCCTCCTCCGCGGCCAGCCCGCGACCGCGCGCGATCACATCGTCGGCAGCCTGGCGGAGACCACCGGCGTCTACGCGCTCGTACGCGCCCTCTCCGCTCTCGGCCGCAGCGCCGTGCTGACCCTGATGCGGGGCCTCCGCCGCGGCGAGGTCCGGTTCTTCCATGGCGAGGTGACGTCGGCGCAGGTCGGACTGATCCACGGCCAGGCAGCCCTGCACCAGCTCCTCCTGTGGACCGAGGCGCGGTTCGAGTTCCAGCACGAGGACGTCGTACGCCGGCAGCAGATTCCGCTGTCGCGCGACGAGCTGTTCGCCGACGCCGAGCGCTTTCTCGAAGGAGTTCGAAACTCGAGCGGCAGGCTGTCGCCGTCCATGGTGCTCGAGCAGGACCTCCCGCGGATCCACTCGCTCGGCAAGCAGATTCCGACCGAGGTCCACGGCGTGCTCCGCATGTTCGACGGCCACCGCGTCCTCGCCGACGTCCTCGAGGACTCGCCGTACCGCGTGTTCGAGACGCTGCGCGTTGCTCAGCGCGCATGTGATGTCGGCCTGCTCCGCGTCGTCGAGAGCACCAAGCCAAAGCCGACCTGGCGTGCCGTGCTCGCGATCGAAGAGTGGCTCGTCGGCAGTGATCGCAACGCCGTCGTCGACCGCGCGGCCGCGGCTGCCGACTCCCAGCCAGTGTCGACGGGCCGCGACTCTCAGCCGAAGGTGAAGGGCGGGAAGCGCAACCGCAAGACGCGGCGCGCGAACACGCCCCTCGCCGTCGTCCAACCCGCGACGTCAGGCAGCAAGCCCGACATCGACTGGGGCGCCCTCGTCCCACGGATCGTCGGTGCCGAGGTCGGTTCCCTCTCGGGCGTCGTTCCGGCAGCTCATGCGTCAGGCGAGATCGAGCTTCCGACGCGCGAAGCTCCCCGCGAGCGCCTCGAGGCGCTGATGGACACCGACAAGCGAACGCGGATCTTCCCGACCGACATCGGCCTCGAGCCGAAGGTCGTGTTCGACGAGGAGGAGGACGTTGCCAAGGCGAGCCGCGAGCGAGCCGATGCTCTCGAGCGTGCGCGCCTCGAGGCGGAGGGTCGCGAGCGTGCGGCGAAGGTGATGCGCGAGCGTGACGAGGCCGAGTCCGACAAGAAGTCGGCAGCCACGCGAGCGAAGCGCGAGGCCGAGGCGGCCAAGGCAGGGGCCGTGAAGGTGAAGGCCGACGCGGAGGCGGCCACGGCGAAGCCAGACCTGGATGCCAAGGCGCGCGCGGGGATCGCGGACGCCGAGACCGCAAAGATCAAGATCGGCGCCGCGCGCGCCAAGGCCGAAGCGGCCAAGGCAGAGCTCGCGAAGCTCGAGGCCGAGGTCGTGACCGCAGAGCTCGAAGCCAAGGGGAAGGCGGATGCCAAGGCGAAGGCCGATGCTGAAGCCAAAGCGAAGGCAGACGCTGAAGTGAAGGCGAAGGCGAAGGCCGACGCAGACGCCAGAGCAAAGGCCGACGCAGACGCCAGAGCAAAGGCCGACGCAGACGCCGCCATGGCAAAGGCCGACGTAGACGCCAGAGCAAAGGCCGACGCTGACGCCGCCAA
>JANOPP010000401.1:0-22427 GCA_031421915.1 Myxococcales bacterium | reverse complement strand
CGATCTCCTGGAACTTCATGACGAGCTCGAGCCCGAGGGGGGCGAGCGCCTTCTTGTAGAACTCGATGGAGCGGGCGAGATCCGAGACCGCGAAACCGGTGTGATCGATCATGGCCGCACGATACCGGCGACGTGGGGCCTTCGAGTAGACTCCACGCGTGCGAACTGCATTGTTCTGGGTCGTCGCGCTTGGTGTCCTCGCTGCTCCCGGGATCGCGAGTGCCGGGCGGACGCAATACGGGTGGCTGTACGGCACGGAGGTGATGCCGGAGCGCGGCGCCGAGATCCAGACCTGGGTCGACGAGGAGAACGGTCGCCGCCCGGGGGATGTCCACTGGACCACGTGGGGCTTCCAGGCGCTCGTCGGCGTCACCGATCAGCTCGAGCTGGCACTGCCACTCGAGTTCCTGTGGAAGAAGAGCGACCTCGCCGCGCCCTCGTTCACGTGGAGCCGCTACGCGGTCGAGGCCCGCTACCGGTTCGTGTCGGCCGATCCGGTCGATGCTCCGCCGTTCGCACCGCTCGCTCGCATCGCGGTCATCCGTGATGTCACCGTGCGCGACGTCGTCGTCGTCGAAGGCAACTTCGTGCTCTCGACGATCACGCCGTCCGGCAGCGTCCAGGGCCTGCTCGATCTCGGCGTTGCGGCGGCGATCGGCAAGGACGATCAGACCTTCGAGCTGCGACCGGGCCTCGGCATCAGCGTCAAGGCCGTCGGCGATCTGCGGTTCGGTGCCGAGGTGTTCGCCGAGATCGATCTCGAGTCCAAGGACCGTACGTGGGCTGCCGCCGGCCCGAACGTCGCGTGGTCGCACGGTCGGTTCTGGCTCTCCGCTTCGTTCGGCATCGGCTTCTATCACGTCAGCACCGCGCCTCGGCTCCAGTGGGGCATCGCGTTCTGATGCGCTCACTCGTGCTCCTCCTGCTCCTCGCGGGCACGGCGATCGCGGGCCCCACCGGTGCGATCGCCGGCAAGGTCACGGTCACCGATTCCGACGGCAAGCCCGCACGCGGCGCCGAGGTGATCGTCTACGTGGTGGGGTTCACGGAGCCCGCCGGTACCGAGGTGGTCACCGTCGCGCAGAAGGGTCGAAAGTTCGTCCCCGACCTCGTCGCGATCACGGTCGGCGAGAAGGTCGCGTTCCCGAACGGCGACGCGTTGCTCCACAACGTGTTCTCGCAGTCGAAGGATCGCAAGTTCGATCTCGGCTCGTTCAAGAAGGGCGAGACCAAGACGAAGGAGTTCCCGGCGCCGGGCGTGATCGACGTCTACTGCAACATCCACCCGGAGATGGCCGCGACGATCGTCGTCCTCCCCAATCGCCGCCACGCGCGCACCAAGCCGGATGGGACGTTCGTCCTCGAGGGCATCCCGACCGGGAGCTGGACCCTGTTCGCCTACACGCGTCGCGCGACCAAACCTGTCAGCTCGAAGGTCACCGTGCTCGCCGATGGCGAGACCGAGATCAACCTCGCGCTCCAGCGTGGCGCCGAGCCCGAGCACCTCAACAAGTACGGCGAGAAGTACCGTCCGAACACGACGACGTATCGTTAGCTGTCGCGCAGGTAGCGCACCATGCTCGCGTCGAGCCGGCTCTGCACGAGCCGGATCACGCTGTCGATCTCGTCGACGGGCAGCTTCAGCCGCTGCGACAAGATGTTTCGCGTCGCCGCGACCAGCGCCCCCCGCGCGCGTTGCAGCCACCGCGCCGCGGTCGCGCGATGGACGCCGAACGCTGCGCCGATCGCATCGATCGAGAGCTGCTCGACGATGCTCTGTCGCAACAGTGTTCGATCCTCCGCCGAGAGCTCGGCGATCGCTTCGCGCAGCGCGGTCGCGAACTCGCTGCGGTACTCCGCCTTGAGCTGCGACAGCATCGGGTCCTGCGACGATGTGCCGAGCGCTTCCTCGAGAGATCGCTCGATGGGCTGCTCGCGCTTCTGCTTCTTGAGATGCCGGATCAGCTCGCGCGTCGCCGTGATCCGCACCCACCCGCGCAGCGGCCCCTTGCCCTTGTAGCCCGCGATTCCCGGCGCCTTGCCCTCGCGCATCACCAGCAACTGCACGCGCAGCAGTTGCTTGACCTCGTCGATCAGATCCGTGCCCGCGCGCGTCGACGAACCCGCGGCATCGACCTCGGTGAGCACCGCATCGAACGCGGCGTGCGCCGTGGGCTCCTGCGCGGTGCACGCCCCGGCGATCGCGATGTCTCCGGCCGGCGCCGCCGCCAGTGCTGCCGCTAGATCCGAGCCCTCGATGCGCTCGGCGAAGAACTCGGCGAGCTGCGCTTCGTCGAACCTCACCGTTGGCCACGCGAGCTTCGCGCCCGCGATCACGGAAGCCCATGCCGCGGTCGCCGCAGCCCGCGAACCGATCGCGAGCTTGCTCACCGCGACGAGCTTGTCGACGAGGTCAGCGGGCACGTCCACATCCGTATCGTGCCACAATGCACGCAGGTCGATGGAGTGCCTCGACGCCAACGTCGTGCAGGATCTGATGGCCGGCGGGCTCTCCGAGGCTGCGAAGGCGACCGCGATCCAGCACCTGGACGGCTGTACCGACTGCCGTGCCCTCCTGAGCCTGCTCGCCCGCGATGCCACGCGGGACGCGGCACTAGATACGCTCAACGATACCGAGAAGAACCCACCGCCGAACGTCTCGATGATGGAGACGCTCGACACCGACAGTCGCGCGCTCCTCGAGACCGACGGCGTCGGTGACTCCGGCACGGACGCGACCCAGTACCCCGATCCCGCGACCAAGCCGATCCGGATCCGTCCGCCGAGCGCCATCGCGGGCACCACCCTCGGGCGCTATACGCTGCTCGAGCGCCTCGGCGCTGGCGCGATGGGGGTTGTCTACCGCGCCACCGATCGCGAGCTCGGACGCGACGTCGCCCTCAAGCAGCTCCATCGCCCCGACGAGGCGCTCACCGATCGCCTCGTGCGCGAGGCCCGCGCGATGGCGCAGGTCAACCACCCGAACGTCGTCGCTGTCTACGACGTCGGCACCGCCGAGGGCGTCACGTACATCGCGATGGAGCTCGTCTCTGGCGACAGCCTCCGTACCTGGCAGCGCGAGAGCCGCACCGTCCCCGAGATCGTGACGGCCTACGTCGCCGCCGGTCGCGGCCTCGCTGCCGCGCACGCCGCCGGCATCGTTCACCGCGACTTCAAGTCCGACAACGTCCTCGTCGGTCGCGACGGCCGTGTTCGCGTCACCGACTTCGGCCTCGCCGCGGCGCGCCCCACCGACGGAGGCGATCGATCCCCGTCCACGTCGATGATGAGCGACGTCAACCTCACCACCTCGGGCTCTGTCCTCGGCACGCCCGCGTACATGGCGCCCGAGCAGTTCACGGGCGGCAACGTCGATGCGCGCACGGATCAGTTCAACTTCTGCGTTGCACTGTACGAGGCCCTCTACGGCCAGCGACCCTTCGAGGGCAAGACGTTTCCCGAGCTCGGCGACAACGTCTGTGAGGGTCGCTTCCGTCCACCACCACCCGGCGCCAAGATCTCCGGCGGCCTTCGCGCGATCATCCTGCGCGGCCTCTCGGTCAAGCCAGGCGATCGCTACCCGACGATGGAGCACATGCTCGTCGAGCTCGGACGCGATCGCGCACGTCCGTGGCGCCGCACCTCGCGCATCGCCGCCTCTCTGACCGTCCTGCTCGCGGTCGGTCTCGCCGCGGACTGGGCGGTTCGCGATCGCGTCACCGCCCAGATCCGCCAGTCGTTCGCGGTCACCGCGAATCAGTCCGATCGCGCCGTGAAGCTCCTCGCCGATCAGTTCGACGCGATCTCGAACCTCGTCTACCTGTTCCCGATCATGCGCGACGTCGCCGCCCACCACGACCAGGCTGACTTCGGTCTCGGTGAAGCCTCCGCCGACGCCGAGGAGCTCGAGAAGCTCCACAACCAGCTCACCTCCGCCGACTGGACCCTCGCGCGCAACTTCGGCGGCCGCGAGCACCCGTCGATCCTCGCCGTCGCTGACTACAAGGCGCGCCTCCTGTTCACCTCCGCCGCCCCCGATCACTGGCGCACCGATCTCTCCACCCTCCCGTGGATCAAGCAGGCGCTCGACGCCGGCACCGGCAACACGATGACGCTCATGCCGTACAACGAGCCGCGCCTCGTCGCGACCGGCCTCGTCGGCAAGGAACCACGCTCCGGCCTCGCGATGCTGTTCACGCGCACCCTCTCCCTCGGCGAGGCCCGCAGTCAGTTCCTCCAGATCGTCGAGGCGAGCACGCTCCTCGATCAGATCCGCCTCGACGACACGATGCTCTCGCTCGCCTCGTCGGACGGCACCCTCGTCGGTGACGTCCCGACCGCGGTCGTCCACGCCGCAGCGCCCGACGGCCAGAGCTCTGTCGTCGTCGACGGCACGACCTACGAGGTCCAGGCCCTGCCGCTGTCCGGGTTCGTCGGTGGCCGCATCGTGATGGCGCAGCGCTCGAGCAGCGTGCTCGCGCTGTTCCCGAACGCACGCATCGTGTTCCTGATCGCGATGCTCGCCGCCCTCGCGACGGCGCTCGGCACCGCGATCCGCGCGCGCCGGATCACGGGCGCCCGCGTGGCGTGATCAGTCCAGCTTCTCGCACGCGATGTCCTCGCGATCGAGATCCTCGGCACCGAAGTACGTCTCCCCGAACCGCCCCTTGCTGGTGGCCTCCTGGCGAAGGCGCACACCGTAGTAGTGGCAGCCGTCCTTGTCCTTGTACGCCACGATCGTATCGATCGAGCGGCTGATCACGACGCCCGTGATCTCGTTGTGCTCGATCGTCCAATCCTTGTCGACGATGATGGTCTTGACCGCGCGCCGCGAGCTCGATGCACGCTTCCAGATCGCGTTCATGATCTTGGTGCCGGCCCCCGACAGCGTTGCATCCTTGCGCGACGCGCGCGGTAGATCGCCGACGGGCTTCGTCATCCCGGCGACATCTCCGGATCCGACCTCGAGCGTGAACGAGCCAACCGCCATCGGCGCCGACACGAACTTCGTGCCGCCGGTGCACTTCAGCTTCGCGGTCAGGACGATCTTGTGGCTCCCAGGAGAGAGGTTCTTGGCCAGGCCCCAGACGAAGTTCGTGTTGAGCGAGATGACGTCACGCGCTCCGGACGCGTTGAGGGCCACCTGCTCGGACCACGTGGTGGACTTCGCGAACTCCTTTGCGGGAAGGTCCACCGCGCTGAGCAACGAGTCCATGGCCACGCCGTCCACCTCGGCTGCATACGCGCGCATGACGTTCATTTGCCCGCTCGGGTCGCATTCCTCGCCCTCGGAGCGCGCTTGATTTGCTGCGGAGCGCCGCGAGTACGCACGCCAGTAGATCGGCTGCGATCCCTTGAAGCTGGTGATGAACTTGGTCGCGTCCTCCTTGCCCGCAACGATCGGCGCGGTCGAGAACACGATCTTGCCGGCGTACTCGCGATGGACGTCGGACTTGACGCCGTCGTCGGGTTGCAACGGGATCCCCTCGGCAACCACGACCGTCGGCGTGCATGCGAGAACAACAGCGAGTAACTGGTGTTGCGTCTTCATGGGCCGGGTCATCGCACACAGCTGCGCGCCGGCACCTCGATACCTTCGGACACGCTCGTTCCCCGACGTCCAGGCTGCGCGTGGCGTGATCACCTGCCGGTCGTCCAGCCGGCGGCCGTCCGCGCCGGCAACTCGGTGATCTCACACGGCCGCCCGCGCGCACGAGACATGCTGCCCGTGCAGGAGTGCAGGAGATACACTCATGGAAATGCCACGGCCCGAAGCACCCACGATGGATGGACACGCGCTCCGCAAGTTCACGCGCGCGGAGTACGACCGGATGGTCGAGCTCGGTGTCATCGGCGAGAACGAAAAGGTCGAGCTCATCTTCGGAATGCTCGTCGCGATGAGTCCGATCGATCCCGCTCACGTGGAATCGACACGCCGGATCTTCGTGATGCTTCACGAACAGCTCGCCAGCCGAGCTGTCGTCGTGTCGCAGAGTCCCTTCGCGGCGACCGAGGACTCCGAGCCCGAACCCGATTGCTACGTCGTCCCCAACGATATCGATCGCTGGAAGGAGCACCCGACGCGCGCGTTCCTCATCGTCGAGGTCGCGCGCTCCTCGCTTCGCTATGATCGCCGAATCAAAGCCCTCCTCTATGGCATCTCCGAAGTGGACGAGTACTGGGTCGTGGATCAGGTCCACGGGACCCTCGAAGTCCGTCGCGACCGGCACGAGGGCGAGTGGCGCTCGATCACCATTCACCAGCGCGGTGATGTGATCGCGATGCTCGCATTCCCCGACGTCCAGATCGCGGTCGCGGAGATCTTGCCGCCCGTCTCGGCGGATTGATCAATGAGCGAGCTCCTCGACCGCCTTGCTCGCGTGCCCGCCGCCGAGGTTCCGCTGACACTCGCGATCGAGGACGGCATCGCGGACAGCGTGCGCTACCTCGAGTCCGACGCGGCGGTGCAGAGCCTCGAGGCCGACACCTACTGGCCGAAATGGCACTCGCCGTGGTGGCACATGGCGACGCTGTGGGAGCTCGGCGAGGCGCGCCGGATTCCCGTTCGAGTACAGCGCGCGATGATCACGGGGCTCGACGCACTACCGCTCAAGATCTTCCCGATCGAGTCTTGGGAAACGCCCCCCGGTATCGACCCCCACCGCGGTAGCTCGTGTCACTGCGCACTCGGAACGATGGTGCAGGTGCTCGCGGCGTGTGGCGTCGAAGTCGATCGCGAGGTGCCGTGGGCGAAGCCATGGTTCCTCCGCTATCAGATGCGGGACGGCGGCTTCAACTGCGACGGCGACGCGTATCGGTCCTCGGAGTGCGCGAGCTCGATGGTCGGCACGATCGCACCGTTCGAGGCGATGCTCGACGGCACGTGGACGTCGGAACAGCGCGCATTCCTCGAGAGAGGCGCGGCTTTCCTCCTCGGGCGCGAACTGACGCGCGGCTCCAACACCGTGTTCAACGCGGCAGAGCGCGACACCGCGCCGTCGTGGCGGCTGGCGTGCTTCCCGCGGCTGTACTTCTACGACGTGCTGCGCGGACTGCGAGCGCTCGTGCGGTGGGTCGAGCTGAGCGGTGCGCCAGTTCCCGCGAGTGCGCTCGCCGGCGTGGTGACACACCTGGTCGATGCGTTTCCTGATGGCGTGGTACGCCTCCAGCGCCGCTCGTACGAGAAGCCGACGACCCTTGCGCGCGGCGCGGATGGGTCGTGGCATCGCGAGCCGGCAACGCGGTTTCCGCTGCTCGAGGCGACGAGCATCGTCGGTGCGCCCTCGGCGACGCTGACGCGGCAGTGGTCCGAGGTGCGCGCTGCGATCGTTCGCAACGCGCTCGTCTAGCTCACGTGGCGAGCAGCAGCGATAATGTCGATAGGCCCGGACGGAGTGCTGGTCGAAAGCTATCGGCTCTGACGATCACTTCGCGTCGAGAAATCAGCTGACGGTCACCTGGATGCCGGCGTCGTGCTCGCGCCACTCACCCAGCAAAGAGCGCGAACGGGAAGAGGCTCCCGACGGGCGAACTGGTTCGCAGCGGGCACGAATGCGCGATGGATGTCGCCGCTCGAGATCCTCTCAGATAACGTTCGCACGAATCGATCTCGCGAGGCATCGTGGCCGAGCGGACCAGTCTGAAGGTGCGTGGTGCCGCGCACGTAGTGCGGCTCGGAGCACGTGAGTCCGCCCTCGTCGTCGAATCACGACTGCTCGCCTCGGATGCCGGCGCTCTCTCCTAGTACACGCTTCGCGGAGGCGTACAGCGACGGCTGTACGCGCAGCCGTCGGCCAACGTCACCCGAGCGGTCGCGGGCACCGTCGCAGCGCCTCGCGGATCAGCACATCGATCGTCGCGTCGCTGCCCACGTGCGCAACGGCCTCCTCGACCGCCGCGCCCGCGATCGAGACCTTCCATCCCAGCCCGACGAGAGCGTCCCGTGCCTGAATTCTCAGCCCGACGGGTGCGAACTTCATCGGACCAGCAACGTTGTCACGTTGAGTGAGATTCGTGCCCACGGGGGCATGACGCTGGTTCGTACCCACGGGGGGATTGCGCTGGTTTGAGCCCGCGTCGGCAGCATCCTCTCGTCGGAACGCGAACCGAAGCTTGTCGGGCGCTCTGCCTTCGATCGCAAGTCGCCCCGCGTGATGCGCCGCGTGGTGACCCCAGCACAGCGTGGTGATGTTCCAGTCCTCGTGCCCGCCGCCATCTTCTCGGTGACAGATGTGATGCACATCGAGGTTCCGCTTGCTGCGGCACCCCGGCAGGGTGCATCGATGGTGGTCTCGCGCCAGGATCCGCGCGCGCTTCTTCGGCGTCAGCAACACCGTCTTGCGGCCCGGGTCGCCATCGATAGCGCCGAGGTGCTCGGCATCGCACAGCGCCCGCTCGATCTCGGCCGGCTCGACTTCGGCGCGTCCGCCCGGTCCACTCTGCCAGCCGCGGTCGCAGTGCGCGCAGATCGAAATCTGCGCCGGTGTGCTCGCACCCTCGGGTGACACCCGCGCCCGCTCGAGCATGAGCCGGAAGAACTCCGCCTCCTCGATCCGGTGCCCCATCTCCGCCTCGATCGCTGCCCACAGCTCGCGATAGATCGCGATCGTCTGCGGTGGCAGCTCGATGCTGAACCGCCGCAGTCGAAGATCTGGATCGACGGGATCCTCGGGCCCATCGCCCTTCTTGCGGCCCGACACCATCGCCTGCACCTCGCCGCACGTCTTGCCCTTCGCGGCAGCGATCCATTCCTCTTCGGTCTCGGGCGTCACGACGCGGGTTAGCTCCTTGACGTGCGAGTACTGGAGCGTTCCGTCCTCGAGCTCCGCCTCGAGCATCGGCAGCTCGGCCAGTGCCTGCGAGACGCGAAGTCGATCGCCCGCGACTCGCGGCTCGAAGCCGTGCTCGCGTTCCAGATACTCCAGGATCGAGATGTACCCGAAGTGGTTCCACAGCTGCAGCGCCTCGGCCTCGCGCAGATGCCGTGCGTTCTCGGCGTCCCATGCACAGCGCCTTCGCGTCGCCGCCTTCATCTCACCGTGCAGCCGCACCCACGCCGGGACCTGCTCGCCGCCAGCCACTGCACCCTCGTCACTCGTCTGATCGAACATCGCCATCTCCTCACTGCGCGCACCCATCACGCGCACTCTTCTCAGTACCACGCGATTTTCGGCGCTCTGATCTGCCTTCTGCGCGACGAACGTCGACGGAGTCGACGCTCGATCCATTTGTCGCGCGAACGGTGCGCAGCCGCGATCAGATGACTTCTCATGAGAAGTTTGCGGGGCAAACGCTCTTTGCGCTTTGCGTGCGCGCGCGGATCTCGTCAAGCACAATCTTGCTTCGATGGTCGATTGCCCGTGGTTCAACTGTCGTCTCTTCGTCGGAGAACGCGAATCTGCGAGCGACGTAGCGATGACGCTTCCATCGACTACCGATCGGAGGTGTTCATCGTGCGTGACCGCCGCGAACCAGTTCGCCCGTCGGAGCCTCTTCCCGTTCGCGCTCTACGCTGGGCGGATGGCGCGAGCACGACGCCCGCATCTGAACGACGCATCGAGAGCGGACACGAACCCAAGGTCGCGTGCCGAGCGTGGCGCTCCGCTCGGGTTACAGTTCGGCGGGCTTCTCGGTCGACCAGCTCGTGAACGGTAGGTGCCGGGACACACGTGCAGCGTTCACGGCGTGAACAGGTGCTTGAAGAAGCTCTCGCGGTTGGCGAGGAAGTCGCGCGTGATCGTGAAGTGCTCGGTGTCCTCGTACGCGGTCGGCGTCAGACCGTCGGGCGAGAGCAGGTAGATCAAGGCGCCTGGATAGGCCATGAGGATCGGTGAGTGGGTCGCGATCACGAACTGCGATCGTTGCTGCTCGACCAGGACGTGCATGCGCGCGAGAAGCGCCAGCTGGCGCTGGGGTGATAGCGCTGCCTCGGGCTCGTCGAGAATGTAGAGCCCGTCACCTCCAAACCGGTTGAGGACGAGCGCCAGGAACGACTCGCCATGTGATTGCTCGTGGAGGGACGCATCCCCGTAGCCCTCGGCCCCGAGGTTCTCGATCTCCGTGGCGACGTTGTAGAAGCTCTCCGCGCGCAGGAAGAAGCCGTCGCGCGGCCGGCGGGGTGTGCGAACGATCCGGAGGGCCTTGTGGAGATCGGACTCCGTTCGTCGGGTCGCGAAGTTGAAGTTCTTCGTTCCGCCCTCCGCGTTGAACCCGGCGGCGACAGCGATCGCTTCGATCAGGGTCGACTTGCCAGCACCGTTGTCGCCGACGAGGAACGTTACCTTGGGATCGAGCTGCAACTCGTCAAGCGTGCGGATCGCAGGGATCGAGAACGGATACTCGTCGAACGTGCTGACCCGTTCGCGTTCCAGTCGGAGCGAGTGCAGGTAACCACCGCTGTCAGCCACCCGGCGCGACATCGCTAGCCGAGCGCGGCGATCTGATCGGCGGAGAAGCCGTACTCGGCGAGCACCGCCTTCGAGTGCTGGCCGAGACGCGGCGGTGGGCCGGCGTTGGTCGGCGTGCCGAGGGGCGTGCGGACCTGGAGCGACGGGCCAACGGCTTCCCCACCATCGATCGAGAAGAACACCTCGCGCGCGCGGTGGAGTGGGTGGTCGGCAAGCTCGGTCATCTCGAGGATGACCTCCACGCAGCAGTCATGCTTCGCGAGGATCTCGTCCCACTCGGCTGCGGTCCTGGTGGCGAAGATCGCCGCGAGCTCGCCGCGGGTCTTCGCTTGCTCGGCCGGCTTGCCGATGACCTCGGCGACGTTCGGTGGGCGGCCGATCGCGGTGTTGAGCGCGATCCAGAACTTCGGCTCGAGCGCTCCGACGGCGAGGTAGCGATTGTCCTTGGTCTTGTAGACCGAGTAGCTGGCGAGGCCGCCGTTGAGCGTCTCCTTGCCGCGCGTCGGTCGCGCGCCGCAGTCCATGTTGCCGACCTCGGCGGCGAGCAGCGCGAGTGCGCCCTCGGTCATCGAGATGTCGAGGTGCGCGCCCTTGTTCGTACGCGCGCGACCGACGAGCGCGCCGAGGATCGCGGTCGCGCCCCACAATGCGCCGCCGGCGAGATCGGCGATCTGGGCGCCCGGCATGCCGGGGAAGCCGTCCGCGTCGCCGCCCATCGCGAGCACGCCTGCGAGCGCGATGTAGTTGAGGTCGTGGCCCGCGCGCTCGGCGTACGGGCCGGTCTGCCCGAAGCCCGAGATCGAGCACAGGATGATCTTGGGGTTCTTCGCTGCGAGCGTCTCGTAGGACAGGCCGAGCTTGGCCATCACGCCGGGACGGAAGCTCTCGACGACGACGTCGGCCTTCGTCACCATCTCGAGAAATGCGTCGCGCGCGACGGGGTTCTTGAGATCGAGGGTCAGTGATCGCTTGCCGCGATTGACGGCGAGGAAGCGACCGGCGATGCCGCCCTTTGCGGGAGGCAAGGCGCGCAGATAGTCACCGACGCGTGGATCCTCGACCTTCACGACGTCGGCGCCCATGTCGGCGAGCACCATCGTCAGGAACGGGCCGGGGAGCAGGCGCGAGAGATCGAGGACGCGGATCCCGGTGAGCGCGTCGGCGAGCGGAGAGGCCACCATGTCCGCGCATCATGCCTCAAGGCAGCGCGGACAATCGTTACACGCTCACTTGGGGCGAGCGATCTCGAACAGCTGCTGCAGCTTCATCGCGAGCATCGGATCGCCCGAGACGCGGAGCTTGCCCTGGAAGTAGAGCTGCATGCCGGCGTTCGGATCGCCGAGCATCGTCTGGAAGTCCTCGTGCGAGACCTCCACCGTGCACTGCGCCTTGCCGGAGTCGCCCTTGACGCACGACGGCGGGTTCGACGTCGTGTCGACCGTCCACTCGCCGCCACCGTCGCCCGCGATCTTGAAGCAGTAGATCGCGTTGAGCTCGCGCGCCTTGTCCGGGTAGGCCGCGAGGCCCTGGGGGACGAGGTTGTCGAACAGATCCTGCGCGTTCTTGGGAAGCGTGGTCATGGTGCAAATCCTCCGACGGGCGTGTTACCGCGCAGGTCGGGAGCAGTCAACGCTGACTGAAAACGAAAATGGGCACCCTCGTCGGGGTGCCCAGTCTCGTCACCAGAACTGCGCCGGGTTCAGTTTGCCGGCGGCAGGTCCGCCGTACCGAACGCGCAGTCCGCGACGTCACCCTCGGTCGGGGCGAAGTTGACGTTGTCCGTGTAGTAGGTCCGCTTGAACTGGGCGTTCCAGCACTCCGATGCGATCGCGCTGGTCGCCAGGTCGCCACCGGTCAGGCGCGCATCCGCACGGCCGAGGCCGTTCGACTGCCAGCGCGAGCGGAGGGTGATCTGCTCCTGCGCCGTCGTGCCGCCCGCGTTGCCGTCGACGTTGAACACCATGTCGCCGCCGCCGTCGAGCGTCTGGTTGTACGCGTAGTCCGCCATCACCGGCTCGCCACCGTCGTTCGTGGTCATGATCTGGAGGTCGAGGTGCCGGGCCGCGAGGTCGTAGTTCACGTTGATCGAGCCGCGCGACTCGGGATCCGCGTCGATCGGATTGACGCGCTTGCCAGCGTCGAAATCGAGGAGGAATTCGCCATTGCCCTTGAGGTCGCCCATGCGCGGATCCGCCTTGCCGTCGATCACGACCTCGAACGCGGAACCGAGCTGCGTCTTGCTGCGACCCGAGAGCTGGTACTCGTACGTGCCGTCGGCCATCGCCGTGACGTCGAGCTTGTACTCGGCCGGGTCGAGCGCGTCGCTCCAAGGGCCCCACGTGTACGTGTCACCGTTGGTGCTCGTCACCGGGTACTGGACGATCGTGTGGATCAGGACGAGCACCCAGCCGGCACCCGTGTTGAACGTGCGCGTGACGTTGCGCGTGGCGACGTACCACTCGGCGAGCTGACCGACCGTGCGCTCGGCTCCGCCGGGCAGCTTGATCTGAACTTGCTCGGCCTGCGGAATGGCCTTCTTCAGGGCATCCGGCGCCTCTTCCTGGGGGATGCAGGCGACGAGGGACGATGCGGCGAGGGCGGCGAGGACGGTGGACTTGAAGATGCTCATCGTAGGCTCCTGGTTGGCGACGAGAATCCATAAAGCAGCTGCCGTACCAGGTGCCTTTCGTGTGATCTCAGGTGCTTACGGTGTGGGGTTTTCCAACGGTCCGCGAGCCGCACCGGGTGCCGTAGGAGGCGACGACAGCGGAGGCAGGATCGTGACCGTGTCACCGTCGTGGAAGACGACGACCGCCTCTGGCACCTGCTCGTCATCGAGCGCGATCGCCACGCCGACCGGATCGGCGCGCAGGATCTCGGGCAGCGGATGGACATAGATGAGCAGCGCATTGGCCGCGTACGCCGCGATGAAGTCGCGCTTGATCGACTTGTCCATGCGGACCGCGAGCGCGACGTCACCGACCGGCGAGATCGCCTGGCCGAGCAGGCTGATCCCCGGCACCGGCGTCCAGGCGGCCTGACCGTTCATCGATCCGGTCGCGTCGATGTCGAGCAGCCGGATCTCCGGGAATCCAGAGTACGCGCTGACGTTCGCGACACGGATCATCGGTGATTGCCCGGGCAACCAGACGGAGCCGATCAGCGCCGTGTACGGGTGGTCGGTGCCCCAGCTGTCCTTGCCTTTGCTCTTCGCGACGATCTTGCCGTCGACGTGCGAGACGTCCCAGTGCCGGTCCTTGTAGGTGACGCCGATCGGCGGGGCCTCGGCAGGGGCGGGCGTCGCGACGCCGGACATCACATCGATCGCGACAGCAGCTTCGCCGCGCACCCAGCGCACGCTGCGATCACCGATGACGTACAGCTTCTGCGCGCCCGCGGCGCCGGCGAACTCCTCGACGAGCTTGGCCTTCGCGTGGACCGCGACGTACTGCTCGTCGGCACCCGCGGGCGTCACGCTTCGCATGCAGCCGAGCAGTGCGTGATCGTCGGGGATCTCGGGCGGCGTCACACATGCGCCGATGAGGAGGAAGCTGCCATTGCGAACGACCGGCGGCGCGACGCGTCCACCTGCGGGCTTGGTCCACGCGATCACACCGCGCTTCCAGTCGACAGCGACGAACCCGAACTGCGACGACGCGACGACGGCGATCTCCTTATCGACGGCGGGCCCGCCGACGTCGAACTGCGGGACATCGGGGCGAGTCGGGAGCCTGATCGTGCGCAGGGCGACCGCGCGCGGCAGCTCCTCGAGCTCCTTCCACGCGCCGGGCGGAGCGGCATCGATCGGGCGCGTATGATCCGCGATCTCGTCTGCGAGCTCGACCGGCGCGGTCGGTGCGACCTTGTCGCGCTCCTCCTTGGACCGGCAGGCGGCGAGCAGGAGAACCGCGAGGGCGATCCGTCTCACGGCGCGACCGTCCCGGTGATCTCGCCGTCGGTGACGAGCAGGATCGCGGGCGAGATCGCGCGGCCTCCGCTGTCGTCGTGGCGGAGCTGAACGATGGCGGCGAACCGCGCGAGGTGCGAGCGGTCGTCGGCCGCGGTGATCATGAGCAGTCCGCGGGCGGGCGTGGCCGCCGCGAGCACGGTCGCGTCGAGCTCGTCATGCAGCGGCTTTAGGAACGCGCGATCGAGGATCTTCTCGGCGGCGTAGAAGCTGCCGCCGACGATAAGGATCACCATCCCCTCGGCGTGGATCTCTTCGACGGTGACCTGCTCGGCCGCCAGGTTCCGCATCGCCTCGGCGCTCGGATCCTCGGCCTCCTGCTCCATCGCCTCGCGCCGGATCATGCCGAACGTGTTCTCGCCATCGACGCCGCACACGACGACCGGGAGATCGCCGCGCTCGGTCTCCGCGAGCAGCGGTCGCCAGAGGACCTCGTCGAGCTCGATCGTCTCTCTCGCGCGAAGGCTCGGCATCAGCTTGCCGGTCGTGGCGTCGGGCGGGTTGTCGATCGCCTCCTCCGCAGCGAGGATCAGCTTGAACAGACTCTCGTCACTGCCATCCTCGACGACACGCTGCGCTCGGTTGGTCGGGAACATCACCGCCGCGCCGTCGCCGCTCGCGATCTGGAAGCCGAATGGGATGACAGCGCGATCGGTCTGCACCCACTGTCCGAGATCGGGGCGCTTCGCGCGCAGGACCTCGCCAGTCAGCGCGGCGAGCTCGAGGACGCGTTGCCAGTAGCCGAGCTCGTCGTCGGCGCGTACCGGCGGGGCCGCGAGCGTCTGGTCCTCGAGCATCCGCAGCGCCATCGCGAGGTCCCGGCTGCCGACGCGTGCGGCGGCGCGGCGCGCGAGGTCCGCGAACATCCGATCCGCGAGCTCGCCGGCTGCGTCGTCGGAGCCGGCGCCGAGCCGCTCGAGGCGGTCCTCGATGGTCGTGGTGTCCGCGCCGACCTCGCCGATCCACGCGGTGCCGGCGAGCATCTGCTCGACCTTCGCGGGCATCCGCTCGATCACCGCGCCGGTCGCGACGAGCGCCTCGCGCAGGATCGCGGGCGGAGCCTCGGCGACGACGTAGCGGATCTCGGTCGCCTGCGCGCCTTCCTCCGCGAGGTGCGAGCGCGCGTTGAGCACGCGGGTCATCGCGAACAGGACGCTCAGCTCGGGCGCTGCCTCGATCTCCGCCGCCGTACGGTGATCGGTCTGGACCGCGACGGTGAGCGTGTCATCGCCCGACACGAGATCGATCTTGTCGAGGGCGCAGAACACGTTGACTCGAAGATACCGCTATTCGCCGACTATTCCCCGTCGGGCTTCTGCTTGCGCTTGGCCTGCGCTTCGCGGAACCGATCGGCCCAGCCCTCGACGTTGACCTGCTTGACGCGCGTGATCGCGAGGGCGCCCCGCGGGACGTCCTTGGTCACCGTGGTGCCCGAGCCGACGTACGCATCGCGGCCGATCGTGACCGGTGCGACGAGCTGGCTGTCGGAGCCGACGAATGCGCCGGCCTCGATCGTCGTCTTGTACTTCCCGACGCCGTCGTAGTTACACGTGATCACGCCGGCACCGACGTTCGCCTTGTTACCGACCGACGCATCGCCGAGATAGGCGAGGTGGTTGGCCTTGGACCCCGCCATCATGTGCGTCTTCTTGGTCTCGACGAAGTTGCCGAGATGGACATCCTCGTCGATGCGCGAGCCGGGACGGCAGTGTGAGAACGGACCGACCTGTGCGCGGGCACCGATCGTGCTCTCCGTCAGAACCGAGTACGGCTTGATGTTCGCAGTATCAGCGACCTGAACGTCGGTGATCACGGTGCCGATGTCGATCCGCACGTTGTCGCCGACGCTCGTCTTGCCGCGCAGCGCGACGTTCGGGGCGATCCAGACGTCCTTGCCGAGCGGGCCGACCTCGGCATCGATGTACGTGCTCGACGGATCGACCATCGTCACGCCGGCGCGCATCCATGCCTCGTTGATCCGGCGGCGGGCCTCGACCTCGACCGCCGCGAGATCGACCCGGTCGTTGATCCCGGCGACCTCGGTGAACGGAGCATCGATCGCGGTCGCTCCGCCGCGTGCGGCTGCGTGCGCGACGAGGTCGGTCAGGTAGAGCTCGCCCTTCGCGTTGTCGGCGCGCAGGGCCGCGAGATCCTTGCGCAGGTATCCGAGCTTGATCGCGTAGAACCCGGCGTTCGTGTCCTGGATCTTGCGCTGCTCCTCGGTGGCGTCGGGATGCTCGACGATCTTCTCGAGCTTTCCGTTCGCGTCCCGCACGAGGCGTCCGTACGGCATCGGTCGCGGCGGGACCGTCGACAGCAGCGCCATGCCGGCCGGAGACGCGGCGCACGCTGCGCTGAGCTCCGCGATCCGCTCGCTCGCGAGCATCGGCGCGTCGCCCGTGAGGATCACGACGATCCGATCATCGGGCTCGTTCGCGACGGCGGGCAGCGCGCACTGCACGGCGTGTCCAGTGCCCCGCTGCTCGGGCTGGAGGGCAACGTCGACCGAGCCGGCACCGAAGCTCGCATCGAGTGCGGCCTTCACGAGCTCGTGCTTGTGCCCGAGGATCGCGACCACGCGCGTCGCACCGGCGGTTCGCGCGGCGGTGACGACCCAGTGCAGCATGGGACGCCCGGCGATCTTGTGGAGCACCTTGGGCGTGTCGCTCTTCATCCGCGTTCCGAGCCCCGCGGCCATCACGAAGACGAGAGGCTCTGGCGCTCCTGAGGTACCGCTCATGTGGGCGGAACCTAGCACTAATGCTCGGCGACGCGCCGCAGCACCCCCTCGTGCCTCACCGTGGATCGTGAAATCCCCCTGCACTCGTCAGCCGAAATTCGGCACAATGTAAGAATGGGTGCCCGGGTCGCCATCGCGATCACCATGCTCGCCGCAGGCTGCGGCGTGAAGCTCGAGGAGGGAGGCTCCTCGATCGATGCGTCGACGCGTGACTCGGCGACCACCGACGCTCCCGTCGCCGATGCAGCGATCGACGCACCCCCGGCCGATGCCCGCCTGTGTGCCGGCGGCAGCGCGCGCGCGGTCGATCCGATGACGGGCTCGTGCTTCGTCTACTTTGTCGGTCCGGCGACCTACGCTCAGGCCGAGACCGCGTGCACTGCGTTCGGGTCGAGGCTCGCGGTGATCAAGAACGCGCAGACCAACGCGACCGTGCGCTCGCTGATCGGCTTGACCGATGCGTTCATCGGCGGCACCGACCTCACCGAGGGCACCTGGCTCTGGCTCAACAACCCGCTCGATCCATTCGTCGTCGGTGTCCAGTACACGAACTGGCGCGCGGGCGAGCCGAACAACGGCAGCAGCAATCCCAACGGCGAGGACTGCGCGATCATCGAGGGCGACGAGAACGGCACCTGGGACGATCGTCCGTGCGCACCACCGCCGGTCGGCGCGGGTGCGTATGCGTACGTCTGTCAGTTCTAGTTCGCGCGCTTCGCCATCAGCTCGACGCAGATCGCGACGTCGACGTCGGTGCGCATGAGCTCCGCGTGCAGCGCCGGATCGACCTGTGCGAGCTGCTTGCTCGTCACGCCAGCCGCAACACAGTCACCGCGCGACGCAGCGACGCGGGCCTGGATCCACAGCCGGTTCTCGATCCGCGACCGAACCGCCATCTCCGCCGGCGTCGCGAGCCGGTCGACCATGCCCGGTGCGGACAGGGTCGGGTCGGGCTGCTCGAACACGACGTCGACGGCAGGCGCATGCAGGTTGGTGATCCTGACGGGTTTGCCCTCGTCGTGGCTACCATCGTCGTTGTTCGTGGCCAGCCCGACGACCAGGAGCAGCGCGCCCGTGATGAACATGCCGGCGCCGAGGGTGCGCACGCCTTCGTTGATGTCATCACCGACGCCATCGACGAAGCTGTCGACGCCGCCGCACTGCCCGCTGTACGTGCAGTTGCTGTTGGGCGCACCCGCCGCGAACGTGATCCCGCCGAGCAGCATCGTGCCGGCACCCGCCATGATCGCGGCACGGCTGGGCGTGCACGCGGAGCCGAACAGGAGAGATGCGGCGACCACGACGGCGAGGCGATTCGACATGATGTAGCCGTCTCATGCACTGGTCGGACCACTGGTGAAATGCTTGATGTTGCACATGAAGTCGCGTGATCTGGTTGATGGTTTGACGCTCAGCGGCAGAGCTCCACCGATCTGTCGGCACCCTCGGCGCGTAGATCTACCGATGTGCCTCGCTGCCCGTGCGCTTGTCATCACCTCGGGCGCTCGCGACGCACGAACGCGGTACCGAGGCGACGTTGCTCGTCCTCGAGCGCGATCCACGAACCAACGCCACCGCGCTCGTCGAGCCACACGGTGGGTGTATCTCCGCGGCCTGCGGCTGCGCTAGAACCTCGCCGTGGGTCGCGTCCTCTTCGTGCTCTCGCTGATCGCCGCGCTCGCGGTGCCGGCGCTCGCGCACCAGAGCTCGGTCAAGTACACCGACCTCACCGTCGACGGTGATCGCGTCGCGGTCGCGCTGACGATCGCGCCGGCCGACGCCACCGGCCCGCTCGGCCTGCCGGACGACGCGAAGCCCACGATCGCCGACGTTCTCGCTGCGGGAGACAAGGTCAGCGCGTACATCGCGACCTGGTTCTCGGTCGCCCTGCCGTCGGGCGCATCGTGCGGTGCGATCAACCCGAAGGCTGGACCCGACGCGGACAACAACTTCGTCGTGGTGACGTGGACGATCACGTGCCCCGAGACGATCGATCAGCTCGCGCTCGACTTCACGCGGTTCTTCGCGGTCGATCAGCGCCACGAGGCGATCCTCACCGTGCACGAGCCGGATCAGCAGGTCGATCCGATCGTCGTGCGAGCGCAGGGCCCGAAGCTCACGGTGCGCGCCGGAACATCGTCGTCGGTCGCCGACTGGGTCGGCTACGGGATGGATCACATCTACGGCGGTATCGATCACGTGTGCTTCGTGCTCGCGCTGCTGCTCGTCGTGGTGCTGATGCGGGGCGAGGACAGGCGCTGGCAGGTGCGCTCGCCGATCGCAGCGCTGCGCTCGACCGCGGCGATCGTCACTGCGTTCACGGTCGCGCACTCGATCTCGCTGATCTCGGCGTCACTCGGCTGGATCCACCTGCCGTCGCGACTCGTCGAGAGCATGATCGCGGCCTCGATCATCTACACGGCGGTCGAGAACGTCATCAAGCCCGACGTGAAGTGGCGGTTCGCGCTGACGTTCGCGTTCGGCCTCGTTCACGGCCTCGGGTTCGCGAGCATGCTCGAGGAGCTGCTGCCGCCGACCAACGTGATCGTGCCGCTGGTGTCCTTCAATATCGGCGTCGAGATCGGCCAGCTCACCATCGTGGCCGTCGCCCTTCCGGTGTTCTGGGGGCTCGCCCGGGTCCTCGGGGCCGACCGATACCGGCGCATCGTTCTCGCCGTGGTCGGGACCCCGCTGGTCCTCGTCGGCATCAAGTGGTTGATCGAACGCGTCTTTGACGTCACGACCTTCACGTTCCTCGGCGTGTAGGTCCACAGGCGACCATCAGCGCAGCGTGGCAGGAGTGCGATCCTCTTCACACCTCGTGTGAGACGGTCGATACTGGATCCACATTGGCAGTTTCCGACCTGGAGCAGTCGGGCACAGACGAGGCTACAAAGCCGATCGTCATCTGTGTCGACGACGATCGAACGAACCTCAACGCCCTCGGGCGTGTCCTGCGAGCTCGCTGCACGGTGCTGCTCGCGAGCAGTGGCGTCGAGGCGCTCGAGCTTGTCCAGGCAAACCCGGACGTCTCGTGCGTGCTCGCCGATCTGCGGATGCCAGGCCTCGCGGGTCCCGAGCTCCTCGCGCGCGTCGCGCAGATCCGTCCGCACTGCCGCCGCGCAGTCGTCACCGGCCATCCCGAGTCCGAGGACCTGATCACCGCGATCAACGCGGGTCACCTCCACTACGTGATCACCAAGCCGTGGAAGCTGCAGGACCTGATGCAGGTCGTCGATCAGCTCGTCCACGGCTACAAGCTCGAGCGCGAGAACGTCCGGCTGATGGGGGAGCTCTCGCTCGCCAACACCCAGCTCCGCGAGCACGAGCGTGTCCTCGAGGCACAGCTCGAAGTGCGTGGCCGCGAGATCTCGGCCGCGACCGAGCAGCTCGCGCAGATGGGTCACCAGCTCGATGCGCTCACGCTGCGCGATGCGCTGACCGGCTTGTACACGCACCGCGCATTCCAGGAGCGTCTGCGCGAGGAGATCGCCCGCGCGCTGCGCTACGGCCAGCCGATGTCGCTCCTGATCTGCGACATCGACGGCTTCGCGAGCGTCAACTACGACCTCGGCTACCAGGTCGGTGACGACATCTTGCGCAAGCTCGCGATCGTGCTCCAGGAAGACGACTCGCCCGATCGAGTACGGACCTCGGATGTCGTCGCCCGCTACTCCGGCGAGGAGTTCGTGCTGCTGCTCCCCGAGACCGCCAAGACGGGCGCGCTCACCAAGGCCGCGCGCCTGCGCGATGCCGTTGGTTCGACCGAGATGCCCGGCGGTCGCGTGCTCACGATGTCGATCGGTGTCGCGTGTCTGCCCGACGACGCCGCAGATCCCGAGGGTCTGCTCACCGCGGCCGAGTCCGCGCTGCGCGGCGCCAAGCGCGGTGGCCCCGGCCGCGTGCAGTTCTTCTCCGGTGACACGCCAGGCGAGGGTCCGCGCAGCGCCTCGCGCGCGTTCGGCAAGCCGCCCGAGATCGACAAGTTCCGCCCGTACCAGGAGCGGATGCACGAGGTCACGGCGATCCTCCAGCGCGACCGCGCGCTGTCGTGCTTGCTCGTCGATCTCTCGCGCCTGCACAAGGTCGAGCTCGACCTCGGCGTCCAGCACCACAGCGAGATCTACGACCACGCCGCTGCCGTCCTCGATCGGATGCGCGGCAACGTGCTCGAGCCCGCGGACCTGGTCTGCCGCTCGGGCGACGGCGACGGTTACATGGTGATCCTCGCGCCGCGCGCGCCCGGCGTCCGCACGGATCTCGAGGCTCTCGCGGTCACGGTCGAGCGCGGCGTCGAAGAAGCGCTCGCGCCGATGGTCAAGGATGTCCTCCGCGAACAGCCGCGCATCACGGTCGGATCGGCGCGCGTCCTCGGCAACTCGCTGATCCGTCCCGAGCGCCTCACCGCTCGCCTCGTCAGCGAGGCGCAGGACAACACGCGCAACCTCCGCGAGCGCAAGGCGCACCGCGATCGCTCGACGCTGCAGGACATCATCCTCGGCGAGGGCCTGTCGTCGGTCTATCAGCCCATCGTCGACCTCGGCACCGGCGATATCTTCGCGTACGAGGCGCTGACCCGCGGTCCGCGTGGCAGTGCGCTCGAGTCACCGGCGACGCTGTTCGCGATCGCCGACGAGGTCGACCTCACCGTCGAGCTCGACCGCGCGTGCTTCCGCGGCGCACTGCGCAACGCGAAGACCCTCGAGCCGGTGCACCGCCTGTTCGTGAACCTGTTGCCGATGTCGTTCTACGACTCGGCGTTCATCGAGGTCGAGGTCGGGAATCTGATCAGCGCCGCTGGCCTGACCCCCGCGAACATCGTGTTCGAGATCACCGAGCGCCTCGCGATCGAGAACTTCGCATCGTTCAAGCGTGCGCTCGCGGCGTATACGGCCATGGGCTTCGGCGTCGCGATCGACGACGTCGGTACGCGGCACTCGAACCTCGAGACCGTGATGTCGCTGCGCCCGCACTTCATCAAGGTCTCCGACGTCCTGTGCCGCGGGATCGCGCGGTCGACGGTCAAGCGCGAGATGCTGCGCTCGCTGCGCCACATCGCCGACACGATCGACGCCGTGATGATCGCGGAGGGCATCGAGGAGATCGAGGACGTCGTCGCGCTGCGCGATCTGGGCCTGCGCTACGGCCAGGGCTACTACATGGCCCGCCCGGCGCCGCCGTTCATCACGCTCAAGGACGAGGTCCGCGCCGAGCTGCGCTCGGTCAACGTCACCACGCCACGCCCGACCGAGAAGGTCGCCACGAGCCAGGACAACGACGACGAGGACGAGGAGGATCGCGATCTCCCGATCGC
>JANOPP010000400.1:0-30926 GCA_031421915.1 Myxococcales bacterium | reverse complement strand
CCCTCGCGCGCGGCGAGGATCACCGGCTCGTCGTGCCCGAGTCAGATCCGGTCTCCGTCGGCCACCAGGAGACGTTCGACGACGACATCGACGACAAGGGGGAGCTCGCGGTGATCCTCCTCGATCAGGCCGATCGCATCGCGATGCGGTTGCGCGAGGCAGCGCTGCGGGCGCGCGCCGTGGTGCTGATCGTCAAGTACGACGACTTCCGGCAGATCACGCGCCGCGTGACGCTCGACATGCCGACGAGTGACGGTGGCGTCCTCGCGCGAACTGCGATCGAGCTGCTCGACAAGGTCGCGATCGAGAGCCGGCGAGGCTGCCGCGCGCGCCTGTGCGGGATCTCGGCGACATCGCTCGAACCGCGCGATGCTCCACGTCAGCTCGGTTTCGACGAGGCATCGCGGGCGAAGGGCGAGCGCCTCGGCGACACCATCGACAAGGTCGCCGCGAAGTACGGCAAGGCGACGATCAAGCGCGCGATTCACCTCGGGCACGGCAGTGACGACGACGATCTGTGATCTGCCGCAACGTGGCATGATCATTCCAGGTCTTGCCGACCGATTTCGGTTCCCACGCGCGCCGGGTGACGTGTCATAGGGACAAAGCCGAAAGGTCCTCATGCTCCGCCCTCTTCTCCTCAGCTTGGCACTCGTCGCGGCGACCCGCGCCGCGCATGCCGAGACGACCGCCCCCGAGATCGCGACCTACGCGATCGTGGTCGGTTCGAATGCCGGCGGCCCCGGTCAGACCGACCTCCGCTATGCCGAGGATGACGCCCGCCGCGTCGGTAGCTTCCTCGCCGAGCTCGGCGGCTACTCGGCCGATCGCGTCGACATCGTGGTCCATCCCACGCCGGATCTGCTCCGCGAGCGCCTCGTGCAGCTCGGCACCAAGGTCAACGCCGACCTCGCCGCGGGCAAGAAGGCGCGCGTGTTCTTCTACTACTCGGGTCATGCCCGTGCGACTGCGCTCGATCTCGGCAACGCGCAGATGCCGCTCGCCGAGCTGCGCACACGGTTGTTCTCGGTTCCCGCACAGCTGACTGTGGTCGTGCTCGATGCGTGTCAGAGCGGTGCGTTCTCGCGGGTCAAGGGTGCGACGCCCGCCGCGGACTTCTCGTTCAACTCGCGTAGCCAGCTCGATGCGAGCGGTATCGCGGTGCTCGCATCATCGAGCGGCAGCGAGCTGTCGCAGGAGAGCGAGCAACTGAAGTCCTCGTACTTCACGCATCACCTCCTCGTCGGGATGCGCGGCGCCGGCGACGCGAACCGCGACGGTCAGGTCTCCATCGACGAGGCGTATCGCTACGCGTATCACCAGACCCTGCTCGCCACGGCGGAGACCGCCGTCGGCGGTCAGCACGTCAGCCTCGAGGTCGACCTCAAGGGGCACGGCGAGGTGCCGATGTCGTTCCCGCGTGCGGCGACGTCGTCGATCGAGCTGCCCGCGGCTCTCGAGGGCAAGACGCTCGTGCAGGATCGCCGCGCCAAGGCTGTCGTCGCGGAGACGTACAAGGCGAAGGGGGCTGCGGTGCGGATCGCGGTCGCGCCCGGCGAGTACGAGGTGCTCGTGCGGCGCGGCTCCACGCTGTCGCGGTGCCAGATCAGCGCGGGTCCCGGCGGCAGCACGGTCGACATCGATCGCTGCGCGACCGAGGAGATCATCGTCGCCACCCGCAAGGGCGGCGGCTTCCTGCGTCCGTTGCGGATCGAGGTCAACGCCGGCATGGGCGGCGAGCTCGACAGCGCGTACACCGAGACGCTGGGCAACTTCGGCTACGATCGCCCGTTCCTCGGGGTCACTGCCGGTCTCGGCGGCTCGGTGATGCGGCAAGTCGAGCGCCGGCTGTGGATCGGTGCGGGGCTGGCCTATGCGGAGGCCTCGCCGTGGACGCGCCAAGACTCGTTCGGCGATCTCGAGATCGGCTGGACGACGACGACGATCGCCGCTCAGGCCCGCGCGATCCAGCGCGTCAGCGACGCGGGGCCGCTGGCGCAGCTCGGCTTCTACGGTCAGCTCGCGGCGGGCGTCGCGATGGGCCGCACGAAGTTCATCGACGTCGACGACTCGGTGACGCGGGAGACGTACTTCGGCCCGTCCGTTGCCGCCTCGATCGGAATCGAGTGGGGGAACCCCGACGTCGATCGCGACGTCCTGCTCGAAGGCTTCTCGATCGCTCTCGGCTTCACGATGAGCTACGCGCCCGTGATCGAGAACGAGGTCGGCGACACCCACGGGAGTGGCGGCGCCGGAATCACCGCTGCCCTCTCCTACAGCTACTGAGGTCCCCCATGAGACTTCCTCTCTCCATTCTCATCGTTGCCGCGTTCACCCAGGTCGGGGCGACCGACTGCGGCACGATCATCAAGGACCCCGGGTTCGAGCTGTGGTGCGGCGCGGAGCTGTGCAGCTGGAAGACGCTGCGCGGCGAGGTCAGGCAGGCGATCACCTGGCACAAGAGCGACAGCGGCGTCGAGATGGTCGGCGACGACGTCGCGATCTCGCAGATGACGCCCGTCAACAACTACGACGGCACGTGCATCCTGTTCGAGCTCGTCGCGAACGTCGAGCAGAACGCCGAGGCACGGCTCGAGCTCGACGTGTTCGGAGACGGCACGATCGATCACTCGGAGCGGATGCCGACGTCGGACTGGAAGCCGCTGTCGTACAAGCTGCGGATCGAGGCGCCGTTTAACGGCATCCGGTTCGTGCTCTCGAAGAAGGGCGCCGGCCGCGCCGTGTTCGCCCAGATCCACGCGGAGACCACGGTCGACTGCGAGGGCCTGACGGAGATCAAGCCGACCGACGCCCCCCTCGGCGCACGCTGCGCCGGTGACTCGCGGTGTGCGAGCGGGATGTGCAACTACGTCGCGTACCCCGGCTCGTTTGGCGCGAACGTCTGCGTTGCCTGCACCGCGACGAGCTGCGGCACCAACCAGGTCTGCGGTCTTGGCGAGCCGCTCGGCCCCGAGCTCCTGGCGCCGCTCCAGTGCGTCGGCACCGGGACGCGCGAGCTCGGCGAGAATTGCATCGTCAACGGCGAGTGCGCGAGCAACACGTGCAACAACGGCTACTGCTCGACCTGTACCGCGGGCAGCTGCGCCGGCACCGAGCTGTGCGGCGAGGCGTATCCCGACGGCCCGGCGGTGTGCGACCCGGGTCTGCGCGCACGTGCGGCCAGCGAGCCGTGTGCGACCAACAGCGACTGCATCAGCAATCAGTGCAACGGCGCGGTCCGCAAGCAGTGCCTGGACGGCCGGGCGTGCGACAGTCCTGCGGACTGCCCGGTCGTGGACGATCTCGAACCTGGCGCGTGCTCGGCAGTCGGCATCCAGGGTGGACGCTGTCAGTGATCCTCAGTCGGCCTATCGTGCGTACGGGCCCGCGCTCGTACGCAAGGCCGAGCGCATGCTCCGAAATCGCGAGGACGCGACCGATGTCGTCCACGCGCTGTTCGTCGATCTGATTCCTCGCTGGACCAAAGACGTGGACCTCCCCTACCTCTATAGGGCCATCACGAATCGCTGCCTCAACGTCGTTCGCGACCGGGGCACGCGAGCGCGATTGCTCGAGCGCGAGCAGCAATCGGCGGCACCGATCGCGCGCGTCAAGCTCGAGGACGAGGTCGTCGGCCTCGGCCTGATCGCGGCGCTCACAGAGCGGCTCGACGAGGGTCACCTCGAGGTGCTCGTCGCGCGGTTCGTCGACGACATGACGCAGGAAGAGATCGCCACGCACCTCGGCCTGTCGCGCAAGACGATCGGCAAGCGCCTCGACCGGATCCGCGACGAGGTGATCGCGCTGCGCGGTCAGGAGGCATCCGCATGACGTCGCTCGCCTGCATCAGCGAGCCGATCTCGTGGCTCCGTCTCGAGCTGTTCGCGAGCGGCACGACCGATCCGACGATCGCGTCGCACCTCGCGACCTGCCCGGCGTGTACGAGCTGCCTCGCCGAGATTCGCGGTGACCTCGTCGCGCTGCCTCCGCTCGCGATGCCCGCCGCCCCGCCCCGCCGCGCCGCGTGGTGGACGTGGCTCGTGCCGACCCTCGGGCTCGCGGCCGCTGCTGCCATCATCTTGCTCGTGCTCGCGCCGTGGCGCGGCTCGTCGGTCAAGGGCGAGCATGTCGTCGCCGTGAAGGGGGTCGGCGACGTGATCATCGATGTGGTCCGCGAGCGGGCGGGCGTGATCCGCGACGACGTGCGGACGTTCGCGCCCGGCGATCGCTGGAAGGTCGTCGTGACCTGCCCGCCGGCGGCCAGTGCATCCTTCGGCGTCGGCGTCATCGAGCAGGGCGCGACCGCGATCGACCGTCCGCTCGCTCCAGCGACGCTCGCCTGCGGCAATCGCGTGGTGCTCCCCGGTGCATTCGAGCTGACCGGCAACCGCGCGAACCGCGTGTGCGTGACGGTCACGAGCGCCGAGGACAGCGGCCGCGCGTGCGTGACGATCACTCCAGAGCTCGGGCCCGAGTAGCTACGGAAACGCGGTTCGCCATGTCGCCAGTGTGGCCTCGGGCCCGACGGCGACGCAGGTGAACCTGCCGCGGCGCCACGCGAGTGCGTGGACGTCGCCGTCCTGGCGATCGGTCGTCTTCGGCGCGAAGCCGCGTGCGCGCTGGATCAGGTAGGTGACCTCGATGCCGTTGATCTCGACCCGCATCATCGCGGCATCGCGGTTGAGGACCTCGAGCTGGCGAGCGCCGATGATCTTCGTCGCTGCAACGGGTAGCGGGACGTCCTTGCCAGCGATGCCGATCGCCCACGCGCGGACCTCGTTCGCGGTCGGGTTCACGAGATCCCAGGTCTGGGCGACGCGATGCTGCGCGATTGCCTCGGTGACCAGGACGTTGTTCCGCGCCGGGAACGTCATGTAGATCGTGACGACGGTACCGATCAGCACCGTCAGCGTGAACAGCAGCGACACCGAGACACGGCGATGCGGCGGTCGCGGTGGCGTGACCAGCGGTGCATCGCCTTCGACAGGCCCTACAGATTCGGCTTCGACGAGATTCATCGGAGGTACATGGGCCGCGTCCCAAACCGGTGGACGAAGTCGGCCATCAATTTCGCACAGAATTGCGCGAGGTCAGTAGTGTCCTCGATCTCGATCAGATGCCGGCACACCAGATCCTTGCCGGCGTGCGCTGCTGCCAGGGCGAGCGCTGCCGCACGGGTATCGGCCGAATGGCCGTACCACAGCATCGCGCTCTTCCCTTTCGGGTAGTCGACGAGCCCGCTGGCGAGGCGAAGCTGGAGCACCCCCTCCGCCACAGGAGCGTTCACCCCCGCCTCGCTCAGTGGGTACCAGGGACCGAAGCGCACGGGCACAGTGTACTGTCGCGGCAAGGTGGAGACGATCGATCCGTCGCGCGAGCCACTTCCCGGTATCGAGCGGCTCGACTTCGGGGGGGCGGATCGCTCGCCCGATCGGGTGGTGTGCGGGGATGGGTTCGAGGTCCTCGGCCAGCTCGGCGACGGAGCGCTCGACGCGATCTATATCGATCCTCCGTTCGGCACAGGTCTCGTGCAGAAGGGCCGCGGCCTTCGCTACGCCGATCGCGCCGACGATCCCGATGCGTTCGTCGCATGGCTCACCCCGATGCTCGTTGACAGTCGGCGCGCGCTCGCCGGGCACGGCTCGCTGTTCGTCCACCTCGACTACCGCGCGATCCACTACGTCAAGGTCGCACTCGATCGAGTGTTCGGCCGCGATCGGTTCGTCAACGAGCTGATCTGGTGTTACTCCGTCGGCGGTAAGGGCCGGCGCGGCTTTGGCCGCAAGCACGACACGATCCTCTGGTACGCCCGCAGCGACGACTGGGCGTTCTACCCGGAGAACATCCGCGTCCCGAGGCGCGGCGGCTCGCACATGCGGGTGGTGCTCGACGGCGGAGCCGCCGTACAGGAGAAGACCGACCGCAAGACGGGGCGCGTCTATCGCTATCCGGTCGCGGCCGGCAAGGTCCCCGAGGACTGGTGGACCGATATCGAGACGCTGAACCACTCCGATCGCGAGCGCACCGGCTGGCCGTCGCAGAAGCCCGAGCGTCTCGTCGAACGCATCCTCGGTGCCGTCACCGCGCCCGGCAATCGGGTCGCCGACTGGTTTGCGGGCTCTGGCACCACCGCCGCGGTCGCGCAGCGCCTGGGACGGCGGTTCATCACGACCGATCGCGAGCCCCAGGCGATCGACGTGTGCCTCGCGCGACTGGCTCAGCAGGGCCGCGCACTGGCCGCGCAGGGCTCACCACCCCCGCCGATCGAGATCGAGCGTCGACGGTGAGACGCATTTCCGTTCCGGCGCTTGCCGCCAGAGGCAGCGCCGGGCGAAGATTCAAGGGCTCGAGAACCTGAATGGCCAGTGATACCCAAGACGAGGTTGCTGCTGTGACCTCGGGCGTGATCCTCGATGCGTGGCTCGTCACCGATATTGGTGTCGTGCGCGATCACAACGAGGACTCGGCGTACAAGGATGCCGACCGGGGCTTCTTCGTGGTCGCTGACGGGATGGGTGGCCACGCGGCCGGCGAGATCGCATCGGCGATGGCGGTCGACACGGTTCGCGCATCGCTCGAGAGCTCGCGCACCGAGATCGAAGCGTTCAAGAAGGCACCGACTGACGCCGGCCGCCGCAGCATCGTCCAGCTCCTGCAGAGCGCCGTGCTGTCCGCGCACCAGGCCGTCTTTCAGCGCGGCCAGAACGAGTCCGACAAGGCCGGCATGGGCACGACACTCGATGTCGTGCTGGTCGCCGGCCCCGAGGCGTTCGTGGCGCACGTCGGCGACAGCCGCACCTACCTGATCCGCGACGGCAAGCCCTCCCAGATCACGACCGACCACACGGTCGCCGAGGTCCTCGTCATCGAGGGCAAGCTGACGATCGAGGAGGCGCAGGTCTCTCCGCTCCGCACGATCCTGGTCAACGCGATCGGCGTGTCCGCCGATGTTGGCGTCGAGATGGCGCACGTCACCCTGAAGAGGAACGATCGCATCCTCCTCTGCTCGGATGGTCTCCACGACTACTTCCCCGACGAGAACGAGATCGCCGAGCGCCTCAGCGCCGATGCACCGGGTGCAGCGATCGCGGAGATGGTCGAGCTCGCGAAGACACGCGGCGGTCACGACAACATCACGGGCGTCGTCATCCACGTCACCGCCGTGACCGATGCCGTGCCCTCTCAGCTCGAGGGTGAATCCACCCAGCCGGTCGAGGTCGCGCACAATCCATTCGCCGCCGACGAGCCGACCGAGACCGCCGTCGCAGGACCCCATGGCCGGCCGCCGCGGATGGCCGCCGCGACGCCACAGACCTCGCGCCAGACCCAGCCGATGCGGATCATCGATGACAGCGCTGGCAGCGCTGACACGATTCCCCCGCCGCCGGGAATGCCGAAGAATCTGGCGATGACTCCCAAGGTCGCCGAGTCGACCGACGCGAAGACCGAGCAGATGACGGCGGTCCAGGCCCCCGACGAGGCGAAGACCGAACAGATGGCCGCCGTGAAGCCCGGCGACGGGCAGACCTCATGGGATGGCGAGACCGTCGACGCTGACGACAAGGCGCCCGTGAAGCTCGCCGAGGCCGAGGCGAAGACGAACGCGAGCGCGAACGAAGACAAGGACGCCGGCTGAGCTCGGCGCTGTCCCCCGCTCGCGAGCTCGAGGAAGCTATCTACGCCGCGACGCTCGCGGCGGTCGGAGCTGCACCTCTCCAGACGTCGCCGCTGATCAAGGCGATCGTCGATCGCTCCGAACGGTACACGAGCGATCGAGCACGCCTGGCAGCGCCCGCGAACAAGGTGGGCGATCTCGCGGCTCGCGCCGCGTTCTTCACGATCGCCGATGCAATGAAGATCGCGATCCCGCTCGGCGAGCTCGTCCAGCGCGGCGCCCTCCCTGCGGCACGCCCACTGCGCGTGATCGATCTCGGCGCGGGCTGCGGTGCGATGAGCCTCGGCCTGATCGAGACGCTCGTTCGCTTCGGTGCCCCGCCCTCACTCGCGATCACCGCGATCGATCGAGATGCGTCGGCACTCGGTATCGCGACCGCTGCGGTGAGCTCGCTCGCTGCCGTGCGCGGCATCGAGGTCGAGCTCACGGCACGCACCGATGATGCGACGAGTGCCAAGCTCCCTCCGAGTGATCTCGTCATCATGGGAACGCTGCTCAACGAGCTCGCACCGTCCGCCCGACAGATCCTCGTCGAACGCGCTCTCTCGACGATCGGCGACGACGGCGCGGTGATCTTGATCGAGCCCGCGCTCCGTGAGACGTCGCGCGCACTGCACGAGCTACGCGACGCGATCATCGCTCGCGGCAGTGGGCACGTGTTCGCGCCGTGCACGCGTCCCGCCGCTCCGTGCCCTGCCCTCGCGAACCTGAATGACTGGTGCCACGAGGATCGCGCGATCAAGCTGCCCCCGCGAACCGCGGAGCTCGCACGCGTGACCCATCTCCGCGACGATGGGATGAAGTTTTCGTACCTCGTCCTCCGCCGACAACCTCTGTCCGTCGTCGCGGGACCTGGTGCGTGGCGGATCGTCAGTCCGCCGCGCTCACCGAAGGGCAAGCACGAGGTCACCGGCTGTGGGGACGTCGGCTGGATGTCGCTGCGCCTCCTGCGCAAGCACCGCACCGATGCGAATCGCGATCTCGAGCGCGCCGATCGCGGTGACGTCGTCGTCGTCTCCGCGGTTGCCGACGCCGGCGCGGATCGCGTCGAGATCACCGCCGAGACTACCGCCGAGCGCATCGAACCCGCGAAGCCGCGCAGCTAGAGGCGGGCAGTCGCGCCGATTGCCGGGATGAACAGCGTCGAGCTGATCCCGGGCCCGGGATTCACGATGTACTCGACGCCGACCTGGGCAATCACGGCGAAGTGGCGGCTGATCGCCAGCTCGACCCCACCAGCTCCGCGCAACGCGACACGCGCTCCGTCGGAGATGAACACGGGCACGCCGGCCGCGAGGATCGGACGCACCGTGCCCGTCATCAGCGCGAACGTCGCACCGAGGTAGAGTCCCGATGCAGGGCCGAGGAGCGCTGCTCCCTGCACCTGGAGGCGGCTCATCACGTCGGCGGTGAGCCCGACGAGCACGGCCGCACCTTTGTTCGTCGGATCGATATGGGCGAGCGCGAGCACACCGAGCCGCGACCGCGACCGCGGCTCGACGGTGGCGCGGACGCCCGCCTCGGTCACCGTCGCGGACACAGCTGCGACGGGCTCGGCTTCGAGAACGAGCGCGACCTTGCGGCTCGTTCCCCCCTCGAGCTGTACGATCTCCTCGCTCGGGAGGTAGCCGGTGCGCCGCGCACGCACGGTCGTCGCGCCGGCGTCGAGGCGGTACTTCGCGAGGTCACCCAGGCGCGTCCACTTCTTCTCGCCGATCTGGATCTCCGCTTCGCGCGACGGTTCGACGGAGACCTCGAGCACCCCGAGCCCGCGGTCGAGCTCGCCGAGAACCTTGGTGACCTCCGTGACCTTCGCAGGATCCCCATCCTTCGCATCGAGGTAGCGCTGATACGCGTTGGCGGCGTCGGCCCTGCGGTCGAGCTTGAGCAGCGTGGTTCCGATGTTGAGCAGGATCTTGCTGCTCGGAAACCGTGCGTAGGCGGTCTCGAAGACCGAGAGCGCGCCGAGGTAGTCCTTTGCAGCGAACAGCTTGAGCCCTGACTGCAGGAGCGCCTTTGCATCTCCCTTGTCACCCGTATTGGCGGGCTGCGCATGCACCACGGCCGACGCGCCGAGCAAGCACGCGAGCGAGACCATCAGGGTGCGGCGCATCAATCGATGTCGGTCTCGAGCAAGTCACCACCCGGTTTGTCGGGCTTGGTCGGCTTGGTCGGCTTGTCAGGCCTGGGCTTGGTGGGCTTGGTGGGCTTGGTGGGCTTGGTCGGTCTGGTCGGCTTGGTCAGCTTGTCGGGCGTCGCCGGCTTGTCGGGGTTGACGACCGTCGGTGTTGCTTCAGGCGTGACGTCTGGTGTCGAGCCGACGGTTCCGGCCGCGGTCGATCCCGTGGGGCCCGTCATCGGTGTCGGCTCGGGCGCGACGGTCGGTGTCGGCTCTGGTGTCGGCTCGGGCGTGACGCTCGGTGTCGTGCCGCCCGTGCCTGTCGTCGGAGTTGTCCCGGTCGACGGCTCCGTATTCGGCTGCGATGTCGGCGACGCTTCCCCATCGGGCTTCGATCCCGACAGGCCGACGAACACCGCGATCGCAGCACCGACCGCGAGCACGAGGGCGCTGCCGATCACGAGCCCCTTGCTCTTGCGCGTCGGCGGTACGGCGCCCGAATTCGTCGCGAGCGCTGCGCCCGACAGCGTGGTCGGTTTGGGCTCGGCCGTCGGCGCATGCAGTGGCGGTGGTGTGAGCATCGGCCGCGAGTACGTCGCGGGCGGCAACATCTCGGTCATGCCCTCGCCCGGGTACTGGACCGGACGCGGACCCGACATCGAGTATGGCGTCTGCGAGTACGGCGTCTGATACGGTGGCGTGATCATCGGCCGCGACTGGTTGGCAACCATCGTGGGATTCAGCGCGCCCCCCGGTGGAACGATCTGCTGCATCGACATCCGCGACATCGGATCCGTCGAGCTGATCGCGATCCAGCCATGCTGCTGCGCGATCGCGATCAGCGCCTGTGCGAGGTCGATCGCGGTCTGCACGCGCTGCTCGGGCTGCTTGGACAGGAGGCACATGATAAGCCCCTCGAGCTGCGGCGTGATCGCGACGTATCTGGACGGCGGATCCGGCTGCATGAACAGGTGCGCGCCGATCAGCTCGCCTGCACCGGCGTGAATGAACGGTGGCCTGCCCGTGACGAGCTCGTAGAGGATGCAGCCGATCGAGTAGAGATCGGCGCGATGGTCGACCTGGCCGCTACCCTTGCACTGCTCCGGGGACATGTACGTCGGCGTTCCCATCACGGCGCCGGTCTTGGTCTGCGTCCCCGCGAGCCCGATGTCCGTGAGCTTCGCGATGCCGAAGTCGAGGACCTTGGTGCGCTCGCCGAGCGGCGAGTCCGGATCGGGCACGACGAAGATGTTGTCGGGCTTGAGGTCGCGGTGAACGATGCCCTTCGCATGCGCGGCAGCGAGCGCGCTGCACACGCCGCGCATCATCATCGCGGCCTCACCCTCGGACATCGGCCCGCACCTCGACATGCGGTTCGAGAGCGGCTCGCCCTCGAGAAACTCCATCACGAGGAACGCGTGGCCCGACGGCATGTAGCCGAAGTCGAAGATCTCGACGATGCCAGGGTGCTTGATCGTCGTGGTTGCCTTCGCCTCGTTGAAGAAGCGGTTGACGATCTCGCGATTGCCCGACATCTCGGGGTGCAGGACCTTCACGGCCGCGACGCGTCCGATCAGCGTGTGCTCCGCGCGAAAGACCGTGCCCATCCCGCCGACCGCGATGCGGTCGACGATCCGGTAACTGCCCACGGTCGACCCGATCACCTGTGGATCATCCGAGGTGATCCGCTCGCTGTCAAACCGGTGTTTCACCCGTGTTTCACCGATGTGGGTCAAGCGCCCACCCGCTGGCGTGGTTGACACCCCCGCGATGGGGCTCGATCCTCGGTGCGTGCGCCTGTTCGCGTTGTTGTCGACTGTCCTGGTGATCTCCGGCTGTCAGGTCCCCGAGCCGATCCTCTCGTCGACCGAGCAGCTCGCCGTACTGACGACTCCCGCGACGTCCTTCACGTTCGCGTCGACCGAGGTCGGCGTGACCTCGGCACCGACCTCGATCCTCGTGCGCCCCGCCGGCAATCCGTCGCTGGAGAGCTACGACGAGGTCACCGCCGTGACCGCCAGCTGCCCCGACTTCGTGGTCACGGCGTCGGGTCTCCCCGCCGCCGTGTACCGCACGGTGATCTGTGACACCTGTGGCGGCGGCACCTGCCAGGTCGCCGCGGCCGCCCCCATCTGTTACACCGACGAGTACGTCACCTACTCGTTCGACGCTGCGTTTCGCCCGACGATCGCAGGCAGCACGAGCTGCGTCGTCACGATCACGACGAATGGCAGCACCACTCGCACGGTGACCCTGTTCGGCACCGGTACGGTCCCGCCGATCGACATCGACGTGCAGCCGACGTCGGTCGCCTTCGGCGACGTTCGACGCAATACCGCGAGCACACCCGCGACGATCTCGGTGCGAAACCTCGGCGGCTCGCCGCTCTCGATCAGCTCCGTCACGGTCAGCCCCGCCACGTTCGCGATCACGTCGGGCCCGGTCGGCGGCACCACCGTCAGCGCCGGGGGGATGCAGCCGTATGCGGTCACGTGCAATCCAACGGCGGTCGGCGGAATCACCGGCATGGTCCGGGTCAACAGCAACGATCCGACGACACCGGTCGTGAATGTCCCGGTGAGCTGCAACGGCATCGACTCGAACCTCGACATCTCTCCGAGCCCATCGGCCATCACCACCACTCGCGTCGGCGAGCCGAGGACGCACACGATCACGCTCACGAACTCGGGCACAGCGTCGATGACGATCCAGAGCGTCGCGTTGACAGGAACCGACCTGACGATGGTGACGACTCCGCCCGCGGGCACGATCCTCGCCGCTGGTGCGTCGACGATGGCGCAGGTGCGATTCGGTGCGACGGCGAGCGGTGACGTGAGCGGCATGGCCGTGGTCACCTACGACGGCGCGCAGGTCCGTAGCGTGCCGATCACGGCGCGCGCACTCTCGACATCGATGGCGCTGACGCCCGATGGCGCGGTCGATCTCGGTCCGGTTTGTGTCGGTCAGATGACGGACCAGACGTTCACGATCATCGCGAACGATCAGGCGTCGTTCAGGATCAACACGATCAGCACACCAGACGCGCCATTTGCACTCGCCGCCCCCACGTTGCCACTGACGGTTCAGGGCGCGGGCGCGAGCATGGCCACGTTCGATGTCACCGTCAGCCCGACGACTGCGGGTCCGGTCGCGGCATCGATGATGCTGACGACCGATATCCCGGGCGCAGCACCGCGAACGATCGAGCTGCGTGCCGAGGGCTTGCCAGCGGGACTCAGTGGAACGCCGGCGCTGCTCGACTTTGGCTCGAGCCCGCTCGAGGTCACGACACTCGGCGAGCAAGTCTCGATCACGAACTGCTCGACGTCGCCGGTGACACTGACGAATGCTCGGCTCGAGGGCACCGATGCGAGCGAGTTCGCGATCGTGTTACCGCCGTCGTCGCTGACGGTGCCACCGTCGAGCACGCTCACGTGGCTCGTCGTGATGGCGCCCCGCGCTGTCGGGGTCAAGCAGGCGCAGTTCACGGTCGATCACCCGGACGGCTCGGTCAGCGTCGAGATCTCCGGTGAAGGACTCGGCGAGCTGGCCCCCACCGAGCCCGTCGAGCCGGGCAAGGGAAGCTACTACGGATGCTCGGCGAGCGGAAGCGCAGCCCACGCGTGGCCGCTCGCGCTCCTGTTCGTGCTGGTTCTCCGGCGTCGCCGTCGGCGCTAGGGAACGAGCTGCAGGGTCAGCTCGGCGAGATCACCCGCCACGACCGTGAGCTCGCCCCGTGCGTGACGCGCAGGCTCTCCGCCCCGCGGCGGGATCCAGGCACGCACGGCATGCACTCCAGGTGGAACATCACGCACGAGCACGACGCCGCTCGGATCCGTGATCGCCGCCTGCGCTGCAACGATCCACGCGGCGTCGCCTCGCTCGCTCGTGATCTCGTAGATCCCGCCGACGATGAGCGGCGCGGTCACCGCGTGACCCGCGATCGGGAGCTGGATCGAACGCTCCACACCCGCGGTCAACGTGCGGAGATCGGCGAGCTCACCGCGCTGCGCGACCTTGACCGCTGTCGGTCGGTCCGCGGCAGAGTCGACGACGAGAGCGCCACCGATCGCGATCCGCGGCGACAGCGCGCAGTCCGCGAACCGCACGCGCGCCTCACCAGGTGTGCCGGGCGCGCCGTCGACGATCACGACCGCGTCGGGAATGCCCCACGTCGTTGTCGGTGCGACCGCAGGAGCGCGCGCGGTGCCACACGCTGTTTTTCCGGGCGAGCTGCGGGCGGTGGGCGGAACGTTCGTCCACTCGACGCGAACCTGGACGTCGCCTGTCGGTGGCCGCGGCGTTGCCATGGCATCGGTCGGAACGAGTACGGCGGCATCGCCCGGTGGGGGCGCGCGCTTCGCATCCTCGGCGGTCCGCGGCTTGCTGCTCGAGCACGCTGCTACCACCACGAGGCCGAGCCACCTCACACCCACGAGCGAAGTTCCTCGACCACGACGTCAGCGTCCGCGCACAGATCGTTGATTCCAGGCCCGCGATAGTCGGCGCCGGCGAGTGCGATCCGGTGGGTTCGCGCAGCCGTCACGGCCGCGCGAACGTGATCGCGATGCCCGACCTGATACTGCGCGACGCCACGTCGCCAGCGCACGACGCTCGCGTGCGTCGGAGTCCCGCGCGCCCCGAGGACGATACCGACGTCGCGCGTCGCCTGCGCGATCAGCGCGGCATCGTCGAGGGCGGCGGCACCTGGATCGCGGCCGCCGCCGAAGATGCAGCGCAGGAGCACCTGACCTTGTGGCGCGCGATCCGGCCACACGACCGACTCGAACACCACACCGAGCACGCGGAGATCCTCGCCCTGTGCGACCAGGAATCCGAAGCCGTCGACCGCCTTCGGTACGGCGGACTCGGCGAAGCCGAGATAGACGAGTGCCGCGGGCGCGCGATGGAACGTCTCGAGTCGGCTCGCAAGCGTCGGGATCGCGGTGACCAGCCCGATCGCGTCCTCGGCGGGGATCGCGAGCACGGCGGCATCCCACGCCTCCCCGTCGACGGACACGCCGCGCTCGGTCGGCGCAAGCGCAGCTACTCGACGGTCGGTGTGAACGCGCGGTCCGAGCTCGCGCACCAGCGCATCGATCAGCGATCCCAGTCCGCCGCGCGGCGCGAACATCCCTGTCTGTGCCTTCTGCCTGCGTCCGCCCGCGAGCTTGCGCATCACGCCCTTCGCCGCCTGCGTGAGCATGCCGCGCGCGAGCCCACCGGTCGCATCGAGCTCGGCGAGCCGCGGGAAGCCCGCTTCGAGGCTGATGTCGTGCGCGTCCGCCGCGAACACGCCGGTCACGAACGGCGCGACGATCGCGCGTGCCGCCTCGGCACCGAACCGGCGTGCGGCAAACGCGTGCATCGATTCATCGCCCTCGATCCGCGCCTCGCGGAACGGCTCGCGCAACAGGTCGAGCTTGCCACGCCAGGTCAGCAGGTCAGAGCGGAGGAACTGCACGGGCGAGCGCGGCAACGCGCGCAACTTGCCGTCGATGTAGATCCACCGGGACTTCGCGCGCGGCGAGGCCGAGTCGAGCGCGACGCCGAGCTTCTCGCACAGCGGAGCCGCGCCGCGCGACTGCCCGCCGAGGAACGAGCTCGCCGCGTGCTCGCGCGTGAAGCCATCGATCGTGCTCGTCCCGACCACCCCGCCGGCGCGAGGCGACGCTTCGAGAACGTGCGCGTCGAGCCCTGCCCCGACGAGCGCGCGCGCGGCGGTCAGTCCGCCGAGTCCTCCACCGATGACTGCGACCCGCATCAGCTGTGCGCCGACAGCTCCTTGACCGCAGTCACCATCGCCCGCACGTGCTCGGGGTTGGTCTCCGGCAGGACGCCATGACCGAGGTTGAAGATGTGGCCGACCTTGCCGGCGCGCTCGAGGATCTCGGCGACACGCGCACGGATCTCGGCGGGACTCGCGAACAACGCTCCTGGATCGAGGTTGCCCTGGAGCGCGACGCCATCGCCGACACTGCGGCGGACCTGATCGATGCCCACGCGCCAGTCGACCCCGAGCACATCGGCACCGCTCGACGCGTAGTCATCGAGGTACGGCGCGCAGCCGTTGACAAAGTAGATGATCGGGATCTTGCGCTTGGCGAACGTCGGCGATGCACGCAGGGTCTCGATCACCCGCTTCGCATAGCGCAGCGGATACTCGCGGAAGTCGCCGGGCGACACGATGCCGCCCCAGCTGTCGAAGATCTGCACGCAGTCCGCACCCGCGGCGGCCTGCGCCTCGAGGAACGCCGCACAGGTCTGCGCGAGCTTGTCGAGCAGCGCGTGCGCCGCCTGCGGATCCCCGTAGAGCAGCTTCTTCGTGTTCGGATAGTCCTTCGAACCACCGCCCTCGACCGCGTACGTCAGCATCGTCAGCGGAGCCCCCGCGAAGCCGATCAGCGGCACGCGCCCGTCGAGCGCCTTCTTGATCTTGCGGATCGCCTCGAGCGAGTATGGCAGCGCATCCTCGGGATCCGGCACCGCGAGCGCGTCGATCGCGGCGCGTGTCCGGATCGGTGTGGCGATCTTGGGGCCCGACTCCGGGAACGCAACCTCGAGGCCCATCGGAGGCAGCGTGATCAAGATGTCGGAGAACAGGATCGCCGCGTCGAAGCCGAACTCGTCGATCGGCTGCAGCGTCACCTCACATGCGAGGTCCGGATTCCGACACAGATCGAGGAACGATGCGCGCTGCCGCACGGCGCGATACGCCGGCAAGTAGCGGCCGGCCTGACGCATCATCCAGATCGGCGTGCGCTCGACGGGTTCGCGTCGACATGCGCGGAGAAACAGGTGGTCCTGCGACATCCCCGACATCGTACTCGGCGGCATCTTTTCCGGTATGGTCCGCGCCATGATCCGTGTCGTCGTCCTCGTGACCGTGCTGCTGACAGCGTGCGGCGATGACACCATCAATGGACCGTTCGACGACCTCCGTCTCGACCTCGATCTGACGGTCGGTCTGCAGAAGCCGGTCCACGTCGCACGCGACAAGTACGGCATCGCTCACATCACCGCGCAGACCGTGGGCGACGCCGCGTTCGTCCAGGGCTACGTGATGGCACACGACCGTCTCCCGCAGATGGACATCCTCCGCCGGTTCGGCGCAGGCACGCTGTCCGAGCTGTTTGGCGCGCTCGATCCCGACGTGATCGATACCGATCTCGAGATGCGGATGCACCGGATGAAGCCGCTCGCTCGCGAGACCTGGGCGCGGCTCCAGGCCTCGGACCGCGACGACGATCGTCAGGTCGTGGTCATGCTCCAGCGCTTCGCCGACGGCGTCAACGCGTACGCCGCAATGGTCCGTAGCGAAGCAAACCCGACCGGGGCGTGGGATCTCGATCCGAACCTGCTCGCGAGCTTTGACGCCTCGCGGTTCGTGCCGTGGGAGCCGGTTGATTCGCTGGTGCTCGGTCGGTTCCAGGCGTTCGCCCTGTCGTGGACGACGCCGTTCGAGCTCGACGCAACGGAGCTCGATCAGAAAATGCGCGCCACGTTCGAGCAGGCGACCGCGGCGGCTCCGGCCGCGTACGCGCGCCGCGGCGTCTCGCGCGACCTTTTGAAGTTCACGCCGGTCGGTCAGATCGCGACGATCGATGGCTTCCCGAACATCGAGGACACGGGCTCGCGCTCCGACGCAGGCCGTCCGAACCGGCGAAAGCCCGCCACCGCAGCCCTAGCCGGCCTTGCGAAGCGTCCGACCGTTCCGCAGGCGGTCCTCGATAGCGCCCGCAAGTTCTTCGCAAAGGGCATCCACACCGGCCCGTTCGGTGCGCTCGGTCCGCACGCGTTCATGCAGCCGTTTGCTGGTTCGAACAACTGGGCCGTCAACGGAGCACGCACGGTCAACGGCGCGGCGATCCTCGCGACGGATCAGCACCTCCAGCTCCCGAACCCATCGATCTTCTACCCGACCCACCTCACGATCACGGCGGCCGCAGATGATCCGATCGGCGGGTCTGTCGACGTGATCGGCGTGACGTTTCCCGGTATCCCCGGCGTGATCCTCGGGACCAACGGCGACGTCGCGTGGTCCGGAACGGTCAGCGAGCACGACGTCAACGACGTCTATCTCGAGACCATCACCCCGTGCGGCCAGAAGAGCTGCGTGACGTTCGGCGGCGCTTCCGTGGAGATCGAGACCTTCACCGAGGAGATCAAGATCGGCGCGCTCGGCACGATCACCGACACCCGGACGGCGACGTACGAGGTCGTGCCGCACCACGGCCCGATCATCCCGACGATCGACGAGGTCGGGCACAGGATCGTGCCGCGCACCGCGGGCACCGCGATGTCCGTTCGCTACACCGGCTACGTCCCGAGCTACGAGATCCGTGCGCTGTGGAACCTCGGCCATGCGCGCAACCTCGATGAAGGCTTCGCGGCACTCCACGACTTTGGCTACGGCAGCCAGAACTGGATGATGATCGACCGCAACCAGGACATCGGGTGGACCACGCACGCGGACGTACCGGTGCGCCAGCCCGCGGCCTACACGTGGAACGCGGCGACCAATCCGACCGGGCTCGCGCCGTTCTTCGTCTTGCCCGGCGAGGGTGCCGAGTGGACGGGGATGATGTCGGCGCGCTACGTGCCGCATTCGATCAATCCGACGGGCACGCGCGACTACCTCGTCAGTGCGAACGCCGATCCGGTCGGCGCGACATTCGACGGAGATCCGTTGAACCAGACCGATCGCGATGGCAATCCGCTCTACGTCGGCGTCACCTACGCGGCCGGTGTTCGCCACGAGCGGATCTCGGACATGATCGCCACCAACGACGGCCCGATCAGCGTCGACGACATGGAGCGGATGCAGCACGACACCAAATCGACGATGGGCACGAAGCTGACGCCCTACCTCGTGGCAACGCTGTCCCAGATCGAGAACCCGAGCGGCCCCCCGGATCTTGCGCCGTACATCGCCGGCCTCTCGACCGCGGATCGAGAGCGCCTGGTCCGCGCCCGCACCCTACTCATGCGATGGTCCTTCGAGACGCCGACCGGTCTCGACGCAGGCAACATCCGCGCCGTCGAGGACTCTGGCGCGACCTCGATCTTCAACGCGTTCATGCACTTCTTCGTCGAGCGCGCCTTGCGCGACGAGTTCACCGTACTCGACTTCGAGCTCTGGCGCCTCGATGACAACCTGATCGCGCGCATCGTTCACGCGCTGATCTCCGCACCTTCCACGTTCGTGCAGAACCCGGCAACGCTGCAGCCGATCCTGTGCGACGGCATGACGACGATCCCCGACGACAGCTGCAGTGTCGTGATGCTCCAGTCGATCCTCGACGCGATGCTGCACCTCGAGTCGAGCGCCGGCTTCGGCACTGCCGATCTCGCGCAGTGGCAGTGGGGCAAGCTGCACCGGTTGAAGATCACGCCGCTGTTCCCGAACACCGAGCTCGATCTCCCGGCGCCTGGCGCACCGGGGTTCCCGAAGCCGGGCGACAACTTCGCCGTCAACCGGTCCGATCAGGGCTGGGACGATCTCGACTTCTCCCAGTCCGCTGACGGTCCCGCGCAGCGCTTCATCGCGATCGCCGATGGCACCCCGATCCGCGTCAGGTGGGCGCTGCCCGGCGGAGTGATCTACGACAGTCGCAGTCCGCACTACCGCGATCTGCTCGATGACTACTACCTCGCCCATGCGCACTTCGATGCACCGTTCACCGTGAAAGAAATCCGTCTGGCTGGTGAGAACCGCTGGCTGTTTCGCTGAGGTCCTGTGGAAGACGCCGCAATCCTGATCGCTCCCCATGGCGCCACTGGCCCGCTCCGCGGCTTGCTCGAGCGCCTCGCCAGTAGCGGCGTCACGACGACGGTCGTCGAGGAGCTCTCCGTCGCCATCGATGTCAGCACGCGCACGGACCTCTCGCCTTGCATCCTGATCGATCTGCGCGACGCGGCCGGCGGCGAGATCGAAGACTCCAAGCGCGCGGCGCAAGCGATTCGCCGGATCGTCACGGCGTTGCCGCACGCGACCCCGGTCGCGGTGCTCGAAGGCGCAGACCTCGGTCTCGTGATCACCTGCATCCGTGCCGGCGCCGGCGACGTCATCGACATCGAGTACGAGGGCACTGCCAACTCGCGCGGCGTCGTCCAGAGGGTCTGCGATCGCCAGCGCAATCGCGCGACCGAGGCATCGACGCTCGCGAGCCAGCGCTCGATGATCGAGGAGCTGCTCCGCGATCTCATTCGCACCGAGCGTCGCTCGATCGAAGCCGAGGACAAGCTCGCGGCCCAGACCCGGCGGGCGACCGGCGAGCAGGTAGCCATCGCCGACAGTCGTCCGCCCGCGATCCTCCTGGTCGAGCACGACCGCGACGTCGCGGACGAGCTCGCTGACCTGCTGGAGGCGGCCGGTATCGCGACGTTCGCGTACGTCACCGGCGAAGAGGCGGTCCGCGAGGCCAACACCCTGTCGTCGACAACCGGCCTCGATCTCGCCCTGGTCGCCGCCCAGCTCCCCGGGATCGACGGACTGGAGACGATCCGGCGCCTGCGGGACCGGGTCGCCGGCCTGCCCGCCTTCCTTATGACGTCGGTTATCGAAGCGGAGCTGGCAGCCGGCGCCGCCGACCTCGGCGTCGTCGGATTCGTCCAGAAGCCGCTGGCAGACCTCCAGGAAGTGGTCGACCGCCTGGCTCAGCTCGCCCACGAGTCGCTGGCCCGGACCCGCGAACAGGCGTATGTCCAGCGGATCAAAGAGCGCCACGAACGCGTGCTCGCGAGGTACCGCTCATTGCCACGCGAGGCGTGATCGGCCTATGATCTCGCGGATCTTCTGATGGCTACGGGTCCGCTCAGTATCAAGCTCCGGTGCGCCTCCTGGCAGCAGCTGGCGACTATCTACAAGCGTGATCTGAGCCGCGGGACCATGTTCCTCAAGGCGGGCACGCCGCCGCCGATTGGAACGCAGGTCCGGATCGACCTCACGCTCCCGAGTGCATCCGTGATCGTGCTGACCGGCACGGTCGATCAGCACGTCACCGATCCGCAGCGTGGCGAAGGCGTCGAGCTCAAGCTCGCTCCGATCCCGGCGAGCTCGGTGTGGATGATCGAGAGCGCGCTCGCATCGGAGAGCAAGCGGCGCAACACACCCGCGACCGGCATCCCCGTCGTCGGTACCCAGGCGCCGACCGGCCCCGTGCCCGCCGTCGATGACAGCCAGGACATGATCGCGGCAGAGCAAGACCTGATCAAGGCCTTGCTCTCCGAAGCCGAGAGCCTCCGCAAGCTCAACCCATTCCTCGTCCTCGGTGTTGGCTACGAGGCGAACGACACCGACGTGCGTGCCGCGTTCGGCGAGCTGACCAAGCGCTATCACCCCGATCTGTTCGCGCGCTACGAGTCGACCGAGCTGCGCCAGGTCGCGGCCGAGATCTTCATCCTGATCCGCGACGCGTATCGCAAGCTCGGCGACGACGCCGGCCGTGCACAGGCACTCGCCGCGCTCGGCCGCCCCGCTGCGCCCCGCGCCATCCCCAATCGCGCGCCGACGCCGCCGCCGGTTCCGGTCAAGCCGCCGCGCGCGCAAACGTCGCCGGTCGCCACCGGCGGACCACCGCCTCCTCCCCCGCCCCGCGCGCAGACCGCACCAGTTCCCAGGGCGATCATCGACGGCACGCCGACCGCCCGCCCGGGCGAGACGCCGCCGATGCCAACCGCGTCGGTCCCGCCAAAGCCCGAGCCGACGACGGCCACCGTGCCGACCCGGGCCGAATCCTCGCCCGGCCGAGGCGCGCCGCCTCTGCCGCCGCGTACGCCGACCGCGCGCCCGATCGAGATGCCGACCGTTCGCCCGGGTGAAGCCACGCGTCCCGTCGAGGCCGACCCACCGCCGCCGCTGCGTCCGAACCCGATCCCGTCCGTGATCACCGGCGCCCCGAGCACGCCGGCGCGCAGTCAGCCGATCCCGACGGTGCCGATGCCGTCGTCACAGACTCCGAGCAAGGGGATGGCGCAGATCGTCCCCGACGCGCCGGGGTCCTCGCGCAACACGCCGAGCCAGGACATCGCGCGCATCGGGGCCGAGCCGCCGCTCTCGCGCAACACGCCGAGCCACGGGATCCAGCGCATCGCGCCGCCCCGCCCGGCGACACAGCCGCCACCTCCCAAGGTCCACGAGGATCCGATCGAGGAGATGCTCGACAACGGCAAGTTCGACGACGCCATCGTCGCGTACAAGATGGCGGCGAAGAAGAACCCGAACGATCGCTCCGCGCGCGCCGGCGTCGAGGTTGCAGAGGGTCTGCGCGCGATGGTGCAGCGCGATCGCCTCGAGGCCGCGCAGCGATTCGAGGCGGCACTCGAGATCGATCCATCGAACGAGCGCGCTGCACGCGAGCTCGCGGACATGCGGCGCCAGGCGACAAACGAGCGCAAGGGCCTCCTGACCCGTCTCATGGGGAAGAAGGAGTAAGTCGTGTCGAGAATCATCGGAATCGATCTCGGGACAACGAACTCGTGCGTTGCGGTTCTCGACGCAAAGGGCCAGCCGACGACGCTGTCGGGGCTCGACAACGAGCGCACGACCCCGTCGTGGGTGAGCTGGTCGGTGAACGGACAGGTCGCGGTCGGCACGCGCGCGAAGCGTCAAGCCGTGACCAACCCATCCGCGACCGTGTACGGCGTGAAGCGCCTGATCGGCCGCAAGGTCAACGCCGACGACGTGTCATGGTTCGCACGCCTGGCACCGTTCCGGATCGTCGCCGCTCCGAACGGTGACGCGTGGGTCCGCGTGCACGGGCAGCCGGTCAGCCCGCAGGAGGTCGCCGCGCACATTCTCCGTCGCGTGCGCCAGGTCGCCGAGGAAGCGCTCGGCGAGCCGGTGACCCGTGCGGTCGTCACGGTGCCCGCGTACTTCGACGATGCGCAGCGCCAGGCGACGCGCGACGCCGGGCAGATCGCTGGCATCGATGTCGTCCGCATCCTCAACGAGCCGACCGCAGCAGCACTCGCATACGGCGCACATCGCGTCGGTGCAGGACGCCGGCTGATCGCTGTCTTCGATCTCGGCGGCGGAACGTTCGATATCTCGATCATGTCGGTCGACAACGGAATCTTCGAGGTCCTCGCGACGGGCGGCGACAGCGCGCTCGGCGGTGAGGACTGGGATCGCCGCCTGCTCGAGCGGATCGTCGACGAGGTGTTCGATCAGTATCGCGTCGATCTCACCGGCATCCCGATGGCGATGTCGCGTTTGCGCGAGGCGTGTGAGAACGCGAAGAAGGTCCTTTCGGTCGAATCCGACACGATGATCCAGTTGCCGTTCCTCGCCAATGACCAGCACGGCGCTCCGATCAACTACGAGCGTCCGATCTCGCGCGATCAGGTCGACGCGCTGACCAAGGACTTGCTCGATCGCCTCGAAGCGCCATGTCTGCGCGCGCTCACGGATGCGGGGCTCGAGCCGTCGGAGCTCGAGGAAGTCCTGCTCGTCGGCGGGATGACGCGCGCACCGGCCGTGCAAGCCGTGGTCGAGAGGATCTTCGGCCGCAAGCCGAGCAAGGGTGCGAACCCCGACGAGGTCGTAGCCCTTGGCGCCGCCCACTACGCGGGCATCCTCGCCGGCGATGCAAGTGACGCCGCGCTCCTCGACGTCACGCCGCACGACATCGGCATCAAGGTCGGTGACTCCGGCTTTGCCGTCGTCCTGCCCCGGAACTCGATGCTCCCCGTTCGCGCGAAGCGGCTGTTCACTACGACGTCAGAGAATCAGAAGTTCGTCTCGATCGAGCTCTATCAGGGCGACTCGACCGACGTGTTGAAGAACCGCAAGCTCGGCCAGGTCGTGCTCGATGATCTGCCGCAGGGACCACCGGGCTCGGCGCGCGTCGAGCTCGTCATGACCGTCGACGTCGAATCGATTCTCAGCGTCACCGCGCGCGAGCTCCGCACCGGTCGCGAGGCGAGCGTCACGATCCGTCCATCCGGTGGTCTGTCGCAGCGAGAGATCGTCGAGATCATCAACCGCCGCCGCCAGGAGCACTCGCACGTCGGGCAGCTCCCCGTCGAGGGCGGCGCCGTTCGTGTAACGACGCGCGAGCACATGATCGCCAAGCCTGACGACGACGAGAACAAATGACGGTCGACCCGGCGGTGCTCAAGGTCGCCGACGCGGTCGGCGCTCTGATCGAATCGTGGGGCTTCAAACGCAACATGGGCCGGATGTGGGCCGTGCTGTACCTCGAGGACCATCCTCTCAACGCCACCGACCTCGGTGACCGCCTCGGTCTGTCGACAGGCTCCGTCTCGATGCTCCTCACCGAGCTACAGGAGTGGGGCGCGATCAAGAAGGCGTGGGTCGTGGGCGAGCGCAAGGAACACTACGAGGCCGAGACCAGCATCTGGAAGATGGTGTCGCGCGTGTTTCGCGAGCGCGAGCTGCAGTGGATCAAGAGCGCGTCCGACTCGTTCGAGGCGGCCAGCAAGGAGCTCGTCGCTGGCGATGACGCGCGCAACAAGATGATCGCGGGTCGTGTCGCCGAGCTCGTTCAACTCGCGCAGGTCGGCTCGCACCTGCTCGAATCGATGCTGCAGGGCGAGGCTGTCGACTCGCTCCCGATCAAGGCGATCGGCGAGCTGGCGAAGACCGCGCGCGACGGCGACAAGTAGTACGGTTCTGTCACTCCGTGATCCGCGCGCGCGATCTCACCAAGCACTTCAAGGTGCACAAGCGGCCGCCGGGCTTCCTCTCGGCAATGAAGTCGCTCGTGTCGCGGAAGTACGAGACGGTGAAGGCCGTCGATGGCGTGACGTTCACGATCGAGCGCGGAGAGCGCGTCGGCTTCCTCGGCCCGAACGGTGCAGGCAAGACCACGACGCTCAAGGTCCTCGCAGGGCTCCTGCACCCCACGAGCGGTGACGTCGAGGTCGAGGGCAAGGTCCCGTTCCGTCGCCAGACCAAGTTCCTCGAGGCGATCACGCTCGTGATGGGGCAGAAGTCGCAGCTGATCTGGGATCTTCCGCCGTCCGAGACCTACGCGATGAATCGCGCCATCTTCGATGTCCCCCACGCGGAGTTCAAGCAGACCCTCGGGGAGCTGACAGACCTGCTCGATCTCGGACCGTTGCTCGACAAGCCGACGCGCCAGCTCTCGCTCGGCGAGCGCATGAAGTGCGAGCTCGCCGCGGCCCTGCTCCACCGCCCGACGACCCTGTTCCTCGACGAGCCGACGATCGGCCTCGACGTCGCGATGCAGGTCGCGATCCGCGACTTCGTCCGCAGCTACAACCAGAAGCACGAGGCGACGGTCCTGTTGACCTCGCACTACATGGACGATGTCGTCGCGCTGTGCCCGCGGATCATCGTGATCGATGCAGGCGTGCTGATCCACGATGGCGATCTGCGCCAGCTGATCAAGACGATGGATCCCGACAAGCGCGTGACGTTCACGCTGACGGCGGTCGTCGCCGAGGACGAGATCACCAGGCTCGGAACCGTGTTGTCGCGCGATGGCCAGCGGATCACGCTCAAGGTCCCCGAGCGCGAGATCTCCACGGTGGTCGGTCACCTGCTCGGTGCCTTGAAGGTCGCGGACCTCGCGATCGAGGATCCGCCTCTCGAGGAGATCCTGCGCGTGATGTTCGGCAAGTCACGCGAGGCTCGCGAGGGCGAGGTGCCGCCGACCGAGGCGACCGGCGCGTGAGCTCGATGGCGCGAACCCTGCGCGCACTACCGACGCTGTTGCGCGTGGGAGTTGCCGAGACCGTCGCGTACCGCGCGGAGTTCCTGGTCTGGATCCTGACGACGACGCTGCCGCTCGTGATGCTCGGCCTGTGGACGCAGGTCGCGTCCGAGGCGCCGTTCGAGGGCTACACCGCCGCGGGCTTCACCGCGTACTACCTCTCGAACTTGATCGTTCGCAACCTGACCGGCTCGTGGGTCGCGTGGCAGGTCAGCGAGGAGATTCGCCTCGGCTCGATGTCGATGCGGCTTTTGCGCCCGCTCCACCCGATGGTCGCGTTCGCGACCAGCCATCTCGCGGCAGTCCCGTTTCGTACCGTCGTCGCGCTTCCGATCGCGGTGATCCTCTTGATCAGCTCCGGTGCGAGCGCGCTGACGACGGAGCCGCTCCAGCTCGCGCTTCTCGTCCCGTCGCTGATCCTCGCCTGGATGATCACATTCACGATGATGTTCATGCTCGGCTGCTTCGCTTTCTTCATGACGAAGGCGATGTCGCTCTTGAACCTCTACTTCCTCGCGTTCTCGCTGTTCTCCGGCTACCTGCTCCCGATCCCACTGTTGCCGTCAGGCATCCGGGAGATCGCCGAGGTGCTGCCGTTCCGGTTCATGCTGAGCTCACCGATCGAGCTGATGACGCGGTCGCTGTCGGGTACGCAGCTCGTAGAGCTCCTCCTCGGTCAGCTCGCATGGGCGGGCGCGATGCTGGTGATGGCGCTGGTCGTGTTTCGCCGCGGCATCCGCCGCTTCGAGGCGGTGGGCGGATGATGCGCTACCTCCGCCTTCTCCTCGTCCAGCTGCGGATCAGTGCCGCAGCTGGAATGGCCTATCGCGCGGATTTCTTGCTCGAGGGTCTGATGTCGCTCGCGTCGATCGGCCTGACGTTGTTGCCGCTGATCGTGCTCTACAGCGGCCGCCAGACTGTCGCAGGCTGGGATGCCCCCAGCGCGCTGATCGTGATCGCCTACTTCATGGCAGTGAAGGCGGTCCTCGAGGGCGTGGTCAGTCCGAGCTTCGTCGACCTCGTCGAGCGCATCCGCTCCGGAGCGTTCGACTACGTGCTGCTCAAGCCGGTCGACGCACAGGCAATGGTCTCGGCGTCGCGGTTCGAGCCGTGGCAGATGTTCAACTTCCTCGGCGCAATCGCGATCGCGACCTACGCGTTCTACCAGCGCGGCAGCCCACCCGAGCTCGCCCACATCGCGGCCGGGCTCGTGCTGTTTGTCGCCGGTGTCCTCGCGATGTACTCGCTCTGGATCCTGTGCGCGGCGGCCTCGTTCTGGGTCGTCCGCCTCGACAACCTCACGTACCTGCTCGGCTCGATCTTTGACACCGCGCGCTGGCCCGTCCAGGTGTTCCCGCACCTGTGGCGGTTCGTGTTCACGTTCGTGATCCCCGTCGCCGTGATGACGACGTACCCGGCAATGGCGCTCCTCGGCCGGCTCGATGCACAGACGGCGCTCGCAACCATCGGCGGCGCGATCGCGCTGCTCGTGATCAGCCGGCTGATCTGGCGCTCGGCGATCCGCAGCTACACGTCCGCGTCGAGCTAGCAGACATCGACGTCACAGCGTTTCGAGGAACGCCGTGAGATCGGCGACCTGCTTGTCGGTAAGCTTGGCGGTATCGGACATCCCGTGGACCGCACCGCGATCACGGAGCAGAGCCTCGAGCGTGGCGGCGCTCCCGTCATGGAAATACGGAGCACTCGCGGCCAGGCCGAGCAGGCTCGGGGTGTCGCTCTGGGCCAGCGTGCCCGTCAGCTTGTGGCGCTCCTGATCCGTGTAGGCGGCGCCGTCGTGGCAGGTCCGGCAACCTGCTTCACCGTCGAACAGCTGCTTGCCGCGGGAGACCGCGACCGGCTCGCGGTTCGGGGTCCGCACCGTCGGCAGGGCCTCGATGTACGCCGTCAGGGCGGTAGTCTGATCCTTGCTGATGCCGAAGCCGCCGAGCCGCTTCATCGTGCCGGTGAGGCTGAGCTCGAGCGTCGCGTCCCCGCCGTCCCACTTGAACGGATGCGTACCGACCATGCGACCGGCGATCACCGGCGTCTGCAGCTCGTGCTTGTCGATCCGCCACGACAGGCCGTCGGCGCGGTTGTCGGGGTGACAGGTCGAGCACGCGAGCGAGCCGCGCGACGAGATCTGCGGCTCGGCCGCATGAAACAGGACCATGCCCTCGTGCTGCTTCTCGCTCCACGCCGACGCGATCAGCGACGGACCATGCTGGATCTTCGGACCAACGGTCGCGAGCGTGTTCTTCTCGCCGATCACCTCGACGCGCTGGACCGATCGGCTGAACGAGCACCACACGAGGAGGTTCCCGTCGGGCGCGATCGCGAGGCCATCGGGGCCGCACTTGTTCTTCGCCTGGGTCAGGCCCGCGGTGATACCGACGGCGATGCCGACCTGCGACGCATCCTTGATCTGCAGGATCGAGTCGGTGCCCATGCCCGCGACGTAGAGCGCGTCGTGCGCGCTGTCCCACGCGAGTGCGCGCGGTTGATGCTGCGCGATCTGGGCGGTGACCTGGCTCGTGTGCGCACGGCCGAGGCCGAGGAACGCGAGGTGGTGCGAGACCGGCGACTCGAAGCCACCGCCGTAGCTCCCCGTGCGCTCGGAGCCGTCCTTGGCCTGGATCGGCGTCTCGCGCTGGAACGGCACGACGGCCTGGTGCTCGCCCATGAACGTCACGGCGAACGAAGCCCGCGCGAAGCTGTCACCGTCGTTGCCGCAACGGCGACAGCGACGCGGAGCCGCTGTGTTGGAGATCGCGATGTGCTCGGCCCGGTGTGTCTCGAGAAGATCGATCTGGTCGACGGTGCCGGTCACCAGATACGCGACGAGCGCGCGCGTGCCGTCGGGCGACACGGCGAGGCCGCGCGGCTCGCGGCCGAGCGAGGACCGCCACTTCTCGGTGCCGGTCGCGGTGTCATACGCGACGAGCGTGCGATCCGCGATCGTCGACACGAGGAGCTGCTTCTTGTCGGGCGTGAGCGCGATGCCGTAGGGCTCGGCCGGCGTCTTCCACGAATGCGCGAGCTCGAGCTTGGCGCCGATCTTGACGACCGCGATCCGATCGTTCTTGCGATCGGCGACGTACGCGAGGTTCGTCTGCGCGTCATACGTGAGGAGGCCCGCCTCGCGACCGATCGCGAGCTGGGCGATGTTCTTGCCGGCCTTGTCGGTCTTGATCAGCGTGCCGCTATCCCCGTCGATCACGAGCGCGCCGTCGCCGACCGCCATGATCCGCGACCCGGTGAGGTGCGCCGCGGTCGCCTTCGCCGGTGTCGCCCCACCGATCGGACGCCCGAGCAGCTCGAAGGACGGTGGGCTGCGGTCGAAGTCCGAGATCATGCGCTTGGCCAGCGCGTAGGTCGGAAGGCTTGCCAGGATCAGACCAAGGGCCAGCTTGCGATGACGCATGTGGGGTTTCGAACGAACGACGCCGAGACCCGGTCTATTCGCCATGTCCCCCAGACACCGCCGATTCGCGGCAGTTCCACGCGATTATCAGCGCGCTGGCCCGATCACGATCGTCGCCGTGATCACCTTGTCGCCGATCAGCAACGCATCCGCGGACTTCTGCCCCGTCTTCACGCTCCCGATCCAGGTGTAGCGACCATCGAGATGCGCAGCGCGGCCGTGCATGACGAACCACTGCGATCCCCCGCTGTCCCGGCCGGCGTCCGCGATGCCTACACCACCCGCCATGAAGCCGGGTCCGTCAGCAAGCGTCGACGGCTCCGACGGCGCCGTGAAGCCCGGCCCGCCCCACCCCGACATGGTCGGATCGCCACCCTGGACCACGAAGTCCGGGACCACGCGATGGACCTCGAGCCCGTCGTAGAAACCCTTGCGGGTCAGCGTCACGATCGTCGCGACGGCCCACGGCGCGATCTCCGGGCGCAGTGCGATCGTGACGTCGCCACGCGTGGTCTTCAGGTGCCACGTGAGGTCCGCACCGATCACCTCGTCGATGGTGATGGGCGGCGGTGACGCGGCCGCGACCTCGACAGGAGGCGCGGCCTCACCGAGCGCGCGCAGACAGCCACGCGCTGCCTTGATCCGGACGGCGTGACCCGCGAGGCCCGCGCGACATGCGTCGGCCCCCGCTGCGAGCTTCTGCTTGCCGATCAGATCGAGGAGCGCGGCCGCGAGCTCGGCGTCGGTCTCGGTGCGCGCACGAGAGATCACGGCGGCATCGAGCGCCGAGCGATCCCCCGTGCTGATCGCGTCGTAGAACGCTCCGGCCGCATCGATCGCAGAACCAGCGACGATCGCGTCACGCGACCCGATCGCTCCGGCGATCGTCGCGATCGCTGCGGTGTGGTCGGCATCGCTGCTCTCCTTCCACATCGCCGAGAGCGCAGGGAACGCCGACGCGCGGACCCGCGGATCCGTGTGGGTCAAGAGCTTGACGGTCGCCGAGCGCCTCGCGGCGAGTGGACCGACGCCCGCGCTCACGAGCTCGGCGACCAGCGGCAGTCGCAGGTGATCGGGCAGCTTGCAGGTGTCGACGAACGTGAGGTCGGGTGACTCCGACGCGCGCACGAGCGCAGCCATCGCGAGGCAACCGATCCAATCGTACGTGAGGCCCTCGACCTTCTCCGATGAGGCGGCGGCGCTCGCGAGCGCATTGATCGCAACGGCGACGAGCGGCCGCTTCGCGTGCGCGCCCAGGAGCCGCAACCCCTCGATCACGACGTGCGCCTCGCCGAGCTGCCCGCGCTCGAGCTCGGTGAACCGCCGGACCAGCGCCGCGGCGACCGCGTCGCGTCCACCATCGTTGCCCTTGTCACCGGCGAGCGCGCGCACCGCTTCGACGGCGACGCGCCAGTCCGTGTCGAGCAGCCCCTTCTCGAGCATCCGGCGTGCGGGCTCGACGTAACCGTGCTTGATGATCGCGAGGATCGCTTGGGCGCGAACCTCGGGCGAGCCCTCGTCCGCGAGCGACATCAGCACCGGCGCAAGGCGCGCTCCCGCCGCGAGATCCGATGCAGTCGTCTCGGTCTTCGGCGGCAGCTGCTGGCGAGCGAGCGCGTAGACCGCGGCGTACGTCTTCGCCGTCGACCTCGACTGTGCGAGGAGCGCGAGCGAGATCCGGGCGCTACCGATCAGCTCGATCTTGCGGCGGCCGTGTCGCGCAAGCGCGAACGCGGCGACCTCGGCGAGGGCGTCGTCGGCGAGCAGCGGGACAAGTGTCTCCTGCGCCGACGCGTCCCCCGCTCGTCCGAGTGCTTCGATCACGAGCGGCAGATCGGCCGGCGCGACCACCTTCGTCGCGGCGACGAGCTCCTTCGTGAGCTCGACCGACGCATCCGGCTCGTCGAGCCCGACGAGGATCCCGATCGCGCTCGCGGAGGCCGCCACGATGCCGGAGTCGCGATCGCGCAGCCCCTGGCGCAGCGCCTGGAGCGCGGTCGTTCCACC
>JANOPP010000399.1:0-5391 GCA_031421915.1 Myxococcales bacterium | reverse complement strand
GGATCATCTGATCTCGCGCGTCGGCGGCACTCGCCTGGAGGTCGCTCGGGATGTCGACGATCTCGGGCGTGTCGGTGACATCGCCCGAGAACATGTGCGCCTTCATGAGCACGAGATCGAACGCACCTTCGAACGCATCTTCGGTGCCGATCGGGAGCTGGATCGGTACCGCGTTCGCGCCGAGACGCTCCTTGATGTCGGCGACGGCCCCCTCGAACGAGGCGCCGACCCGATCGAGCTTGTTGATGAACGCGATCCGCGGAACCTTGAACTTGTCCGCCTGGTGCCAGACGGTCTCCGACTGCGGCTGGACGCCGGCGACGCCGCAGAACACGACGACCGCACCGTCGAGGACGCGCAGGCTGCGCTCGACCTCGATCGTGAAGTCGACGTGGCCCGGCGTATCGATCAGGTGGATCTCGTGCTTCTTCCACTCGAACGTGGTCGCGGCCGCGGTGATCGTGATCCCGCGCTCGCGCTCCTGCTCCATCCAGTCCATCTCGGTCTCGCCATCGTGGACCTCGCCGACCTTGTGGATCTTTCCGGAATGAAAGAGGAAGCGCTCCGAGACGGTGGTCTTACCCGCGTCGATGTGGGCGACCACACCGAGGTTCCTGACCATGTCGATCTTCGCCATGAGGCGATTCGTATAGCGCAGAACGGCGCTACCCTCCATGAGATGCGGGCGGCCTTCGCAGGCGTGTTGATCGGCCTCGTCGTCGGCGGCGCGGCCCTCGCCCCCCCGAGCGAGGCCCAACCAGCACCCGATCTCGCCCGCGCGAAGGACCTCTACCTCTCGGCCGAGAAGGCGATGACGGACGGTCGGTTCGCGGATGCGATCCGTGACTACGGCGCGACCTTCGAGATCACGCACGACGCGATCTTGTTCTACAAGATCGCGTCGGCCCACCAGAAGGCGGGCAAGTGCGATGTGGCGCTCATCTACTACGGTCGCTACGTCAAGGAAGCGCGGCCGACCGACCGCTACCTCGAGCTGACCAAGGCACGTGTTCGCGAGTGCGGCGGCGATGTGCGCGCGATGCCGCAGAGCGGTACCCCGATCCCCGACGCCGGCTCCGCGACGCCGGCATCCGGGTCAGGCTCGGCCGATGCGGGCAGTGCGGTCGGCTCGGCCGCTCCTGGGCCCGGCTCTGCGGATCCAGGACCTGGCTCGGGCGACGGCAGCGCGACGGTCACGGGCGTCGGCTCGGGCAGCGCGGCACCGGCCCCTGTCCTCGGGCGTCATCGTGCGGCGTGGCTCCTCGTGACGACGGGCATCGCGTTCGTGACCATCGGCTCGGTGCTCGCGTACTCGGCGAACTCCGCCGAGAGCGACATCACGGACCTCTACGTGGGCTTCACGGGAACACCGTCCGACTTCGACGACAAGACCCGAGCGACGTACGACGACCTCGTCGCGGAGGGTCGCCGCTTCGAGCGGCTGTCGTGGCTGTCGTTCGGACTCACCGGTGCGACCGCGATCGGCGCGATCGTGCTGTTCAAGACCGGCTCGGGCGAGAAGCCCGTCGTCGTAACGCCGACCGCATCGCCCGAGGGCGCCGGCGTCCGGGCGACGCTGCGCTGGTAGTCACGCCGACGGACGATCGGTCGCGTCGTCGTAGACCGGCGGGATCTTGAGATCCGCGAGCTCGGTGCCAACCCAGCGTGCGATGTCCTTGTCGCTCGCAGTGAGGTTGTTCTGCTTCATCACCATCTCGAGCGTCGCCTCGAACGCGGCGCAGTCCTCGGGACGCTTCTCGCGCTCGAACGACATCGCCTTCAGCAGGATCTCGTCGAGCTCGCGCGGCAGCTCCGGGCGCAGGCTCGACGGGAGCGGCAGGTGCGGCCAGTTCTCGACGCCGAGGTGCGCGAGTGCGGCGAGGTCGAGGTTGACGCCGTGGCCGGTCAGCACCTCGAAGGCGACCGCGGCGACGGCGTAGACATCCGCGCGGACATCCACCGCGCCGCCGACGCGCTGCTCGGGCGCCATCATCGATGGCGTGCCCTTGGTCTCGCCGGCGACGGTCATGTGCGCCTGAGCGGTCGCCTTGGCGATGCCGAAGTCGACGACCTTGACGCCACCTTGCTTGGAGACGAGGACGTTCGCGCTCTTCACGTCGCGATGGATGATACCGAGCGGCGTGCCGTCCGGGGCCGTCGCACGGTGCGCGGCGTTGAGGCCATCACAGATCCGGCACAGCACGGCGAGCGCGACGTCGAGAGGCACGGGGCGCTGCGCGATCCGCGCCGATGCGAGCAGGCGCTCGAGATCGACGCCATCGACGTAGTCCATCACGATGACGTAGTCGTTGCCGATCTTGCCGAGGTCCTGGATCGCGATCACGTTCGGATGACTCACGCGCGCGGCGAGGCGCGCCTCGTCGAGGAAGTGATCGACCGCGCGCTGGTTCCGCGCGAGGTGGTTGTGCATGACCTTGATCGCGACGAGCTTCTCGAAGCCCGCCTCGCCACGCGAGTGCGCGAGGTAGACGTCGGCCATGCCGCCCGAGCCGAGGCGCTTGACGATCTCCCAGCGCCCGACGATCGCGCCGGGACCAAGGTTGCCCGGATTGATCGACGCGCTGGCGCTGAGATCGACGGGCGATGGCGTGCCCGCGGCGACCGACGGGTGTGCGCCGATGTTGGTGGTGCCAAGCGGTTGCTGCGTTCCGGTCGCGCCGATGCCGCGCTGTGTGCTGCTCGGATTCAGCTTGTCCTTGTTGCCACCCATCACGCCGACGAGCAGCAAGATCAAGCCGAGTCCCGCGACGCCTGCGCCGGCGCCGACGACGGGAATCGGCATCCCGCCCATCTTCGGCGGAACCGCGGCGACGAGCTGTGCGCCCGGCTGCGACGGGATCGGCTGCGGCAACCACTGCGCGTTGGCATCGGTCGGCGGTGCGCCGAACGCGCGCTGCTTGTCGCCGACTTCGATGCGGCCCGACAGCCCGGCCGCGACGAGGCGATCGAATGCGGGCTTGAGATCGAGCGGGCGCGTGACGGTGACAAAGCCGGTGACGGTCTCGGCGAGGGTCGCGTCGGACGGAACGACCTCGACAGTCTGGGTGACGAGCAGCTGATCGTCGACGAGCTCGGCGGAGCCGCCGACCTTGCCGCGCCCCGGCGCGCGCATCCCGTTCGCGGGCAGCACTACCAGCGAGACCGGTGCCCCGCCCGCCTTGGGCATCTGGCCGAGCTCGATCACCTCACCCGGATCGGGCTTGAACGCGATCTCCTTGCCGGCCATGTCCGTCGCGGTCGCCGCGTCGGTGCCGACCGCGGCGCGAACGGTGCCGACCTCGGCGAGCGTCTTGGCCTTCTGCTCGACCGACGCGCGCGCGGCCTTGATGTCGCCGTCGAGGCTCGACGCCGCGGCGCCCATCGCCGCCGTGCGCTCGGGCGTCATCCCGCCGACTGCCTTGCGGGTCACGCCGTAGCCGAGCGCGCCTCCGCCGATCACGATCAACGCGGCACCGGCGATCAGGGCGCCTCTACCCACGCTTGCCACCGAACTTGTCAGGGGCGGGGCCCGGTGGCGCGTCGCCCGAGACACCGACGGTGACCTCGTTCTGGCCGACCTTGATCGTGATGTCCTGCGTGATCGGCGCCTTGCTCTTCTCGCTCCACGCGCGAAGCTTGTACTTGCCCGGGGCGAGACGCTTGAACGCGAAGGCACCCTTGTCGTCGGTGACGACGTAGGACGGAGCCGACACGACCGCGATGTACGCACTCATGTTCGCATGCAGGTTGCAGCCGAGGCGGATGATGCCTTCCTTCGTGAACGTATACTCGCGCGCCTCGCCGACCTTGTAGATGCCGAGGTCGAACATCGCCGACGGCGAGGTCGAGAACACGTTGTGGAACACGGTGTCGAAGTTCGGGAACGCGAGCGTCGAGCCGACCGAGATCGCGGCGACGCGCGGCAGGAACTCGCGGCCGCGCTGCTCGATCACGCCGCGCTTCGGCGTGCGCGGTTTCCACTTGCCGCTCGCGGGCTCGAGCGTCACGAGGCCGAACCCACCGCCGGCCTTGCCGTCGATCTGCATCGTGCCCGTGAGCGTTCCGATCTGCGGCGGCGGCGCGACCTTCGCGGCCTCGTCCTCCTCCTCGGAGTTGCCGGCGACCTTGGGCTGCGGCGCCGCGGAGGTGTCGATCTTCTGCGTCGGCGTGGTCACGCGCGGCGGGGCTCCGTCGCGAAACAGCGGTGCGAGTGAGGCGACCGCTTCGGGTCCCGTCAGGATCTCGGCAGTCGAGAACAGTTGCTCGGCGAGGTTCTTGTTCCCGGCATCGAGCGCGGCGCCGGCCTTGAACAGCTGACCCGCCGCCTCGCGAAACACGAGCGCCTTCTCCTGCAGAGGTGCGAGCTTCGCCGACAGCTTGGGGTCGGCGGACGCGGCGGGTGCGGGCGCGAGCGGCGTCGGTGCGGGTCGGGTGTCCTCACCTCCTCCACCACTCGGCGTCTTCTTTGGCGCAGCAGAACAGGCAGAAACGGCCAGCAGCGCGGCCATCCCGACGAAAGGGATCCGGAGCTTCATCAGCTGCAGATTGTACGCGCGACCGGGGGTCGAGGATCAATTCGAGGCAACTTGAGGGCTTGTGCCCACCTCGGAGGCGACCTACCAGTGTGCTAGCGTCCCCGCCGTCTGGAGCCTCATTCATGGTGTTTGGCCTGTTCTCCAAGGAAAAGTCCCTTCAGAAGACGATCGAGCGGGCGGTCAACAAGCTCGCCCAGCAGCCGGACCGCTGGACCGCTCTCGAGAAGCTGAAGGAAGACGGCAGTGACGAGGCCCTGTTCGGCCTGTGTCGCCGGTTCGGGATCACGAGCAACAAGGCCGTCGAGGACGAGCAGGAGAAGCACTGGGTCGTCGACACGCTGGTGGCCCACGGCCCGGCGTCTCTGCCGCCGCTCCTCCGCTACATGAAGTCCTCCGACCACCTGTCGTTCCCGCTACGCGTGCTCGAGCGAGTCGGTGACAAGGCCAAGGTCCTCGAGATCGCGGACGTGCTGTTCGCGACCGAGACGCCCGGCTACGTGCGCATGCCCGATCGCCGGATCGATCTGATCCGGTGGTTCCGCGAATGGAAGCCGGGCACCGACGCCGAGATCGTCTCGCGGCTGATGCCGTACGTGACGGACTTCGACGAGAACTCACGGTCCGCCGCGATCGAGGGCATGGTCGGTCGCGACCCAGGGCTGATCGCCGCGCCGCTGATCGCCGCACTGCTCCGTCCCGAGGAGGAGTCAGGGCGTATCAAGCGCCAGATCCTCGACGTGCTCGCCAGCGCCAAGGCGCCGCTCGGCGATCAGGCGGCCGAGGTGGGCGCTGCGCTGCGCGGTCCGCTCGCCGACGACTTTCGGATCGACGGCGGCTTCGTCAAGAAGCGCTGAGC
>JANOPP010000398.1:0-5262 GCA_031421915.1 Myxococcales bacterium | reverse complement strand
CACGCTCGCCTACTCGACTAGTGTCGACGGGGTGCTCGTCTATGAGCGCTGACGGCGACAACAACGAGCGTGCCTGCTCAGCGTGGCGCCCTCAGTAGGGTGCGCTCGGCGTGCGCGATCACGTCGATCATCTGATCGAGGACGCCCTCGTTCGCGGGATGCGTCGCCGAGACCGTAAGGTCCTTGGCGAACAGCGCGACCATGTAGCGGAGCCGGGCGCGCGCATCGGGCGCGAGTGCGAGGTAGTCGGGGTGCCCGATGTTGACGTGCCATCCGCCCGCCGAAAGTCGACTGCGCCACGAAAGCCCGGGCTCGTCGACCAGGATCGGCTCTGGAATGCCCGCGCCCGGGCCACCGGCCGGCGGCCCGTCGACGATCGCGAGCTCGACGACCGCGGAGCACGCGCCGCCATTAGCCTCTGCGACAACGGTCACGGTGAACGGACCGTTGTCTGCGAGCTCCGAGATCCCGATCACCCGCGCCGCACCATCGCCATCGATCGTGATGTGCAACGAGCTTGCAGTCCAGGTGGTCTGCGCCGCGATCTGCTGGCCGTGAATGTCGAACACGATCGCACGCGCACGGCGCTTGCCTCCGGGCCAGATCCGGATCGGATCGGGTGAGATGCGGACGTGGTGCGCGGGCCCCGGTGGCAAGAGGTGCGGTACCGGGGCCGGATCGTGTGCTTCGTCGTCTTCAGCCGGGGATGGCTCCGCTTCGAGCGGCGGCCGTGCCGCGGCAGTCCCGGCAGAGAGCGGTGCGCCCAACGGATCGGCCGTGCGTTCGCTCCCTGCACCGCCACGGCCCGGCAACTGCGCGGGCATCCCGATGTGAGGGATGCGTTCGCGCAATCCGCGCAACGCGCGGCGGAGGTCGACCATCAATTGCCGCTCGGACGCCGCGTGGCGCTGGCCCGCCTGGCGATCCAGCGCGGCCTGGACCAGCGGCGCGAGCTGGTCGAGGGCTGCAACGAATGCGTCGGCGGCTGCGTCGGGGGTCACGCCACGCCGGGTCCCCGGCGGCACCGACAGCGCGGCGAACTCGATCGTTCCCGCGAGCACCGGATCGGTCCACGGCGCGCGATCGAGGCCGAGGGCGGCGAGGTCGGCAATCCGGTCGCAGATCACGGTGCCCGCGCACGTGAGCTCGACACCCGTCGCCGCGGTACCTGCGTGATAGAGCTCGACCTCGACCGGCGGATAGCCGTGAAGGATGACCTGCGCGGGGACATCGAGCCGCAGCCCTTCGAAGCGGCGGGGAACGACCGCGTTCCGCTCGACGAGCTGACCGCGAAGATCATATTCGCGAAGCTCGAGCTGGACCGCGCTCGCACGAAGCGGTCCGCGGAGCTCCGCGCCCAGATAGTCGGCGAATCGGCGTGCCGCGAGGGGCCGTGACGCCGCGGCGTGGAGCTCGCTGATCACGATCTCCGTGAACGTCTCGGGGACATCGATCGCGGGCGGTGCCGGCGCGACCTCTGCGCGCGGCTCGTCCTCGATCAAGCGCAGCGTCCAGATCGCACCGCCGCCGACTCGCGAGCGGATCTCCATCCGATGGCCAATCGACCAGAACCCGAGGAGTCCGATCCCGTACTGCCCCGCGACGATCTGTTCGTGACGCTCGCTCGGCGAGAGGTTGCGCTTGTGCGAGCGGCCGATGTGCGTCGCGATGTACCGCAGTGCTGTCTCGCGGTCCTCGTGCGGCCGGATTCCCTCCCCGTCGTCGCGCACGACGAGCACCGGTCTCCGGCCTCGGCGGCGCCGCTCGATCACGATCGTTCGAGCATTGGCGTCGATCGCGTTCTGGACGAGCTCGGCGACCGCTTTACGCGGATCGCTCTGGCTCCGGGCGAGCCAGCGAATCAAATCGAACGCATCGGCCGGCTGCAGCCGCACGCGGCTTGGGTCGCGCTTCGAGCGTCGGGTTGTCACGGTCTCACTCGCGCAACCTCGTGCTGCCGCCGCTTCCACCGGTCAAAGAAGCCGCGACGCCGGAGCAACCGTTTTCGCATTGTCTCGAAGCGCACTGCGAAGATGTGGGCGTCGTCGGCGCGCGCTGCGACGTCCCTCAAGTCGACGGCGAGCGTTATGGCCGCGTCGTAGTCGCTGGCGCCCACGAGCTTCTCGAGCTTCAACCATGCCGCGTCAGCGTCGAGCCCGAGCTTGTCGAGCCTGCGCTGGCGCGCCTTCTCTGCAGCTTCCCGGGCCTTCGTCGCGCGGACCGCTTGGGCGTTCTCTCGTTCCGATCGCCGCGTCTCGGAGCGGGCTCGTAGCTCACCGACGGTGCGGCGCTTGGCCGCACCACTCGGGCTGCGCGTCCCACGGAAGGTACGCCGCAGCTCGCCGCCGAGCGCTAGGTCGCCGTCGTCGACCGCACGCAGGAGCCACTTGTTCTTCTCAGCTTGTGGGAGGCGCGTGACCCATCGACGGAGATCGTCGTCGCCTTTGGTGGACTCCGCGCTTTCGCCTGCTGCGGCGGCCAGAAGATCGTCGTCGATGCGTAGAAACTCTGCCATCGACTGTTGCGCGGCCGTCAGCGAAGCGAGCCCTGCCGGAACCAGCGGTTCGACGGCATCGTTGTCGAGTTCGTCGGATTGGACCGCGAGCAACCAGGCAAGATAGGCGCAGCGCAGGTCGCCGCGCATGAGCTCCGCACGCAGGGCCGAAAGCACCGCGAGCGAACCCTGACCCATCTCGTCGTCCGCTGGCTCCTCGGTGTCGCTTCCCAGGTCGAGCAGGACGTGCTCGCCGCAGACCGTGAGTCGCGCCGCGTGCGTGCCTACGAAGAACATTCTCAGCGCCTTCAGATCGACGCGCGCCTTAGGTATGCGCAGCATCAGCCGGTGCGTGCCCCAGTTCGCGAAGTACAAGTGCGCATCGAAGTAGCGCTCGACGAGCTTCGCTGGATCGGCCTTGAGGTCGCCCCACTCGTACTCGTTCCAGAAGCGCGTGGGCGAGATGTCCGCGCGCGTCGAGATCGCGCGCAGCTCCGCCACCTGCTTGCCAGTGAGTGGTCGGTCGAGCGCGACGAACTCGTAGCACTGGTACTCGCTCATACGCGGACTGCCTTCGACGAGCCGCGTACAACCGGTCGTCGGGGCAGCAGTCTCCTAGCGCCAACCGTCGAACTCGGATCCCGCTGCGCTCGCCCACGCGTCATGGCTTCTTCTTACGCCTGCCGGCTGACTTGCTGGGTGTGCGTTCGCGGCGAGGCACCCGAGAGCTCGCCAGGCTCGACCTGATCACCTTCGGTGGGTCGCCGCTCTCGAGCCGCTTGGTCTGCTCGACCACGCGATCGAAATCCGAGATGAACTCGACGTCCTGCCGTTGTCGGTAGACCTCGTATTCGCCTTCGGCCTTGAGCTTGGCCTCGAGCGCGCTGACCTTCCCCTTGTCGGTGAGGATGGGGTAGCTCGACAGCTCGAGGAAACGAACCAAGAACGTCGCCCAGTCCGTCATCTTCATCAGGATCCCGCGCTGCGCCCGGTTCTCCGCGAGGTCGAGGTACGCGGAGACGATGCGGTCGAGCTCCTTGACGTGCGCCTCGCTCAGGTAGTTCTTTGCGATGGTCACGTCGGCCTTCAGGATCTTGCCGCGCGGAGCGTGCTTCCATGTCGATAGACCCATGAACACTTTGGTTGCGTCGGCGGACGCGTAGATCAGCTCCGCGGCGGTCTGTCCGGTGATCGCCCAGTGCAGCTTGTTCTGCACGCTCGCGAAGAACTCGCCAGTGAGCGGCGCGTGGGTGTCGTAGTCGGCTGCCAGCGCGTAGATGTCCGTGACCTTCTGGTAGAAGCGCCGCTCGCTCGAGCGGATCTCGCGGATCCGTTCGAGCAAGTCGTCGAAGTAATCCTTGCCGAAGACCGTCTTGCCCTGCTTCATGCGCTCGTCGTCGAGCACGAAGCCTTTGATGATGAACTCGCGCAGCGTGCTGGTTGCCCAGATCCGGAACTGCGTGGCCTGGTAGCTGTTCACGCGATAGCCGACCGCGATGATCGCGTCGAGGCTGTAAAAGCGGGTCCGGTAGTTCTTCCCGTCAGCGGCAGTTGTTTCCAAAATGGAAACAGCTGAGGACTCCGCGAGCTCCCCCGACTCGAAGATGTTCTTCAGGTGCTTGTTGACCGCGGGCACGCCGACCCCGAACAACTCGGCGAGCGACCGCTGCGTGAGCCACGCGGTCTCGTCCCGGAAGAGCACGCCGACTTTCACGGCGCCGTCTGGAGCCGTGTAGAGCAGGATCTCGGACTCGCGACGCGCGATGTCGGTCATCGCCGACGCCGTCCCTCAGGCGTTGCCCCGCGCGCGCCGACGATCGCGATCCGGGGGCGCCCGAGTAGCGACCGATCGCAGACAGCGTAGAGTTGCGGAACTCGCAGGACGATTCCGTCGACGGCGTAAGTCGCGAGCACGACAACGTCTGTCCTGTCGGGCGCCAAGTAGCCGTCATCGTAGGTCATCGCCGACCTGAAGATAGAAGGTCCCTGTGACACACCCGCCGATGCGTCTGCGGACCGCGCGGCGGTTGCCCGGACGCGTACGCGACCTCAGTAACCGGGTCAGCTCGCGCTCACCAACCCCTTCGCCAATGTCGGTAGGCCTCGATCCACTCGGCGCCTGCCGGCTTCGGTGTCTGCAACGGCAGTTCCCGGATCTCGATCGCCTGGCGGGCTCGGCCCCGCCTGCAGATGGCGACGATCTGGAGACCGTCACGGAGGTCAAGTCTCTCGACGATCACCGCGACGCCGAGCACGACCGTCTCGAACGGGACGGCGAGATGTTCATCGAGCATGGAGGACCATCCGCTGATCTGCTCGGACTCGCCGTATGCATCGACCGTCGCCTCCTCGGCCATCTCCCTCAACCTTCGCGGGTCGATCGCGGTCGTCATGCGTCTCCTGTCTGCTCGCTTCGGCATCCTGTTTCTTGGTCGGGACCTCGTCGAGATCACTTCTCGGATTGCAGACGAAGTTGCGATGGCGGGAACCCGAGGATTACTTCCCATGCTGCGTCGATTTCGGCGCGACGCTCGTGTTCTCGCTCGTTGAGCCACGCGAGCCGCGCGGTCTCATCATCGGGCGGCTCGTCATCGATCGCAGCCAATGGAATCGCGGTCCCATGCGGTGGCCCTTGGTCCCAGTCGTATTCGACGAACAAATAGTGACTGCCGAACTTCTCTCGATGAAGTTGGTAGCCTAGACAGCCGTCTTCCATGACCGCAACACCGACGCCTCCATTGCGCGCGTGGATCACGTAGGCGCGGCCG
>JANOPP010000397.1:0-19969 GCA_031421915.1 Myxococcales bacterium | reverse complement strand
CGTACGTGTGAACGCCTTCCCACAAGAGGGCCGCGAACGCCTCGGTGCGCTCGTCCCGCATGTTCTGGTGCTCGTACCACGGGCCGTACCACCACCAGTAAGCACCGCGTGCCTTCTGCTCATTCGGGTCCGTCGGGATCGGGCCCGTCACCGCGAGCGCCGGGTTCATCGCCTCGAGTCCCGCCGGCAACGGATCGACGAGCGCGACGTGATAGCGCCGGTTCTCGTTGACCATCGTCAGCTTCACCTTCACGCGCGCGCCCGCCTTGATGTGCCAGACACCGCTCGCGTCCTTCGTGACGTCCTTCGGATCATCGGCGCCCTCGTACATCCGAGTCACGACGAAGCCGTAGTCCGCCGGGTCGAGCTTGAGCGACGCCGGCGCGTAGGTCATCCCGACCCGGTAGTAGAGCCGGCCACGCCCGTCCTTCTGGATCGTCAGGTCCTGCTTGTCGTGCGTCGCGACGGTCGCCATCGGGATGTTGATCTGGAAGAAGTCCGTGGTGCGGCCCTTGAACGCGAGATCACCGGCGTAGTCCTTGCCGAGCCACACACGTGCGACGAAGTCTGGCGTCACCTTCTCGTAGGTCTGGAAGTAGAGGTCCATCGCGAGCAGCGCGAACGTGTTCTCTTGCGTGTTGAGCCAGCGGCCCGCCTTGCGATGCGCGAGCAGGCCGGTCACGACCTTCGGGATCAAATCGAGGGTCGGCTGCTCGAGGATCAGTGACTCGAGCATCACCGCGTCGACGCGCCGATCGCTCGCGAGCAGCAGATACGCGCCGTCACCGTATGCGGTGGTGAAGTTCGCCGCGCCCGCAGTCTCGCTGACCTTGTTGAGAGCGTGACGCACGATCGCGGCACGCTCGACCTTGGCCGTCGCGTTCTGCGCGAACGTCCCGAGTAGCCACGCGTTGGCCTCCATCGACAGCTTCTCGACGCCGCCCGCCTCGCCGATGATCTTCTTGCCCTTCGCGATGTCGAGATCGTTCATCTGCTTGCGCGTGTAGAGCGCGTAGCTCGAGATCGTGCGGCGGATCTCCGGCCCGTAGTACCAGGGGTAGTGCTGCTCGATCACGCGCAGGTAGCCCTTCGCGTTCTCGAGGATCTGCGCCGGCACCGCGTAGCCCTTCTTGCTCGCGCGCACGAGCGCGTTCGTCACGTAGACGGTGAGGTACGGCTCTGATGGCCGACCGCGCTCCCAGAACGCGAAGCCGCCGTCTCCGTTCTGCATCTGCGACAGGCGCTCGACGTCCGTCTTCACGCTGTCCTGCATCGACGCTACCGACGGCATGTCCTTGGTCTTGAACGCCGTCAGCACGTCGCGTAGCGCGACGATCGCCATCACGCGCGACGCGCGTTGCTCGGCGCACTCGAACGGGTACTTGACGAGGTAGAGCATCGCGTCGGTCAACGCCTGGAGGTTCGTCGACGCCGTCGTGACCTCGAGTCCGCCGAACTGCGTCACGACCTTCCCGGGCAGCGCGACCTGTTGCTTGACGACGCCCTCGTCGATCACGCCGTACGTCGCGAAGCCCTCGGTCGTCGCCGGCGTCCACACCGGCAGAGCGATCTCGGCTGCATCCGAGGACCCGCCTGCCGAGCCGACGATCTGGAACCGGGCCGTGCCCGCCATCTCGGCGGCCGCGGGGAACTGGACCTCGACGCGATCGTTCGCGGGCACGGTGACCTCGCGACCACTACCGTCGGTGATCGTCATGTTCGTGGTGCGCACCGCGAGCTTGACCGTCATCGGCGCGTCGGTCTGGTTCTGCACCACGACCGGCAGCTTGAACGTGTCGCCGAAGTTCAGGAATCGCGGCGGGCTCGGCCGCACCATCAGGGGCAACCGCGCCGTGATCGCACTCTCGCCCTTGCCGAACTGCTTGTCGCCCGCGACCGCGACCGCGACGATCCGATAGCGCGTCAGGTTGTCGGGCACCTTGATGTCGACGGTCGCGCGGCCCTGCGCGTCGGTCTTCACCGCGGGCGAGAACGCGGCGAGCGGGTTGAAGTTCGAGCGGATCGCGATCGCCGCTCCGGTCGAGCCATCCTTGCCGTCCTTGTCCGCTGCCATCTTCTTCGCGCTCGGCTTGTTGTCCCGCGACTTGGACTCCTCCTTCATCGACTCCGCCATCACCGGCGAGGGAGCAGCCACCGTCGTCGCATCGGCCATTGCCGCACCATCACTCGGCGCTTGCTGCAGGTTCGCGGCGAGCGCGCTGGCATCGGGCTTGGCCAGCTTCACATTCGCGCGCAGGTAGTGATCACGCGTGTCGGGACCACGGCCGCCATAGAACGCGTCGAGCGGGTTCGGGAACGTGTACCCGGTGAGCGCGAGGATCGCCTCGTCCACGACGAGCACGGCGGCCTCCGCGTTCGCGACGGGCTGGCCCATCGCATCACGAACCTCGACCGTGAGCTTTGCCGACTCGCCGGGCCCGAGCTTGGGCACGTTCGGCGACACGCTGACTTTCAGCGTCCGTTGCTTCGGCGGCACTGGCAGGTTGATCTGCCCGACCGCGTACGCCGGCCGCTTCGGTAGCTTCGGATCTGGATCGCCGTTGTCGTTCGTGCGCGCCGCCGCGCCGACGAGATCGACCTGCACGAACAGGTTTGGCACCATGCCCTCGGTGATCGGGACGGTGATCACCGTCGTCGGACCGGTCAGCGTGATCCGCTCCATCTTGACGATGCCCGAGCGCCGCCAGCTCACGACGCCCTCGGCCGGATAGAACGGCGCCTGCACGAGCAGCTCGGCGGTGTTGCCGGCGGAGTACTCCTTCTTGTCGGGGATCAGCTGGACTTGCTCCTGCTTGACCTCGCGCTCGGGCGGTTGATCACCACCCGTGACCCAGAACGTCAGCTTGCTCTGATTCGGGCGCCCCTTGCCGTCGACGATCGTCGCGGTCACCTGGTACGTGCCGCCCTCCTTTGTCGTGAACGAACACGGTGACGCATCCTTCGCGGCGACCACCGCGCAGGTCTGCGGATCGACCTCCTTGGTGATGTACTTCCCGCGCTTGTACTCCCAATCGAGCCGGACGCTCGTCACCTCGATCTTGGCGCCGAGCGAGACCTTGCCGTCGAGATCGACGCCGATCACGTCGATGTCGAACGCCGTGCCCTTCTCGACGAACGGCTTCTTGGTCTTGAGCCCGACGTAGAGCTCCGCCGGATGGACGATCAGCGCGGCCGACGCCGACCAGGTCTGCCGGTTAACGTCAGTCACCGACGCATTCGCGGTCACCGCCATCGGCATCGCCGGCTTCACCGACAGGAAGTCCAGGTGCATCGTGTGCGCGCCGGTCGCGTCCGTCTTCGACTCGATGTTCCACGTCTTCGGAGCGCGGTAGCTGCCGCTCTCATCGTCGTCGTACGAACGGTGGTAGCCCCACCACGGCTCCCACGCACCGAAGATGTACTCGTCGCGGTTCGGCGGCGTGTAGTTGGTCTGGTTCGCCGTCACGTACCAGTTCGCCGGCGCGCCGGGCAGCGGCCCCCCCGCGTAGTACTTCGCGGTGACCGTGACATCACCCGAGCCACCGACGAGGAACGGGCCCTGGCTCGCCTGCGCGGAGACCTCGAACTCGGGCCTCCGGAACTCCTCGATCTGGATCCCGTGCGAGTGATAGCCGCTCATCGAACCGACGGTCTCGAACGCGATGTTCGCGTAGCCGAGGTTCGGGGTCTTCGGCAGGGTGAACTTCGCGTCCCACCCGCCGACGGCGTTGACGGCCGCCGAGCCGATCGCGATCTGGTTGCCCTGCGAGTCGGTGGCCTTGTAGTTGACGGTCGTCACTGCCCCGGCGAGCGCGGCGACATCCCCGCCCTTGCCGAGGTTGATCTGGCGGAGCCAGCCCTTGAGCGTGACCTCCTCGCCCGGCTTGTACATCTTGCGGTCGTCGATCACGTACCAGGCGAGGCTGGTGCCGCGGTTCTGCTTGACCCAGCTTCCGGACTCGTTCCACCAGCCGTTGTCCTCGGCGACGAACGCGATGTCCTCGCCGCGCTTCGCGAGGAGGAAGTGCGAGCCCTTCGGGCCGCCATTGCCGAGCGAGATCGTCGCCATCCCCTTGTCGTCGCTCGTCCCGACGAGACCGTACGGCCGGATCTCGAGCGCGATGCCCTTCGCCGGCTTGCCGGTCGGAAGCTCGGTCGTGAACGCGTTCAGGTTGTCGCCGTCGACATACGCATCGACCGCGAGCTTGGTCGACTGCACCCAGCTGATCATGCGCGGCGGCTCGTAGCGCTCTTTCCACGGGTACGGCTCGACAACCGCGATCACCTGACCGAGACCGGTCTTGGACAGCGCGGTCTGTAGATCGAGCCGCGTCTCGACGAGCTCGTTCTTACCGACCGTGGTCTTGACCAGCTGATCGAAGACCTTCGTGCCCGGCATCTTCGGCGGCTTGTCCTTGTTCCACTGGTTCCGCATGTAGTTGCCGTACGCGTCGTAGTCGGCAGGCGTGACCTTGTAGAGCTTCACCTTGAGCTGCTCGTAGTTCGTGCTGAAGAAGTCGAGCGTCGGCTTCTTCGCGGCCGGATCGAGCACGACCATCCCGTTCGGTCCGTAGAACGTCGGGTGTGCATCACCGACGGACCACGTCCGCGTCTGATCCTTGCCGAGCAGCTGACCGAACTCGTCGAGCACACCACCGGAGACCGTGACCTTGTAGGTGGTGCGAGCCTTGGTCAGGCCCTGCAGCGTGAGGTAGTTCCCCGACTGGACGATCTTGAGGCCATTGATCTCGGGCGAGACCGTGAGCTGCGCGTCGTCGAACTTGTCCGCGTCGAGCGGGTTGTTGAGCTCGATCTGAAACGGTGCGCCGGGAGGACAGTCGCGGCCCCAGCTGCACTCGGCGCGCACGATCGCGAGCGGCGGATAGGTCCGGAAGTCGAACGTCTGGGGCGTCTTCGTCTTGTTCGGCCCCTCGGCCGAGGGCGTGCCCGCGCGGATCTCGACCTGGATCGAGGCATCCGCGGGGAACGGCTGCGCCCCGCGGAACGCGAGCCATCGGCCATCTTGTTCATCCTTCTTCGTCGCATCGACGAGCGACGCGAGCTGCTTGTGCTTCGCCAGCTCCGCCGCATCGAGCATCGCGATCGCATGCGGCTTGCCGTTCGCCGTCACGTTGATCGTCGCGAGCACCGCGGCCGGATCGATCTTCTGATCGAACAGCACGAACATCGGCACGTCGAGCCTCTGCGGCGAGGACCTATCCGGGAACCGGCTGACGATCGTCGGCGGCGGTGTCTCGAACGTGAACTTCTTCGTCTCCTTCAGCGCGTTTCCACTCGCGGCCTTCGTGCCCGCGGGAATCTCGACCTTGTAGGTCGTCGCCTGCGGGAACCGGACGTCGGGGTCGAACAGAATGGTCCGCGTCCCGATCCAGCGCCAGTTGCCCTTCGGCGGCTGCGGGGTCAAGACGACCGGCGTCGTCGCCGCGGCATCGCTCTGCGACGTGACCGCGACCATCGGCTGACTGAACGTGACCGACAGCTCGGGCGCGAGCGGCACCTCACCCTCGGGCATCCAGCGCAGGACCTCGAGCGCCTTGTTCGCGTCGGTCGCGGCCGGCGGTAGCAACGACGATGCGGGCGGCGGGAAGCTGCCCTTGATCGTGGTGCCGGTGCGCGGCGGTGGCTGCGAATTCGGCCGCAGGGCGAAGCTCTGCTTGTCGACGGCGTCGACCGCGATCGGCTTGGCGCGCGACAACAACTTCTCGGCCTCGGTCTCGGTCAGCTTCTTCGCCGGTGCGAGCTTCGCGCGATCGAACGCGGCAGGCCCGAGCGTGCCGTTCGAGACGCGAAGGTCGAGTCCAGGTGGCGCGTCCTTCTGCTGGACGAGCACGACATCGGACAGCGGCGACGCACCACTACCGGCGCCGTTCGGCGTCTTGTTGCCGCGACCACCACACGACGTGACGACGAACGACAGCAGCGTCACGAACGCGACGCCACGCGAGAGCTTGGATGTAGACACGAGTCCTCCTATTCGACGATCACGCGATCACTGGCACTGCGCCCGAACGTCTCTGGCATGTACATCTCTTCCGCCTTGGTCGGCGGCACGACGAAGTTGCCCGGCGTGGTCGCGCGCGCGACGTACGAGTAGCTGTGCACGCCCTGCCAGAGCAGCGCGGCGAACGCTTCCGTGCGCTCGTCGCGCAGGTTCTGGTGCTCGTACCAGGGGCCATACCACCACCAGTACGCGCCGCGTGCCTTCTGTTCATTCGGGTCCGTCGGGATCGGGCCCGTCACCGCGAGCGCCGGGTTCATCGCCTCGAGCCCCGCCGGCAACGGATCGACGAGCGCAACGTGATAGCGCCGGTTCTCGTTGACCATCGTCAGCTTGACCTTCACGCGGGCGCCCGCCTTGATATGCCAGACGCCGCTCGCGTCCTTCGTGACGTCCTTCGGATCATCGGCGCCCTCGTACACGCGCGTCACGACGAAGCCGTAGTCCGCCGGATCGAGCTTGAGCGACGCCGGCGCGTAGGTCATCCCGACCCGGTAGTAGAGCCGGCCACGCCCGTCCTTCTGGATCGTCAGCTCCTGCTTGTCGTGCGTCGCGACCTGCGCCATCGGGATGTTGATCTGGAAGTAGTCCGTGGTGCGCCCCTTGAACGCGAGCTCGCCCGCATAGTCCGCGCCGAGCCACACGCGCGACACGAAGTCCGGCGTCACCTTCTCGTAGGTCTGGAAGTACAGATCGAGGGCGAGCAGCGCGAACGTGTTCTCCTGCGTGTTGAGCCAGCGGCCCGCCTTGCGGTGCCCGAGCAGGCCGGTCACGATCTTCGGAATCAGATCGAGATCCTTCTGCTCCTGGATCAGCGACTCGAGCATCACCGCGTCGACGCGGCGATCGCTCGACAGCATGAGGTACGCACCGTCTCCGTAGCCCGACACGAAGTTCGCCGCGCCCGCCGTCTCGGAGACCTTGTTCATCGCGTGGCGGACGAGCTCCTTGCGCTCCGTGTCGGCGGTCTTGTTCTGCGCGAACAGTCCGAGCATCCAGCCGTGGGTCTCCATGCCGACCGTCGGAGCCTTGGTGCCACCGTACTCCGCGTAGAGCTTCTGGCCCTTCGCGATGTCGAGGTCGCTCATCTGCTTGCGGGTGTAGAGCGCGTAGGCACTGATCGCCCAGCGAACTTCCTTGCTGTAGTACGCGGGGTAGTGCCGCTCGATGTTGACGAGGTACGGCTTGGCCTTCGCCAGCATCTCCTTCGGCACCGCGTAGCCCTTGGCCTGCGCGTGAACGAGCGCGTTCGCCACGTAGACGCTGATGTACGGGTTCGACGGGTAGCCGCGCTGCCAGAACGCAAAGCCACCGTCGTAGTTCTGCATCTGTGACAGCCGCTCGATGTCGTCCTTGATGCTCGTCTCGAGCGCTGCCGGCGACGGCATGTCCTTGGTCTTGAACGCCACGAGCACGTCGCGCAGCGCCGAGATCGCCAGGATTCGTGACGCGCGCTGCTCGGCGCACTCGTATGGATACTTCACGAGGTAGAGGAACGCGTCGGTCAGCGCCTGGAGGTTCGTCGACGCGGTGGTGACCTCGATGCCACCGAACTGCGTCACCACCTTGCCTGGCAGCGCGACCGGCTGCTTCACTGCACCGCTATCGATCACGCCGTACGTCGCGAACGCCTCGGTCGTCGCCGGCGTCCACACCGGCAGCGCGAGCTCGGCCGCATCCGTGTTGCTCCCCGACACTCCGACCACCTGAATGCGTGCGGTACCGGCGAGCTCCGCCGCCGCCGGGATCTGGACCTCGACGCGATCGTTCGGCGGCACGGTGACCTCACGGCCGGCACCGTCGGTGATCGCCGCATTCGTCGTGCGCACCGCGAGCCGGACCGTCATCGGCGCGTCGGTCTGGTTCTGGACGACGACCGGCAGCTTGAACGTGTCACCGAAGTTCAGGAACCGCGGCGGGCTCGGCCGCACCATCAGCGGCAGCCGCGCCGTGATCGCACTCTCGCCCTTGCCGAACTGGCGCTCACCCGCCGTCGCGATCGCAACGATCCGGTAGCGCGTCAGGTTGTCGGGCACCTTGATGTCCACGGTCGCGCGGCCCTGCGCATCGGTCTTCACCGACGGCGAGAACGCCGCGAGCGGGTTGAAGTTCGAACGAATCGCGATCGCCTTGTTCGGATCCTTGTCCTCGGCGTCGGCAACACCGTCGCGATCGTTGTCGGACTCATCCTGCGGCTTCTTCTTTGCCCCCTTCGGCGGCGGTGGCGGCGGCGCGGGCGGCGGCGGTCCCATCGACGCGGACTCTAGAGACGGCTCCATCGGAGACGACGGGCTCGCGGTCGCACGCCCGCGTCCACCGCCACCTGGCGCGTTGTTCTGCGCGAGCGATGCCGCGTCGGGCTTCGCGAGCTTCACGTAGGCCCGCGAGTAGTGATCGCGTGCATCGTCGCCGCGCGAGCCGTAGAACACGTCGATCGGGTTCGGGAACTGGTACCCGGTGAGCGACAGGATCGCCTCGTCGACGACGATCACCGCGGTCTCGGCATTCGCCATCGGCTTGCCCATCGCATCGACGACCTCGATCGACAGCTTCGCGGACTCGCCCGGTCCGATCTTCGGCGCGTTCGGCGCGACGGTGACCTTGAGCGTGCGTTGCTTGGGCGGCACCGGCAGGTTGAGGCTGCCGACCGCATACGCAGGTCGCTTGGGCAGCTTCGGATCGATATCGCCCTTGTCATCGGTACGCCCCGCAGCGCCGACGAGGTCGACCTGCACGTACATGTTCGGCACCATCGCATCGGAGATCGGGACCTTGAGCGTCGTCGTCGGCCCCGTCAGCGTGATCCGCTCGGACTTCACGATGCCGGAACGCCGCCAGCTGACGACGCCCTCGGCCGGATAGAACGGCGCCTGCACCAGCAGCTCGGCGATATCGCCGCCGCGATACTCCTTCTTGTCGGGGATCAGCTGGACGCGCTCCTGCTTGACCTCGCGCGCCGGCGGCTGATCGCCACCGCTGACCCAGAACGTCAAGGTCGTCGTGTTCGGACGCCCCTTGTCGTCGACGATCACGGCCGTGACCTCGTAGCTGCCACCCTCGTTGGTCGCGAACTCGCACGGCATCGGAGCCGCCGCGGCCGTCACCGGGCACGTCTGCGGATCGACCTCTGTGCGGACATACTTGCCCTTCTTGTACTCCCAGTCGACGCGGACGGCCTTCACCTCGATCTTTGCACCGACCGCAGCGTGGCCGTCGAGATTCACGCCGATCACGTCGACCGGGAACGGTGTCCCCTTGTCGACGAACGGCTTCTTGGTCTTGAGGCCGACGTAGAGCGACGACGGATGGACCAGCAGCGCGCTCGACGCCGACCACGTCTGCCGGTTCACGTCCGTCACCGACGCGTTCGCTGTCACCGCCATCGTGCGCGCCGGGTTCACCGACAGAAAGTCGAAGTGCAGCGTGTGCGCGCCAACCGCATCGGTCTTGCCCACGTGATCCCACGTCTTGGGTGGCTTGTAGCCGCCGCCGCTCTCGTTGTCGTAGAAGGAGCGGTAGCCCCACCACGGCTCCCACGAGCCGAAGATGTACTCGTCGCGATTCGGCGGCGTGTAGTTGGTGGCGCCGGCTGTCACGTACCAGTTGACCGGCGCACCGGGCAGCGGACCACCGGAGAAGTACTTCGCGGTGACGGTGACGTCCCCACTTCCACCGACGAGGAACGGCCCCTGCGTCGCCTGCGCGTTGACCTCGAACTCCGGCCGGCGGAACTCCTCGATCTGGAAGCCGTGCGAGTAGGTGCTGGCCATCCGGCCCTGCGCCTCGAACCGCACGGACGCGTAGCCAAGATTCGGCGTCTTCGGCAGCGTGAACTTCGTGTCGAAGCCACCGACGACGGACACCGGCGCCGAGCCGGTCGCGAGCTTGTTGCCCGTCTGGTCGACCACCGTGTACTTCACCGAGGTCACGTTGCCGCCGATGCCGTCGAGGTCGCCGTTCTCGCTCGAGTCGAGCACGCGGAGCCAGCCCTTGAGCGAGACCTCCTCGCCCGGCTTGTACATCTTGCGGTCGTCGATCACGTACCAGGCGAGGCTGGTGCCGCGGTTCTGCTTGATCCAGCTCCCCGACTCGTTCCAGTAGTTCTCGTTCTCGGCGACGAACGCGATGTCGTTGCCGCGCTTCGCGGTGAGCAGGTGCGAGCCCTTCACTCCACCGCTGGTCAGCGCGAGCGTCGCCATGCCCTTGTCGTCGCTCGTCGCCTTGACGCCGAACGGTCGGATCTCGAACGCGACGTTCGCCGCCGCCTTGCCGGTCGAAAGGTCGGTCGCGAACGCATTGAGGTGGCCCGCATCGACGAACGCATCGACGCCGAGCCGCGTCGACTGCACCCAGCTCATCAGCCGCGGCGGATCCCAGTCCTCGGTCCACGGATACGGCTCGACGATCGCGATCGCGTGGCCGAGGCCCGCACCGTCGAGCGCCGGCTTGAGATCGAGCGACGTCTCGACGAGGTCATTCTTCTTCTTGCTCGCGCTGACGAGCTGATCGAAGACCTTCTTTCCGGGAACCTTGGGCGGCTTGTCCTTGTTCCAGTAGTTCCGCATGTAGAAGCCCCATGCGTCGTAGTCGGCCGGCGTGACCTGATAGAGCCGGACCTTGAGGTGCTCGTAGTTCGTGCTGAAGAAGTCGAGCGTTGGCTTCTTCGCCGCCGGATCGAGCACGACCATGCCGCTCGGTCCGAAGAACGACGGCATCGCGTCACCGACGGTGAACGTCAGCGTCGTGTCAGCACCGAGCTGCTGCCCGAACTCGTCGAGCAGACCGCCCGACACCACGACCTTGTACGTCGTGCGCGCCTTCGTAAGGCCCATCACGCTGATCGCCTGACCGCTCTGGACGGTCTTGTGCACCGGAATCTCGGGCGTGACGGTGAGCTGCGCTTCGTCGAACTTGTCCGCGTCGATCGGATTGTTGAACCGGATCGAGAACGGCATCCCGGGGCGGCACTCGCTGCCCCAGCCGCACTCCGCCTCCTCGATCCGAAGCGGTGGATACGTGCGGAACGTGTGGTCCTGCAGATCCTTCGTGACGTTCGGCCCCTCGGCCGATCGCGTCCCTGGCGGCACCTCGATCGAGATCGCCGCGTCCTTCGGAAACGGCCGCGTCGCGCGGAACGCGACCCACCGGCCGTCTTGGTCGTTCTTGATCGTCTGCGCGACGACGCTCTCGAGCTGCTTGTCCTTCGCGATCTCCGCGCGATCGATCATCCGGATCGGGACCGCCGCACCGTTCGCCGTGACGCGCAGCTTGTCGACGACGACCATCGGATCGATCTTCTGATCGAACGCGAGGAACATCGGCACGTCGAGCCGTTGCGGCACGTACTGCGACGGATACGTCGCGACGATCTTCGGCGGCGGCGTCTCGAACGTGAACTTCACCGCCTCCTTGAGCACGCCTCCGTTCGCGCTCTTGGTCCCCGCCGGAATCTCGACCTTGTACGTCGTCGACTGCGGGAACCGGACCTCGGGATCGAACAGGATCGTCCGCGTCCCGATCCAGCGCCAGTTGCCCTTCGGCTGCGGCGTGAGCCTCACCGGCGTCGTCGCCGATGCATCCGTCTGCGACGTCACCGCGATCATCGGCTGGCTGAACGTCACGCTCAGCTCGGGCGCGAGGGGCACCTCACCCTCGGGCATCCAGCGCAGGACCTTGAGGTCCTTGCCCGCATCGCTTGCCACCGGCGGCAACAGCGACGACGACGGCGGCGGGAACTGCCCCTTGATCACCTGTCCGGTGCGCGGCGGCGGCAACGACTTCTCGCGCAGCGCAAACCGCTGCTTGTCCTGCGGGTCGGTCGTGATCGGCTTGGCCCGCGCGAGCAGCGCCTCGGCCTCCGCGTCGGTGATCTTCTTGGCCGGTGCGAGGTTCGCGCGATCGAACGCGGGCACTCCCTGCTTCCCGTCCGACACGCGCATGTCGAGCCCGGGCGGGAGATCCTTGGTCTGCACCAGGATCTGATCCGAGATCGGAGACCCCGCGCCGATCGGCGACTGCGACTTCGTCTTGCCACCGCACGAGGTGACGACAAACGACAGCAGCGTCACGAGGGCGACGCTACGAACGAACAACGGACGTTGAGCCTTCACGGGGTCCTCCGGAATGCGTAGTTACAAACGCACCACGCCTGGGTTCGCGCTATGTGGGACGGTCGCGCGGCACTCACGACAGGTCAAGGCAACCACCCGCGATCCGTGGGGCAGTAGCACCCAAGCTCCGCCACGTTGGCGGTGTAGACGACAAATAGCTGTCCGAGATCAGTTCGAGGCGTCGATCCGAGCCCGGACCCGATCCACGAACGTCTTCAGGTCGTCGAGGTGGTGATGGAACACGTCCTTCACGATCGCGTAGTCCACGTCGGTATATCCGTGAACCAACACGTTGCGAAGACCAGCCATCGCTCGTAGGGGCGCGACAAGGTCGTCACCGATCCACCCACCGCGTGCGAGGAGGACAAAGAGCTGCTGGTGGGTCTCGGGCTCGCCGAGCCGCCGCTCGGAGACGATATGCGAGGCAACGTCCAGCGCCGCCTGGATCGCTAGCTGCATCGTGTGCTCGACGAACCGAGCCTCGCGCACGTCCTGCTCGATCACGTCGATCCGTGCCAGTGTCCGAAGCTCGCGCAAGCAGGTCTCGATGAACGCGAGCTTCTTCGCGAGCAGGGCCCCATCGGTCATGCGCCCGCCCGGTATCGATCCAGGTAGGGCTTCAGATCGAAGTACGCATTGCGGGCGGCCACTTCAAAGCGAATGCGGAAGGTCGGATCGCGATCGATCAGGAGAACGCCATCTCGGAGGACTCGATGGATCAGATCCGGGGGCGCTCGATTGAGCACGAGGAGCTGCACGTCGATACCCAGCAAGCCCCGAAGGTCGTCCTCCAGATCGAATGGCTGGCCCAGCAACGTGCGAGGTGGCGCTTCGCGGAGCAGCAACGCGAGGTCTACGTCGCTTGCATCCTTCGCGGATCCGCGGGCGCGACTGCCGAACAGGTACGCCGCCACCAGGTCCGAGGAGGCCGCGCCCAGGTGTTCACGCAGCCGATCTTCAAGACCTGACGCCACGATCCAACTCTAGCAGGTTCCGATCCGGCTCTTCCGAGTTCCGATTGACCGGCGTTCTCGTTCGCGACGGTCGTTTGCGGATGGCAGCCACTCCAGGCCCCCGCCCCCACGGGCCACTCTTGCGCCACGTTTCGAGTCACACGAGCTCGCGCTGCGGTGCCATGTGCGTCTCGGCGTACGCGCTCGAGCTGCGCGGCGCGTTGCTCATCGTGTGCCGAGGACCGCGCGATGCGTATTCGCCCATGGAGGGTGCTATCGGTCCAGCGCCTCCGAGGTTGCCCACGGGCCAGGTGCCCGTCGCGCCTCGGTTCTTGGCCGCGTTCACCGCTCCCGCTCCTTGACCCACGGCCACGTTCGCGACGATGTTTCGCGCATGTCCGACGCACCGAGCTCCTCCGCCCCCGCGGGCAAGGTCGAGCCCTACATCCCCGCGAGCAAGTCGCTCCCCGAGCTCACGGTCGGCGTGATCATTCTCGGCTGCCTTCTCGCGGTGATCCTCGCCGCCGCGAACGCGTACCTCGGCATGGTCGCCGGCATGACGGTCTCCGCCTCGGTCCCCGCGGCCGTGATCTCGATGGCCGTATTCCGCATGCTGCGCACCGGCAACATCCTCCAGAACAACGGCGTGCAGACCGCCGCCGCATCGGGCGCCAGCATCGCGTCAGGCGTCATCTTCACGCTTCCCGCCCTGCTCCTCCTCGGCCAGTGGGCCGACTTCCACTTCGCCGAGACGATGCTGATCGCCGGCCTCGGCGGCATCCTCGGCGTCCTGTTCACCATCCCGCTGCGCCGCGCGATGATCATCGATCAGCCGCTGCAGTTCCCCGAAGGCGTCGCGACCGCCGAGGTCCTCAAGGTCGGCGCCGAGGGCGGAGGTGGCGTCGGGATGCTCGTGCTCGCCAGCGTGATCGGCGCGGTCGTCAAGGTCGGCTCGACGGGCATGAAGCTCTACGCCGAGGTCGTCGAGTTCGGCGCGTGGATCACCGGCGGTGCTGCCACCGCAGGTGCCGCCCTTACCGCCAACGCTACCGGCGGTGCTGCGGCCGCTGCGGGCACGAAGGCCGGCGTCCCGTTCTACTTCGGCATCAACGCCTCGCCCGCTCTCCTCTCGGTGGGCTACATCGTCGGCTTCAACGTCGCCGCGGTCATCTTCTCGGGCTCCGTCCTCAACCGCTGGATCGCGATGCCCCTGTTCGCCGCGTTCGGCGATCCATCGTCGATCATCGTCGATCCCGACACCGGAGCGACGCTCGCGCAGGCGATGATCGGTGCCGGTCCGCTCGACGCGGTCGGCCTGATGCACGGTCGCGTCACGCGCTACCTCGGCGTCGGCGGCATGCTCGTCGGCGGCCTGTGGTCGCTGTTCAAGATGCGCGGCTCGCTCGTCAGCGGCGTCACTGCCGGCCTCGCCGCCTACAAGCGCATGCGCGAAGGCGGCAGCGACTCCGTGCCGCGCACCGAGCGCGACATGCCGATGAACATCATCCTCATCCTGATCGGCGCATCGGTCATCCCCCTCTTCTTCCTGTTCTGGCACTTCACGGGCTCCGTCGGCATCAGCGCCGCGATGGCCGTGCTCATGGTGATCGCGGGCTTCCTGTTCTCCGCGGTCTCCGCGTACATGGCCGGCCTCGTCGGCTCGTCGAACAACCCGATCTCCGGCATCACGATCTCGACCATCCTCGTCGCCTCGCTCCTCCTGCTCGCGATGGGCATCGGCGGCAAGGCTGGCCCGGTCGCCGCCGTCCTGATCGGCGCCGTCGTGTGCTGCGCCGCCGCGATCGGAGGCGACAACCTGCAGGACCTCAAGTGCGGTCAGCTCGTCGGCTCCACGCCATGGAAGCAGCAGACGATGCAGATCCTCGGCGTCATCGTCGCCGCGCTCACGATCGGTCCCGTCCTCAACCTCCTCCACGACGCCTACACGATCGGCAGCAAGGCGCTCCCCGTCCCGCAGGCCAACCTCATGGCGACGGTCTCCAAGGGCGTGTTCGCCGGCGGCTTGCCATGGACCATCATCGGCATCGGTGCCGGCATCGCTGCCCTCGTGATCGCGATCGATGTCTACCTCGAGAAGAGCAAGGCCAAGTTCCGCATCCCGGTGATGGCCTTCGCCGTCGGCGTCTACCTGCCCTTCGACCTCAACGTTCCGATCTTCCTCGGTGGCGTGATGGCGTGGCTCGTCAACCGAGCCCTCGACAAGACCAACGCGTCGCCCGAGCGCCGCAGCCAGGTCGAGCGCAACGGCTTCCTTGTCGCGGCCGGCTTCATCACCGGCGAGTCCCTCATGGGCATCGGCATCGCCGTCCCCGTCGCGATCAAGGAGAGCGCCTACGCGATGGCGCCATTTGGCGCCGAGTACGAGACGTTCAAGCTCCCCGGCCTCGTCTTTGTCGCCGGCGTGATGGTCCTGCTCTACGTCATGTCGCTGCGCCGCGATCAGCCGCAGCCGCCCTCGGGCTCCGGCGGTCCCAAGGTCCAGAAGGTCCGCGGCGACGACTGATCTGCTCAAAGACGGGGAGACCGCATCCAGAGACCCTTCGATCCAGCCTCTGGATCGTCGATCTCTGCCGCAGCGCCGCGAGAACTGATATTCTGGTGGTCATGCGCAGTTCCGGTGTGCTTGCGTGTGCGTGTGCGTGTGTCGGCGTGAGCGGGGTTGGATGTGGATCCTCGGATCTTGGTGAGCTCACCTTCTACGACCTCCCTTCGCTCGTGTTCGATTGCTGCCACCAGTACGACAGCAGCGACGTCGGCGTCCTGGACTCGCGCTTCACGCTCGCGGGCGCTCCGGTCGCGCTCGATCAGCCAGGGTTGGGGTGTTACCCCCGGGGCAGCAGCGTCGACGGCACCGAGTTTCTCCAGTGTGCTCGACTCTACGCCCGCCAGCCGGGTGCCCCGTGGGAGCCGATCACGACGCCGGTCGAGGCCAACGGTGATTTCTTCGAATTTCTCGGTCAGGCCGCGGATCTCACGCGCTACTTCCTCAACCGGAAGCAGCCCGAGACGCTGTTGTGCGCCTACCCTCCCGGCGAGACCACGTACACCTGCACCCCGGTAACATCCGCGTTTCTGCAGCCATTCGGGCAGCTCGTCGCGACGGATCCAGCCGGTTCGCACTTCGTCACTGCCGGCGTGCTCGGCCCTCCGATGGTCGCCTCCCCGGTCCAGTTCGACACCCGCTACAACGTCGATCGCGCCGGGAACTATTACGTTCAAACGGCGACCGGCTGGGACCGCATCTCGCCAGATAACGAGCAGCGCGACGTCGATTGGTTTCGTCGACCGTCGACGAACCTGTACTACAAGATGCAAGGAATCGGCGCTGACGGACGCCTGTACGCGCGCACGTTCGCGACCCCCTTCCTGGTCCCACCCCCGGCCAACTCGATTGCCCCGGCCACGCTGATGGCGCTCTCGCACGGCGATTCGGAATGGACGCCGGTCAGCGAAGCGTTCAAGAACGACCTCTTCTGGGAAGATGCCCAGGCAATCCCCGCGCGCGACGGCTCGTGGTGGATGGATGCGGTCATCCGCGCCGGCGACCGCGGTTCCGCGCAGACCTGGCTCATGCACTGGCAGCCCGATCCGAAGGCCGCGCTGATCCAGCGCGCGTTCTCGATGATTCGCCCCGGCGTCGTCGCGGTGACGACGTCGGCCGGATTTCCGACGAACAACCCAATCTCGCTGGTCGCTGCCGGCGCGAACGCAGGCTGCTCGCTAGCCGGCCTTCCATTCCTCGCGCTCGCCGGGGCCCACTTCGCGGTGATCGCCTGTGACGAGACCGCGACCCTGGGCAAGCACACGTTCGCGCTGCGTGCCGAGTCGGGTGCGACGGAGTCGTTCACGGTGACGATCACGGGCGCGGATACGGTCGAGACCGCCCGCGCGCACGTCAATCCGTTGTTGTTCGTGAATTCCGACCTGCTCTGGCTCGATAGCCAGGGTCAGGTCCACGTGCGGCACGAGAACGGGACCGACGCGCTGATCGCGGGCCTGCCGGCCACCGCCGTGTCGATCGTCGAGGGCCGGTGGGCGATTGGCGGGGTAAACACCTCGGCCCAGGTCCTAACGTCCGACGGCTCGGTCTACCAGCTCCAGTACCTGCCGAGCGAGAACGCGAGTGCGACGCGCGTGGTCGGCATCCCGCCAGCACGGGACCTCATCGGGGGCGGCTACATGCTAGCGGCGGACGGCCGGATCTACCCGACGGTGGACAACGCGCAGCCACTCGCGGGATTGGAGCAGATCGTGAGCGCGCGTGGCTCCTCGGCGATCGCTGCGAGTCGACCAAACTACTGGCTGGATGCGCTCGATTCGGCCGGCGCGGTCTACCACTTCTTCGATCCGGGCGACGGGCGCCCCACCGAGCTCAAGCGCGATCCTGCGAGCGCCCTGGATCTGGTCGAGATCGGCGCCTCGCCGCTCAGTGTCGGCCTCGGAGTCGATGGCCGCTTACGCATCGACCACCTGCCGTTCGGCGATCACCCGTTGACGTCGTTCGACTCGAACCTCGGCCCGTACGCCGAAGGCACGCTGCACCACATCGCGGTCGTGACGGTCGGCGGGGAAGCGTGGGTCGCGCTGCGGATGGTGGTGAGCGAGACGGGGGCGGTCTACTACGAGACGAGCCCGATCCTGCTACCGCCGGGGCGCACCGCGGTCGCGGCGACCATGCCCTCGTATTACGGTGGTCTGTACGTCTGGCTCGACGACGGCACCGTGGGCGTGGCGGGGTTCGCCGGGCTATCGAGCTCCAGTTTCTTCCAACCGTCGAATTGGAAGCGCCTCGACCTGCCGGGCGTCGTGATGCCGCCACCACTTCCTGCTCGCTAGGCAGCAGAGAGCACGGAGCGCAAATCGGGTCGCGTCGATCGCGCCGCGTCTTCATCGAACCGTAGCCACCGTCGAGCAGGCCGCCTGGAGGCCTCCACGAACAGCCGCATAACACTGGCTCCGAGCACCGGCACCGCGATCAGCCGCCGCCATCGGGCTCCGGCGGTCCCAAGGTCCAGAAGGTCCGCCGCGACGACTGATCCGTCCGCCGCGAGTCCAAGTCGCGCGCGATGCCACCCATGACCACTTGGCGGGTACGCGCCTGCTCGCGAGGACGACGCACCCGGCAAGTGGCTCGCGAATGACGACCTAAGGTTAGATCGCCGCATCGCCGCCCACGTGAGCGCAGCCGCATCGACCGCCGCTCCCGCGATCCTCGTTCTCCACCCGAAGGTGACAGTGCGTCGCGGGCGAGCGCGCAGCCTCGCGGATCGCGATTTCGATCACGCATCGCTGCCACGCGAGCACAAACGATCGCATCCGCTGAGTAGGAAGATCATCCCGTGGGCACGGGGCACCGGTGCAGTGCCTCGCGGATCACGACCTTGATCGCCGCATCGCTGCCCACGTGAGCGAGAACGATCGCATCAGCCGAGCACGATGCTCATGCCGTGGGCACGGGGCACCGGCGAAGGGCCTCGCGGATCACGACCTCGATCGCCGCATCGCTGCCCACGTGAGCGCAAACGATCGCATCCGCTGAGTACGAAGATCATGCCGTGGGCACGGGGCACCGGCGCAGTGCCTCGCGGATCACGACCTCGATCGCCGCATCGCCGCCCACGTGAGCGCACGCCGCATCGACCGCCGCTCGCGCGATCCCTGCTTTCCACCCCAGGGTGACCAGCGCGTCACGTGCCTGCGCGCGAACCTCCGCGGCATCGAGCCGCTTCTCGCCCACGGGGGCACGCTCGATCGCAGGTTCGACCCGCGTCGCGCCCACGGGGGCACACTCGACCGCCGGTGCGACCCGCGTCGCGCCCACGGGGGCACCCACGACTGCCGGTACGACCCGCGTCGCGCCCACGGGAGCACCCACGATCGCATTCGGACCGACGGGCACCGCGTGATCGTGACGCCTCCGCGTCTCGAGCTGATCGGGCGCGGTGCCGCGGATCGTCAACGCCCCGGCGTGGTGCGCGGCGTGGCATGCCGAGCATCGCAAAGTGAGATTCATCGGGTCGTGACCGCCCCCGTCGGCGCGCGCGACGATGTGGTGGAGCTCGAGCCCGCGCGCGGATCGACAGCCCGGCGTCTGGCACCGCCCGCGATCGCGACGCCACACGAACCGCGCGATCGCAGGTGGGATGTCCTGGACGGCGCGCGCCGGCCGCTCGGCCTCTAGCGAGCCGAGGTGCTGGGCATCGCACCGCGCACGCGCGAGGCTACCCGCGTCGATCGGGACACGTGCGCCGGCGCCCTCTTGCCAGGCCTGGTCGCAGCACTCGCACACGACCGTCGCGATCTGGAACTTCGCCCGGCCCGTGGCCTCGCCCGGCGCGGCTCCTTCTAGCACCGCTGTGCACAGCGCCGCGATGAATGGATCATCGTCGAGGTGGCGGCCGTGCTCCTCGTCGAGCGCGAGCTTCGCCTGCCGCACGAGCGCAAACGTCGCGGGCGACAGCTCGTAGCGAACAATGTGCGTGCGGATCTCCGGATCGACGGGATCGTCGGGGTGATCACCCGGTGCGTGACCCGCAACCAGCTCCTCGAGCTCGCGCTGGTTCTTGCCGGTGGCAGCTTCGAGCCACAGATGCTCGGTGTCGGGCGTCGCGACGCGAACCAGCTCGCGCACCGCCGAGAACGTCAGGCCATCGGCCTCGCCCAGCGACTCGGTCAGCACCGGCAGGTGGGCGAGCGCGCGCGCGACGCGCAGCCGGTCCTGCGCCGTGCGTGGTGCGTAGCCCAGAACCCTCTCCATGTAGTCGAGGATCGAGACCATGCCGAGCGGCTTCCAGATCTGCACGCGCGGGGCCGCGCACAAACACCAACGCAAACACGCCGCGGGCGCCGCGCGGGTGGGTGCGGTG
>JANOPP010000396.1:0-33994 GCA_031421915.1 Myxococcales bacterium | reverse complement strand
GGGGCAGGAGTGAAGTCCGTCACGGATGCTCTGATCACGGTGCGAGTGCACTGAAGCTCGCGTCGCAAGGCTCTACCGGCCGCCGTCCACTGCCGGCGCCTACCAGTCCCGCCATTCTTCCGTCAGGTCTCCCACGACTTCGAGGCCGGTCGCGCGCACAACCCCGTCGATGAAGACGCAGAGCTCCTCGCGTTCCATCGTCTCGATGAATCCGGCGTGCCGTGCGTTGACCTGGTTGAGGGAACGAACCACGCGCTTCACCGAGTTGTGGATGTTCGCTGCCTTCTTCTTGCTCGCGTGATCGGCGACGGTCTGCAGGTACTCTTGGAGGAGCGTTGTGGTCGCCTGAATGCCGGCCTTGGTGAACGCTGTGTCGCCGCTGGCCATTCGACGTTGCCAGGCCACCGTCGGCAACTTCTTGCGGAGCGCCAGAATCGACCTGGCGGACCTGGGGTTGATGTTCGCGTTCTGCTGGCTGAGGTGCCTCTTCAGATGAATCTTCGCTCGCTCGCTAGAGGTGAGGCGAAAGGCTCGCAACCACATCAGCCGCAGCTTCTTGTTCAGCGCCGCGAGTAGCCTGTACTCGTCGAACTGAAACCACCATGCTTGGCCATACGAGACGTCCGAGCTCCGCTCTGATGGCCTCTTGCCCAGCTTCGAGATGAGGCTCGTCGACGAATCACCGATGGACAACCCAGCCGGTAACGCAACCCGGTCGGTGTTCAGCTCGATCATCACGAGAATGAGCTCGTCGCTGTTCTTGTTCGAGATCGAATGACGCTACTGACGCGCCGTTCTCCTCGACCCCACCCAGGGCTTCGCCCTCACGGGTGAAGTACCTCGCCCTCGCGCAGGGCTTTGATCGTGCTCGCGGCGATGTCGAATCCGTCGGGGTAGTGGATCAGCCGCATCTTGGCGCGGAGCGTTTCGGGTAGTGCTGCGAGGGCGGAGTACGGCGTGTGCGCAGGCCCGAGATTCGTCTCGTGGATGATGAGATCTGCGGGCTCGAGGAAGGCGATCAACGCAGGATCGAACGCCGTGTCGCACGAGTACCCGAGGGTGCGTCCAGCGGCCTCGATGAAGAGCGCGCTCGTCGGCACGTGGTGCAGCGTGCGTCGTGCGCGGATCCGGAATGGACCAACGACGATCTCGCTCGACCAGCTCAGCGGCAGATGCTCGAAGTAGTCGTCGAAGCCGAGTTGCTTGAACTGCTGGCCATCCCAGAGCGCACTCATGCTCGCCTTCAACCGCTCGTCCCAGATCACCGAACGGACTTCGGGAGAGGTCACGAGGCGAACTCGTTTGGCCTCGGCGAAGCGCTTGTAGAAGGCGACCCCTTCGAGCCCGTTCATGTGATCGCCATGAACGTGCGTGATCAGGACGTGGTCGATGTCGGTGAGCGACAGCGCTCGACCGGAGCTCTCGGCAGCCGACCGCAGAACGGAGCGGTAGGTGTCCGGGCAATCAATGGCGAGATAGAAGCCGTCGCAGTGGAGCAGCAACGCGGTCGTGTGATGCTTTTCCGAAAACGTGTCGCCCACACCGACGACGATCACCTCGAAGGCGCACACGTCCGTGCTCGAGCCGACTACTGCCCGGACTTCTGCCGGCGCCGCTTGAGGAGCGCGCGATCGGCGCGCCTGCGCAGGCGCTCGTTGGTCTTCAGCTGGGCGAGCGCGGCGGGGGCGAGGTCGGTCGTGGCGACCGTGCGTTTGGTGAACTTACGTTTGCTCATGAGGGCGACAAGGTACCAGATCGTCACCACGACCGGAACGTCATGAAGACCCTCCGGACGGGTGTTGGGGGCAGCGCTCATTCGAGGACGAGGTTCGAAGCGCGGAAGCCGAGTCGACGGTTCTGAAATTGACACCCCCACCACCTCCGCCGACGATGGGGAGATGGGTGGTCGCAGGGGGAGCATCTGCGTGGTCGCGATCGGAACACATGTCGTCGTCCTCGCGGGCTGCAATGCCAAGAGCGTGGGGCAGCGAGGCACGGTGATGGCACCTCGGGCGCCATTCTACGACGGTGATCCAATCGGGCAGGGTGTGCAGGGAGGCGTTCGCATCGGGCTCGCAGACGGGAATGGCAAACCTGATCGCATGAACGACGCAACCGCGATCGCATCGCAGGAGAGTGGGCTGTCCGTGTTCTGGGCGGCCACCAAGACCCTCGAGCTCGGGCTCGTCGGTGATGCGGCGTGGGCCCCGAATGACAACTACCTCGGTGGTGGGGATTCCGATGGCGTACCCGCCGGACCGTCCGTCGCTGGGGCGATCGCGATCCGGCAGTCGTTTTCGCTGGGACGGTTTCGCCTCGGCTACGCGAGCGAGGTCGGCGTGACCTCCAACGTGCTCGAGATCTCCACCGTACGGCAGCGCGATACGTCATTGCTGTTGCGCGGTGCGCTGGTCGCGAGCGTCGAGCTCCGACCAATCGTCGTGTTCGCGACCGTGGGTGCTGCTACCGAGGATGCGGTCCCTGCCGTGGTAGATGCCGCGTATCCAGGAGCTCGCACCGCCCTGGCCGCTACGCTGGGCGTGGGTGGCTCGCTTCGCGTCGGGGACGCCGGGCGGCTCGGACTTCGCCTCGGTCACGGGGCCGGTACGTATGGGACGTATCCGCGCGTCGAGCTATCGTTTGCGTGGACGTTCGGCGCGCACGTAGCAACGTCAACACCGTCAGCACCACCTCCGGTCATGCCGCCTTCGCACGTGGGTCCGCCGGGCGCGCCCTGACGCGCCGCCTGGAAACGTCATGAAGACCCTCCGGACGCGTGTCGGCGCTTACGATCGGTTGCAGTTGCCGGCGTCGCAGTCCATCGCGCACGTGGACGTGGGCTCGCATGCCTGGCGACACGCGCCGCCCTCACACTCCATGTTGCAGGTGGCGCTACCGCTGCACTCCATCTCGCATCCCGGGCCCTCGCACTCGACGTTGCAGGTCGCGTCCTGGCAATCCATCCTGCATCCGCCGCGCTCGCAGTCGGCGTTGCACGTGCTGCCTGGCTGGCAGACGTATTCGCAGCCACCGGCGGGGCACTTCCAGGTACAGAACGCACCTGGTGGGCACGCTTCTCCGTCGGCTGTCGCCGCACCGGGCGGGCCACCCGCGCCTTGAGGTTGTGGTGGCGGCGCCGAGACCGTCACGCACGCCACCAGGATCATCGAAGCGATTGCGATCAGCTTGTTCATGAGTCCTCCACCGGACCACGATATCAGGATCCTCGGCCCGATCCGGGCAGGTGTTGATCGAGACGTCGCCGAACGCGCGCAGTTGCTCGACCGATCGCTGGGTCATGGGTGGCCACCACCCGTGTGGCCTCACCGGCGGACGCTGGCGCTACGTCGGTACGGCACGACGCCGAACACGGGGCAGCTGGTCGACCTGTGCCCGTGATCCGGGTCGCGCACTACGGACAGTTCGCGCGCGCAAACAGCACGCTCCCTTGCGTGGATCGCTACTCCATCCGACGATGAGCGTAGGTGCCGGTCCACTGGAATGATCGTCCGTTCGTGATCGCGCGCCATCTGGCCGGATCGCTCGGCCTGTTCGTCGGTCTCGTGGCGTGTCGTGATGCCGTCGAGCCCACGTGCACGGGTGAGCGCCTGTTCGGGCGCCCCACGGCCACGACCGGACTGGGAGCGGACCAGTGCGGACCGAGCTGTTCGTGCCAGGGCGTCGAATGGACTGCTCCGGCGTACACCTCTGCAGATGCCGACGCACTTCTGGCGTGGCAGCTCCTGGATCCCCCACCACTTCTCGACACGGATCCGTATGCGGGCGCGCGGCCGGCCCCTGGGGATCCGGACACGGTTTGCGCCGTCGTCCCTGACGCGCCGGGCTCGCGATCGTACCGACTCGAGACCTTCGATTCAGAGCAAGCGGCCATCCAGGTCGGTGCGATCGTCACGCATCACGACGCCTGTGGGCAGTGCTCCTCGTTGGCCGATCTCGCCGTGTACATGCGCTACCCGGATCTCACCGGGCCTGTTCGTCAGTGCGCGACCGAGCACCTGAATGACTCGCCCGAGCTCAACATGCAGTGTCTCGCGGCGCTGGGGTTCACGGCTGCCTGCGCACAGATCTGGTACTTCAATGTCGTGGCGACACGAGACGCGTGTACCGCGCCGTGCTTCTTCGCGCTCGGCGAGCCTTATCACCTGCCCGATGGCACCTTGAACGAGTGCCTGCGCTGCGACGAGGAACGCAGTGGGCCCGTGTTCAAGGCCGTCGCCGGACGCACGCGCCGGAACACGGGTGTTGCCTCGTCGATGTGCAGGCCGTGCAGCGAGGTCCGTCCGCTGCTTCACAACTATCCGTAGCCGAACATCACGATCGCGTCCCGCGGAAACAGGGTCACTCAGGCTGATGTCGCGGTGATGTCGGCGTCGAATCTCGCCGCCGGTCGGTTGGCTGGAATGAGCAACACGACGATGTCCCTGCGGTGGAGCCCGATCACACTCGTCGGGCTGTTGGTGGTGACGCCAGCCTGTCTGCTCTGCGATCCGGACCCCGAGTTGAGCTCCGCGGACTCGGAGTCGGGCTCGGGCTCGGGATCTGGACTCCCGGTCGACGATGATGATCACGCGTCGAAGTGGTTTCCGGTGCCATCGACGCCCCTCATGTCCGACCCGAACCGCGCGACCCGCGCGAGCATCTATTCGCCATGTCCCCCGACCGCAGGTCGCTGATCTCCTCGCGCCGTCACGGTGCGAGCGCGTCGATGGCATCGCACTGCGCGGTCGCGAGGCCCGCGCGAGCGGTGATCGTGGTGTTCAGATCGAGATAGGGGTCGGTAGCGGAGGCGTAGCGAGGCCACACCGCCTCGGTCCCTCCGTTCGGATCTCCCGTCGCGGCGAACCGACTCCAGTAGTTCCCCATCGCGTCGGACAGCGCGAGGTCGGACGCGGACGGCGTGAAGCCCAGCGAGGCATGCGTGCCGAACACGAACGGCAGCTCCAGCCCATGGGTTGCTCCGACCGTCGCGCCGACGGCGCCGGGCGCGGCCCAGCTGAACAGGTACCGATAGACCGGCTCGGTCTGGTGCTCGCTTGCCAGGCGCGCGAGCCTTCGCGTCGGACACGTCCAGGTGACATCCGTCGTGAGCCGGATCAGCGCCTTCTGCGGCGTCGCGTAGTCCGCAGCCGGGTACAGCGCGAGGAGTGCGTTGGCGGCGGGGCCGTACTGGGTTTGCACGGCTGCCATGTACTGAGCCTCGGTCGTCACGCGCGGCACCATCCGCGACGTCTCGTCCGCGTTGGTGCCGAGCACCAGGGGAACGTGATTGAACCGCCCTTGTGCGAGCAGGTTCGGGACGGTGTCGGCGAGCACGTACCCGTCGATCGAGGGCACGTACCGCATTCCCGACGCGAGGGGGCCGTCGGCGGAAGGGATCGCAACGAGCGTCGCCGCCGGGACTGCGCGCAGGCATCCGGTCACCGACGACGCGGTGGTGCAGCTCACCGCATCGACGACTGCCTGCATCGAGGTCTCGTTCTCGGCGAGCGTCGTGCGGTAGGCGCCTCCGCTCTCCACGATCGCGGACGAGAACAACCCGGCAGAGAGCGGCGAGACGACGTGAATCAAGGTGTCCTGGGCACCCGCAGACTCACCGAACAGCAACACCCGATCGGGAGAGCCGCCGAAGCCGGCGATGTTCGCCTTGACCCACACCAGCGTGGCGATCTGATCGAGGATGCCGTAGTTCCCCGAGACACGCTCCGGCCGCTCTTCGCCGAGCGCGGGGTTCGCGAAGAACCCGAGCGCCCCGAGCCGGTAGTTGAACGTGACGACGACTGCGCCGGTTCGCATCGCGAGCGACGTTCCGTCGTAGATCGGATTCGAGCCGGTGCCCTGGATGTTGGCACCGCCATGGACGAACACCATCACGGGTGCATCTGTGGCGCCCGTGGGTGCCCAGACGTTGAGCGTCAGGCAGTCTTCTTCGCCGACGACCTGACCGTCTTCATCGAGCTGAGGACACTGCGCGCCGAACGACGTGGTCACGCGCTCCTCGGTCCAGCAGGTCGCCGGCACCGGAGGGCGCCATCGCAGATCACCGACGGGCGGTGCGGTGTACGGGATCCCTTTCCACGACAGCACCGCGCCCTCCGCGGTACCGGTCACCGGGCCGGTCGTGGTGATCACGGTACCGGGGCGGGCAACAACGGCTGTCTCGCAGCTCGACGCGTCGGTGCCGGCATCGGCGCCCGCGCCCGGATCGCTTCCGTCGCAACCGGCGACGCACAACAGGAAGACCAGCGTTCTGTTCGTCATGGCAGACAAGGTGAGCAACCAGCATGCCGCACGGCCGGAACGTGGAGGTACCAGGTGCCGATCCTCGCGTTCGACGGTCGGCGGCCCGCTGGAACGCGGAGGTTCCACCGAGTGTGGTGATTGGCGGCTTGGAGGCCCCACTGTCGTGAATGCCTACGCAGGGTTGTGGTTTCGGGACATGTGGGCAGGGCGTCGCACGATCTTTCGATGCGACGGATCGGCCGAGGCCCCTCTTGGTCTCCATGACACGCACCTTCGCCATCTCATCGCTGGTCCTGCTCGGCACCCTCGCCGCCACCCCACTCGCCCACGCGGAGTCCGAGTGGGTCCACAGCCCGTCGCAGTTCATCCCGTACAACTGCGCGGGTCAGGGACTCGTCAACGGCATCGAGACCTGGATCGGCTACGAGGACGACGTTGCGAACCGGCTCAAGACCGGCGACAGCCGGTACATCCACGCCGTGGCCAAGAACGTCGGATGCACGCTCGACGGAGTCACGATGGAGATCTTTCTCCCCGCAGGGGCGATTCGCGACACCAGCAAATCGGCGTACTGCATTCGCCAGCACCTGAACGGCACCAGCGACCCGATCACCAACTGCGCACCGTGGGGATTCGTCGGGCCGAACGGCGGTCTCGCTTTCACCACCGGCACGGTCAACCTGGATCCGAGCGAGTATCTCGAGATCCAGATCCCGGTGATCTACAACGCCGAGCTCGTCGGCGCCGCGGGTGGCCTTTCGCACGCGCTCGGGGTGAAGACGATGAGCACGACGGCCTACGCGTTGCCATCGACCCCCGTGACGGTCGGCTACCGCACGAAGTTCGAGAACCTCGTCACGAACAACATCGGGCTGACCAGCGCGAGGCTGAACGTGAACCTCTTCACCTTCTTCAAGGGCGGTCAGCTCTCGTTCGACTACGGGACGACGATCGCGTTCGGGCAGACCACGACTGCCGCGCCGATGCAGGCCGGGTACGTCAATTATCCGAACGCGTACGCGGTGCTTCCGAACCTCGCTCCGGCAACGACCTACCACTGGCAGGCGCGCTACGTCACCGCGAGCGGCACGTTCGTCAGCGCCCGGCAGTCCTTCGCGACCGCTGCACCGATCCTCACCGTTGGAACAACCGGCCGCGGTCTCGGCAAGATCACCAGCAACCCGAACGGAATTGACTGCGGTGCAAGCTCTGCGAACGTGTGCGCCGTCAACACGGCCCCGGGAATCACCATCACGCTGTACGCGCAGCCGAGCTTGTACGCCTACACGTTCACGGGGTGGAGTGGGGCGTGCACCGGTACGGGCCCCTGCACGGTGACGATGAACGATTCGAAGTCGGTGACCGCGAACTTCGAGTACTTCACCGGCACGCCGATTCCCCTGCCGCCCGGCCCGACCTCGCGTCGCTAGTCCTCAGTGCGACTCGCGCCACGCCTTGACGTCAGCGAGCAGTGCCGCCGAGCGCTTGTACGCAACCTCCAGCACGCCGGGCTTGCCGCCGAGGACGACGAGCGCGCGTTCGTAGTCAGCTTGCGCCTTCTCCGCGAGCGAGCGCGATCGGCTCTTGTCACCCCCGCCGAGCCACAACGCTTGCGCGAGAAACCAGCGCGGCGTCCCGAGTCGCGCTGGTGCGATCTCGGGCTGGCGCTCGCGCCACGCCAGCGCGGCTTCGAGGTGCGGGACTGCCTCGCGCGCCTTGCCGAGGACCACGAGCCCGCGGCCCAGCCCTGCTTGCGCCGTGGGCAGCTCGCCGTACGGGTCGTCGGTTGCGAAGGTCTTCAGCAACGTCGCCGCTCGCTGGAACGTCGCGACCGCGCCAGCGTGGTCGCCGATCTCGATCTCGATCGTTCCCAGCGAGTTCAGCTCCTCGCCCAGCCGCGGCGTCGGCTCGCGCTCCAGGATCGCGACAACCGAGCGGCGCATCGCGCGAGCCTCCTCGAGTCGACCGCCGAACTCGAGTGACATCGCGAGGCTGCTTCGCGCGTAGGCCACGTCCGACGAATCCGCACCTACCAGCTTCTCGAGCAACGCGACGCGCTGACGCTCCAGCGTGGCAGACGTCGCGAAGTCGCCGGCGACGAGTGCCGAATCTGCTCTCCCCATGATCTCCATCGCAGCGGCCATCGGATCGTCGCCGTAGAGCTCGGCGGACATGTCGCTTACCTGGCGCATCGTCGCGAACGCCTCGTCGTACTTCCCCTGCGCGCTCTGCACGCTCGAGAGCTCGGAGAGCGTCTCCGCGACCTCCGTGCTGCGCGCTCCAAATATCCGGATCTTGATCGCGAGTCCCTTCGCGATCGCCGCGTGTGCCTCGTTCCACCGGCGCTCGCGACCGAAGAGCTCGCCGAGAGCGACGGCAAGCTCCGCTTCGAGCTCGTCGTCGGAGCCGAGCCGGGCGATCACGGCACCCGCGTAGGCGGCACGCTGATGTGCATCCTCGAAGCTGCCGAGGATTCCCAGCGAATGAACCCGCAGGATCTCGGCCTCTGCCTTGGCGCGATCGTGCTGACCGACCTCCGCGCGCTCGATCGCACCGCGCAAGGTCTCGTCGGCACCCCGCTCGTCGCTGTCATGGCTCTGCACCTTCGCGAGCAGGATCCGGACCTCCGCCTCGAGCGGCGCGAACCCGATGACCCGACTGCGTTCGTCCATGCGCCGGATCTGCACCTTGACGTCGGAGTGTGGCCGGATCCGCCATCTGACCTCGGCAGCCTCGAGCTCGATGCGGAGCGACGCGACCTCGGACGCGACTTGCGGCGTTGGTGGAACCGCGGTCGGTGCCGCCAGGGCCGTCGCATTGTCACACTCGTCGAGACGCGTGACCCGCTCGGCGACCGAGAGTGCCGCGGTGACCGTGTCGTCCTCGAGCGTGTCGAACGCTCCGAGCAGGGTGCGAACGCCAGCGAGCTTGCGCTCGAGGCACTGCATTCGCAGCCCGAGCAGCACCTCGGTCTGATCGCCGCGAACGCGCGTGTCCTCGCAAGCGTCGGTGTGCATCGCCACCCAGCTCGTCGCAAATCCATCGAACATCGGCTGCAGTCGGCGCCAGACAGCGACAGCCGACGGCTGCTTGCTCGCGCTGAAGGCGGCGCTCAGCTGTTGGGCGCGAGCGGGCCCCCACACCCCGACGAGTCGGAGCTCGGCACCGCGGCAGAGCTGCGAGCTCTCTCCGCCGGTGAGCCGCGGTACGACGACGAGTGCCGCGAGCAACGCCGCTGACACCACGCCTCCACCGACGGCGAGCCATCGCGTTCGTCGTGGCGACAACGCGTCGATGAGAGCGTGGGTCGTCGGCCATCGGTCGCCCGGGGCGGGGCGCAGACCGCGCGTCAGTGCGCGACGGACCCACGCCGGAACGCTCGAGCTCGGGGGCGGTGGGCGCATCTCACCCGTGCGGACCGACCGTTCCAGTGCGTCGAGATCGGCACCCGCAAACGGTCGCTCGCCGTACAGCGCCTCCCACATGGCGACGCAGAAGCTGAACTGGTCGGTGCGTTCGTCGGTAGGTTCGCCGGCGTGCTGCTCGGGCGCCATGTACGCCGGCGTGCCGAGCGTCGTCCCGGTCTGCGTCAACGCGACCTGCAAGGGCGAGGTCGTCGCCGACGGCGCGGGTGATGGTGAGCTCGTGTCGACATCCTCGAGCGCCCGCGCCATTCCGAAATCTGTCACGCGAACGCGGCCGTCGCGGCCGATCAGGATGTTGTCGGGCTTGATGTCGCGATGGATCAGTCCGGCTGCATGTGCGGCGGCGAGCCCGCGTAGTGCCGCGAGAAAGGGGACCAGGATCTCTCGCCAGCTCCGCGGCGTCTCTGCGAGCCACTCGCGGAGGGTCCACCCGTCGACGAGCTCCATCGCAACGAAGCCCTGGCCGGCAACCGGGGTGTCGTCGCCCGCGGTGCCGATGTCGTGCACCGCGATCACGTTCGGATGCGAGATCCGCGCGACGGCCTGCGCCTCGCGCAACAGCCGCGCCTCCGCGTGTGTCGCCATGGGATCTGTCATCGCGCGGGCATGCAGCAGCTTGAGTGCGATGCTCCGATCGAGCTCCGGGTCTCGCGCCGCGTAGACCACTCCCATGCCGCCCGCGCCGAGCTTGCGTTCGATGATGTAGCGATCGACTCGATCTCCTGGCCGAAGCTCGATCGACGTGCCGGTGCGGCGCGAGCCGCTGTCGACGGTCGGTGCCGTCGCTGGATCGACACCAACTTCCGACCGGTTGCCGTCAGGAAGCGGTGGCGCAGTTCGCACCAGCTCGACGAGCAGCGCGCGACACGCCTCGCAGCCGTCGGCATGCTCCACGAGCTCGGCACGACGCGCGTCGGGCAGACGACGAGCGATCATCGCCTGAAACGTGTCCGCGTCTGGGCACACAGTCATGACGAGAGCCGCGGCGAGTATACTGCTGCGATGAGTGTGCGCGAGACCTTCCTGGCAGCGCTTGCGGCGACTCCCCGCACTGCGCTCGTGGACCTCGCCGACCTCGCCGCGATCCTCGATGCCCACCTCGCGACCGCGCACACTGCGTGGCCCGACGTCGAAGTCGCAGACACAGCCTTCATCACGCATCTCGCCAGTCGCTTCGCCGACGATGGTGGTGAGGCCGAGCTGCGGTCAGTGCGGTCCGGAGACATGTATCTGGCGCTCGCCTGCGCGCGTGGCGATCAGGCCGCGATCGTCACGTTCGAGCGCGCGTACTTCGACGAGATCGATCGCGCAGCGGTCCGGACCCGCGCCGGAACCGATCTCGCCGCCGAGGCCAAGCAGAACATCCGTCGGATCCTGTTCGTCTCGGAGAGCAACCGTCCGGCCGCTGCCGCGATGTTCTCGGGGCGCGGCGATCTGCGCGGCTGGATCCGCGTGACCGCGACGCGCGAGCTGATCCGACTCCTCGGTCGCGACAAACGCGAGGTCAAGATCGACGACGACGCCCTGTTCGACTTCCTGTCACCCGCGAACGATCCGGAGCTCTCCTACATTCGCGACCTCTACCGCGCCGAGTGCTCCGAGGCGTTTCGCATGGCGTTGAACGCACTCCCGACGAAAGATCGCAGCTTGTTGCGCTATCAGGTCCTCGACGGGCTGACCGTCGACGACATCGGTGCGCTCCACGGCATCCATCGCGCCACGGCCGCTCGCTGGCTCGCCCGGATCCGCGAGGAGCTCCTCGAACACACTCGTACCGAGGTCCAGCGACGCCTCGGGATCGCGACCAACGAAGTCGACAGCATTCTCCGGCTGGTCCATAGCCGCCTCGATGTGAGCCTGGAACGCGTCCTGCGGCCCGATCCAGGGGCGTGATCCGAGCGCTCCCGGTTCTGTGGTCGGTCCAGGCAGGTCCGAGAACGGTTCGAAGAGTTTCTTGGCAGCCGTGTCGATCTGGCCGGGGCTCGTTCGACCCATGGGCACACCAACCCAGAGGGGCATCACCATGGACTCGATCGCACAGGCCAACCAGCAGCTCGTCCGCACGTTCGTCACCACCGTCAAGAACGAGCGCAAGCTCGACAGGCTCGGCGAATTCTTTGCCGCGGACTACGTCGAGCACAACGAGACCGTGGCGTCGTTCGGCAAGGGGCTCGCCGGCTATCAGGCGTTCCTCGGCCACCTGTTCAGCGGGTTCCCCGACGACCAGGTCGCGATCACCCAGCTCGTCGCCGGCGACGATTGGGTCTCGTATCGCGCCACCGAGTCCGGAACCCACACCGGGACGTTCCTCGGTATCCCGGCGACCGGGAAGCACGCGACGTGGACCGAGATCCAGTTCTTCCGGATCAAGGACGGCAAGGTCGTGGAGCACTGGGTGGACGTCGACATCTACTCCTGGTTTCAGCAGCTCGGGATCATTCCGGCGATGGGCTAGCGCCTGTAGAATCGGCGACGATGGGATCGAGCGCGCTGTCGCGGGTATCGGCCATCGACCGTGCCGTTCCGGCGCAGGTGATCGATGCGCTCAGGGCCCAGATCATCGATGGTCAGGCGCGGCCACCCGAGCCTGGCGATGCGGGAACCCACTGGTACCCCCTCGACGCGCCAGCGCGACTCTTGTTCGAGCAGGTGATCCAGCACCTGCGGAGCTTCGTGCCTCGGGGGCACGAGTTCATCGGCGCCGAATGGTGGTTCCGTTCCACGACGACCGACACGGGCTTTCCATTCCACTTCGACCGCGACGAGGGGATCCGGAGCTCGATCGTATCGCCGGATCTGGCGTCGATCCTCTACCTCAGCAACGCCGGTGGGCCGACCGTCATCCTCGACGCGACACCAGCGCGAACCTCGGCACCGAAGGCGGGGATCGCCGTGCACCCGCGGCCCGGTCGCTTTGGCATGTTCCCGGGCACGCTCCTCCACGGTGTCCTGCCCGGACGACCTGGCCGATGGCCGCGCGTCACGATGCTCGTCAACTGGTGGCGGTCGGTACCGCGGATGGAGTGCGCGCCGGCGCACGTCGGCAGCAGACCGGCATTCAGTCGTTGGCGTGTCGACGAGGAACGTGCCAAGACACCTGTCGCGGCGCTCGAGTCCATCGATCCATCTCGGTTGCTTGCCAAGGCGGCGTGGCGCGACGTCATCTCCAAGCAACGCACGTACAGGTAGTCTCAACAGGAGCGTCGATGATTCGAAAGTACAGCGGAGACAAGAAGAGCATCGAAGCGCGGAGCGGCGACAACGGTAAGTCCTGGTCCGTGAAGTTCTTCGACACGGGACGGCTCACCGAGTATTCGGGCGGAACGCTCGCGGAGGTCGACGCCCTCGCCACCAAGCACAAGATGAAGCTCGACCGTTAGCGGATCAGGCGAAGAGAGACGCTACCCACGCGGAGAACAGCGACGCGAGTGCGACCGCCATGCCCTGCTGAGGATCTGCCGCTGCGGCGGTCTCCGCGACCTGGACCGTAGCACTTGCGGGCTCGACCTGGCTGTAGACAGCCGGCGGGCGGTTGTGGCTGCTCGCTTCATCGAGGTAGAGCGCGAGGCCCTTCGCCGCCCGGGGATACACGGTGAACCGCTCCTGCTGGCTCTCCATGGTCACGCCGATGCCTTTGATCTCGACGACCAGGTAGTCCTCGAAGTTCGAGCCGGCCGCGAGCAACACGTGCGTGTTGTGAACTCGATCGTAGACGAGCACCTGCTGCGTGTTCGGCAACACGTTGACGATCTCGAACGGAAGGCTGCGCGGGTCCGCCGACACGGTGGCGGCGAGGAGCGTGACCGTGAGAAAGCAGAGCAGGCGCATCCCGTAACGATACCGGAAGTCGCGGCTCCATTGCACGCAGGATCCTCGTCGGGACGACGCTGCGACGGTCCCGTCGTCGGTTCGCGAGCTTGACGCTCCTGGCTGCGCGGGCGAGCCTCCGCGCCCATGCCGCGCAATGTCATCTTCGTCGCGCCGTTTCCCAGCGACGTCACGATGCGGTTCGTTCGCGCCGCGGCCAAGGTCGAGGACATCCGGCTGCTCGGGATCGTGCACACGCCACCGCCGGGCGAGGCCCACCTCTACGCTGACCTCGTCCGGGTGACGCAGCCCACGAGCCTCGCCGACATCATCGAGGGCGTCGACGTCCTTCGCCGTCGCCACGGTGAGCCGTTCCGGATCATCGGAATCCTCGAAGCGATGATGGTAGTGCTCGCTCAAGCGCGCGAGCACTTCGGCGTATCCGGCACGTCGGTGAAGACGGCTGCGCTGTTTCGCGAGAAGGCGGAGATGAAGGACGCGCTCCGCGCCGCGGGGATCCCGGTGGCGCGTCATCGCCTGGTCACGTCCGAGCTCGATGCACGCGCGTTTGCCGACGACGTCGGCTATCCCGTGGTGCTCAAGCCGCCCGCGGGGATGGGCGCGAAGTCGACGTTCCGCGTGAGGTCGCGCGCAGAGCTCGGCGCCGCGCTCGCCGAGACGGGGGTGTCCTCGGGTGCGCCGGTGCTCGTCGAGGAGATGCTCGTGGGAACCGAGCACAGCCTGGAGACGATCACGATCGGAGGGGAGCCGCGCGTCTGGTCCGTCGCCGACTACCGGCCGGGATGTCTCGAGGTCCTCGAGAATCCGTGGATCCAGTGGGCCTGCATCCTCCCGCGGGAGATCGATGCGGCGGCGTACGAGAAGGCGCGCGACATCGGCTTTGCCGCGATCCGCGCGCTCGGGCTCGAGGACGGCATGACGCACATGGAGTGGTTCGAGCGGAGCGATGGCACGCTCGCGGTCGGCGAGATCGCGCAGCGACCGCCGGGGCCCCAGCTCCTCCAGATGACGGGGCTCGTGCACGATATCGACATCTATCGCGCGTGGGTGCGCTCCGTCGTCGACGGCGTGCTCGATGCGCCGTGGGAGCGAACGTTCGCCGCCGGTTGCGCGTACATCCGCGGAATCGGCAATGGCCGCGTCTCCTCGGTCCGGGGCGTGCGTGAAGTGTACGAGGCGATCGGTCCGTGGCTCGTCGAGGCGAAGCTCCCGACGATCGGTGCAGCGAAGAACCCGAGCTACGAAGGCGATGGGTACGTGATCGTCCGGCACGAGAGCACCGAGAAGGTGAAGGAGCTCGTCCGCACGGTGATCGAGACGCTGAAGATCCGCTACGAGCACTGATCGCGACGCATGGACACGAGCAACCATCGCCCGGCAGCGACCATCGCGATCGTGACGTTCGTGGTGCTGGTCCTCGAGCTCACGTCTACCCGGCTCTACGCGTACATCGGCAGCTCGCACGCGACCTCGACGGCGCTGTCGATCGCACTCCTCGGACTCGGCTCAGGCGCGTTTGTCCGGTTGCGCTACCCACGCTGGATGACGCCGAGTCGAGCCGCACCTGGACTCGCGGCGGCGCTGTTCTGCCTGGCCTTGGCGGCGATCGGTGGGGCATCGTTGCCGGCACTGGTGGCGCTGTCGCTGGTGCCGTTCGCGCTCGCTGGCATGCTGGTGTCGGACGCGTATGCCTCGCGCGGCAGCAGCGCCGCACGGGCGACGTATGCCGTCGATCTCTTCGCCGCGGCGAGCGGATGTCTGGTGGCACCCCGTCTCCTCGGTCCACTCGCGCCGACCGAGATCATGTTGGTGCTGGGCCTTGTGTGTTGCGTGCTGGCCTTGTTGCTCGTCGAGCGTCGACGTCGCACCGTGGTCGCGATCGCACTGATCGCGGTGGCGCACGTGAGCGTGCTGGTGATCGGGCGAGTGGGGTCCTTGCCGGACGGGCCGCTCGAGGTGCTGCTCCGATCCGATCCTGGTTCCGAGAAGGCGATCGTCGAGACGGGGACGTCATCGCGGGACGTGCTCGATTCCGTCTGGAATCCGCTCGGTCGCCTCGACGTGAACCAGGCGCCCGACGAGCGCGGCGTGAGACTCGGTGTGTTCACCGACGGCATGAGCCCGACCTACATGGTCGAAGAGGCGCGAGCGAAGGCGGGCTCGTTCGAGAGTACGTGGGGCCTTCTCATGTCGTTGCCCTATCGGGCTCTCCAGCCCGACCGCGTACTCGTGCTCGGTGCGGGTGCAGGTGCAAGCGTCTGGTTGGCGAGGAAGTACGGAGCGTCGCGCGTCGATGCGGTGGAGGTGAATCCAGCAATGCCTGGCCTCCTGGCTCGCTGGAAGCATTTCGCCGGCGACGTGTACCACCAGCCGGGCGTTCGCCTGTTCATCGAGGACGCTCGCCGACACCTGGCCGACACCACCGAACGCTACGACGTGATCGAGCTCGCGCTGGCGCTGACCGGCAACGTCCATGCGCAGCCGTCGGGGATGGAGGCCCACCTGTACACGGTCGAGGCGGTCCAGCTGTATCTGGCTCGGTTGACTCCGACGGGCGTCCTGGTCCTCATCCACAGCGATCCAGGAAACGCGTACCGCCAGCTGCTCACGGTGCTCGAGGCCCTCGAGACGATCGGCGTCAGTCGTGCACGAGCACTCGAAGGAATTGTCGTCCTGCACGATCCACGACCAGGGACTGCGTACCGGTTCATGGTGATCGTCGGTACATCGCCGATGCCGGTGGACGTGGCTGACCGCTTCGACCTCTCGCCAGCGGAGCTCCTGTGGGGCCCGGGTGATCCGCCCGAACGGAGTGTCCAGCTGCTCGATCCGGCACAGCTCGGTGTCACCGGAGCTGACGACCTGACACCGGTCCACGACGAGCGTCCGTACTTCTTCCAGAACACCAGGGGCCTGATCGCGACTGCGCTGTCCCAACCGGGCCGGTTGTGGGCGCTGGCGGGCGCCGTCCTGCTCGTGCTCGTCCTGATGGTCGAGCGCGGACGCGACGCTCGGTCGGTCCTCCGCCCGGCAACCGTCGCGAGCTGCCTCGGCGCCGCGTTTCTATGCGTCGAGCTCGCGCTCATCCAGCGGTTCACGCTCGCTGCGGGCGGAACGCTGTATGCGGTGTCGTTCGTCCTGTTCAGCTTGCTCGCCTGGTGTGCCGCGGGCGCGTTGCTGCTGGGTGGCTGGTGGCGCCGGCTCGACCGCGGCGTCTCGTGGGCGTGTGTGGCGGCGGGGCTCGCCGTCGCTGCAACCGCTCTGCTCGTGCGGGACCTCGCGTGGCTCGACGAGGTCTCGAGTGACGCTGGCCGCTTGTTGCTGATCACTGCGATCGTCGCGCCCGCGGGGCTCGCCGTCGGTTGTCCGTTTTCAGTGCTCCTCGTTCACCACGGCGAGCCCGCCACTCGCGTCGCCAGCTTGTGGGCGATCAACGGTGCCGCGTCGGTAGCCGGCGGAGTCGTGGCGGTCCTCGTGTTGCGAGTTGCCGGCTCGACGGCCGCCCTCGTCCTGGCTGCAGGTCTGTACGGGACCGCGGCGGTGATGGCGCCCGCTCGCGATCCCTAGACGAGGACGACGATCTCTCGCAGGATCAACTGCGACAGGTGGCGGCACGCCTCTCGTCGGGGCAGCCCGCAGGTCGCGATCAGCTCCTGGGCCGAGAGCGTGCCGTCGATGCGCGTCAACAAGAACGCCGCGCGCTGGTCGATCTCGACTCCGACGAGCTGCTCGAGGTGCTGCGACGTTGCAACCATCCGGGACTGATCGCCGAGGAATGCGGTGAACACGGCGAGCAGCATCGACTCGTTCGCCGCGAGCAGGGCATCGACGCCGTCCTCGGGGCGCGCGGCGGAGAGTGCGAGCTCGAGTGCGAGCACCGCGGGCTCGAGATCGCCGCGAGCGTGCGTGCGCATCGCGCGCCCGATCAGCTGGGCGACGGCCGACGCCGGCAGGTCACGCGCGTCGGAGGTGCCGGGCGCGATCGTCTCGAGGAGCGCGCTGCACCGTGCAGCGATCCGGTCGATCGGGACTCGTGCCTCCGGCGAGAGCTCGCCGAGCGCTGCGGCTCCTGCGTCGATCATTGCTGGTGCCGTGCTGAACCGTTGCTGGATGCGGGTCGGTGCCCGGTCGATCGCCGGAGCCGCCGGTGGGGGCGGGGCATGCGGGGCGACGCGCACGCGACGTTCGTGGCGAGTGCCCGCGTGATCCGGATCTTCGCGGCCGAGCAGCGCGCCGATGTGCGCCACGAGCGCGTTGTCGGAGAGGTCGAGGTCGTGTGCGGCGATCAACCGATCGAGATCGACGAGCAGCGCGCCTGCCGAGGGATAGCGATCGGAGGGGCGCGTCGCGAGCAGCCGCAACACGATCTCCTCGAGCTCGGTCGGATACCCGGGCACCACGCGGGACGGCGCTGCGAACTCGCCTCGCACGATCGCTTCGAGCGTCTCGAACTCGCTCGAGCGGTCGAACGGACGCGTGTTGGTGGTGAGCTCGTAGAGCACCACGCCGAGGGAGAACAGGTCCGAGCGTCCGTCGAGCTTCAGCGCGCGGCACTGCTCGGGGGACATGTACGGGATCTTGCCCTTGAGCTCGCGACTGGCGGTGCGGGTCACGGCGCCCAGCTCGACGCGCGCGATCCCGAAATCGACGAGCTTGATCGCGCCGTCGAAGCTTACGAGGATGTTGCTCGGCGAGATGTCGCGATGAACGATGTTGAGCTGGGCGTGCGGTCCCCGCGGGTCATGGACATACGCGAGCGCGCACGTGATGCCGTACATGATCGAGATCGCGATCGGGAGCGGCATCGGTCGCTTGCGCGCGGCGGCGGCAACGAGCAGCGCGCGGACGTCGTGCCCGTGAACGAACTCCATCGCGAAGTAGCACACGTCGTGATCGATCACGGCCTCGAACACCTCGGCGATGTTCGGGTGGTGCAACGTCGACGCGAGCCGCGCCTCGGCGACGAACATCTCGATGAACCGGCGCTGGTCCGCGAAGGCCGGCAGCAAGCGCTTGAGTGCGACCCGCGACTCCTTCGGAGCGTCCCGCAGATGGGCGAGGTAGACCTCTGCCATGCCCCCGGTGCCGATCCTCTCGAGGATCTCGTAGCGCCCCACGATGGAGCCGGGTGTGAAGGCGATGGTCGACACGCGGCGAGGAACAACCACGCTATCACGCCACCCGAGCCACTGGCCGTCTGTTAGGTTTCGGCACCGCGATGCTGACCTCGGGCGACCGCATCTTTCCGCTGTGCGAGCTGTTGCTGGGCGCCGCGTACGCGGATGAGGAGCTTCACCACCAGGAGAAGACCGAGGTCCGAGCTCTCTTGGCCGAGCTGGCGGGCGAGATGCGCGTCGAGGTCGAGGCGTGCATCGCTTCCTTCGAACCAAAGCACTTCGATCTGAAGGCCACGGCGAGCGCATTCCGCGACGACCCCGAAGCGGATCGGCGCAAGCTGCTGTTGCTCGTCAGCACGGTCATCGAAGCCGACGACCAGATGCACCTCGCCGAGGACGCTTACCTGCGCGAGCTCGCGACGGCTCTCGACCTGCCGCGGTCAGCGCTCGAAGGGCTGACCGTCGACGTCGAGATCGAGGAGGTCAAGGAGACCTTTCGTGCCGTACGCAACGGTCCGCCGCCGGTACCGCCACCGCGAAACGCGTAGAGGTCCGATCGCTACTTCGTCGCGTCGCAGCTCGCGGTGAGCCCACCATCGCACGCACGCTGGAACCAGCTCTTCGCGAGCGCGGCGTCGGCGGTGACACCGTGGCCTTCGGTGTAGATGATGCCGAGGTTGTGGCAACCACGCAGCTCGCCTCCGGAGCACGCGCGCTCGTAGAGCTCCTTCGCCTTCGCGTAGTCGGCGGTGACTCCGAGCGCGTTCTCGTAGAGGACGCCGAGGTTGTTGCAGGACAGGAGATCCTCGGCGTCGCACGCGTGCTGGAACAGCGCTCGCGCCTTCGTGAGATCCTTCTTCACGCCGCGCCCGTACTTGTAGAGGCGGCCGAGGTTGTTGCAGTACGCGACGACGCCGCCGTCGCAGGCTTTGACGTAGTACGGGCGCGCCTGCTTGTAGTTCTGTTTGACCAGAGTGCCGTCGTCGTAGAGCTCACCGAGCGCGCCGCATCCGTCGAAGATGTTGCCCGTGCAGGCCTGCTTGAAGCGTGTGATTGCCTGCGGGACATTCTTCGCGATCCCGTCGCCGTGCAGGAGCAATAACCCGAGCCTGTGGCAGCCCGGCAACAAGCCGCCATCACATGACTTCAGATAGAGCGCCGAGGCCTTGGTCGCATCGATCGGAACACCGAGGCCCCGCTCGTAGAACAGGCCGAGCGCGGAGCAGCCGAGCCAGTAGTTCCCGTCGCAGGTGCGCTCGAGCAGCGCGACCGCCTTCGCCAGATCTTGCGCGACGCCGGTGCCGTCCGCGTAGCGAACCGCGAGGTTCACGCATGCATCGAGGTCTCCCGCGTCGCAGGGGACCTCCTCGGGGACCGGCGCCGGCTTCGGCTCCGGCTCTGGAGCCGGCACTGGATCGGGTGCTTGAGGCGCGACGGTCGCGGTCGCGACAGGAGCAGGAGCGATCGGCGCTGGGCCGGGGCTCGGAGGCCCTCCACAGCCAAGGACCACGAGCCACGTCGCCAGGACGAACCACTTCGACTGCATGGCGAGACGCTACACTGGACGACACCGCTCGGCGTGAGTTCCCACGCGCTCACGATCGCGTCGACCTACGGCTGCGCTCGCGGAGTAGCGTTAGCTCGGTAGACCGAGCTCTCGCCAGCGCGCCATGCCACCGGCGACGTTCGCCACGCGCGTGAGTCCTGCTTTCAGGAGGATCGTCGTGCCGAGCGCGGCCCGCTTCCCGGTCTGGCACATCACCGCGATCGGGAGCTCCGCGTCGAGCTCCGACAGGCGTCCACGCAGCTCGTCGAGTGGGATGTGGCGCGCGCCGGCGAGGTGCCCGAGCTCGCCATCGAGCTCGGCCGCAGCGCGCACGTCGAGGACGATCACCTCGGTGCGGTGATCCGCGACCCACTCCGGCGCGATCTCCGGAACGCCCGCGTACGTCATGACGACCGGTCCCCACGAGGGGGCAGCCGGCAGCGATGCGCCGTCCTCCGGACGACCGGCGCGGAGGTTCGCGGGCACCGCGATCGCGAGCAGCTTCGGATGCGGGAGGCCGAGGTTTCGCATGTAGCCGACGAAGTCCTCCTCGCGCGCACCGCCGCCGATGCGCGGGTTGTACCGGCGCTCTTCTCCGATCGTGCTCACGGTGCGTCCCTCGTAGTCGTGCGCCGGGTGAACGAGGCACTCATCGGGGAGCGTGAACAGCTGGGTCTGGATCGACTGGAACAGGCGCTGTGCGTCGCCGTCCTGAAAGTCCGTGCGCCCGGCGCCGCGCACGAGGAGTGCGTCGCCGGTGAACACGTGCCCGTGGTCGGCCGTGACGAACGACAGGCATCCGTTCGTGTGGCCGGGCGTCGCTCGGACCTCGAGCGAGCATGCGCCGAACGTGACGACGTCTCCATGAGCGAGCGGGCGGTCCACGGACTCCGCGCCGTAGACCTGCGCCATCCCGATCGTGCTGCCGAGTGCTCGCTGCATCAGCCAGGCGCCCGTGACGTGGTCGGCGTGGCAGTGCGTGTCGAGGGTGGAGCGTAGCGTCAGGCCGAGCTCGCGGATCAGCGCGACGTCGCGCATGTGCTGCTCGAACACGCAGTCGATCAGCACAGCCTCGCGGGTGGCTTTGTCGCCGAGCAGGTATGTGTACGTGCTCGAGCCCTGATCGAACAGTTGACGGAAGAGCATGGAGCATCGAGGGTAGCTCCTGAGGCACACTACCGGTCGTGCGATTTCCTGGCCGCCGCAAGCACAAGCACTACTTTCCCGTTCACGCGCGGGATCCTCTGTTCAAGGCGGTGGGCCTCGACGTGACGCACGCGCGCACGCACGTGGTCGGTGTGGATCAGACGCTGGTCGACATCGACGCACGCGTGCCATTCGCTCTCCTCGAACGCTACGCGCTCCCGCGCGGTGCCTCGACGGTGATCCCGAACGAGCTCGCGGTGCGGCTCTACGACGAGCTGCTCGCCGACAAGTTGATCTCCTACGAGTTTGCCGGCGGCACGGTCGGTAACACGCTGCACAACTACTCGCTGCTCGCGGATGACGCGTCGATCTTGCTCGGTGTGATGAGCGAGGAGATCCGGCTGGGGACGTCGGGATACCGGTACCTGTCGAACACGTCGAGTCGCGTCAACCTCGATCACCTGCAGCCCGTCGATGGCCCGGTCGGGCGCTGCTTCGCGCTGGTGACGCCCGACGGCGAGCGCACGTTCGCGATCAGCGAGGGCAAGATGAACGCACTCCGGCCCGAGAGCATCCCGGGCGACGTGTTTGCCGATGCCTCGGCGCTCGTGATCTCGGCGTACCTGATGCGCTGCAAGCCTGGTGACCCGATGCCCGACGCGACGCTCCGCGCGGTCGACCTCGCGCGCGAGCACGGTGTGCCGGTGGTACTGACGCTCGGGACGCGGTTCGTGATCGCGGAGCGACCGGAGTTCTGGCGGGCGTTCATCGACGAACACGTCGACGTTGTCGCGATGAACGAGGAGGAGGGCGAAGCTCTGACGGGCTCGGCGGATCCGCTCGTCGCATGCGAACGCGTTCTCGAGCTGGCCGACCTCGTCCTGTGTACCGCCGGAGCATCGGGTCTGTACCTCGCGGGCTACACCGATGACGAGGTGAAGCGCGAGACGCGCTATCCGCTGCTGCCGGGCGCGATCCCCGAGTTCAACCGCTACGAGTTCAGTCGACCGATGGCGCAGGCGCAGTGCACGACGCCGGTCAAGGTGTTCGCTCACATCGCGCCGTATCACGGTGGTCCCGACCGGATCACGAGTACGAACGGTGCAGGAGACGCGGCGCTCTCGGCGCTCCTCCATGACATGGCCGCGAACCGATACCACCACGCGCGCGTGCCGAACTCCTCCAAACACGTTCGCGAGTTCCTGACCTACTCGTCGATGAGCCAGGTGTGTCGCTACGCGAACCGCGTGAGCTTCGAGGTGCTCGCACAGGCGGCCCCGCGACTCACACGTGGTCTACCGGAGCGCGAGGAAGGGCTCGACGACGAGGCCTACTGGGCGCGCTGACTATCCGAGCTCGATGACGAGGATATCCGGGTCCGCGTTGAGCCGGAGCGCGACCTCGGTACCACCGATGCCCCGGCTCACGATCAGGGTCCGATCGTTGGTGAGGTCATAGCGTCCGTGCGCGTGCCGGCGCGAGAGCGGGCCGGGCACGAGGATCGGAATCCCACCGGGCAGGGCGATGTGGCCACCATGCGTGTGCCCGCACATCGCGAGCTCGAACGGCTGGTCGCCGAGGTGCAGCATCGCCTCGGGTGCGTGGGTCAGGATGACGCGGACGCGATCATCGTCGAGAAACACCGGCAGGGCCGGGACGATTCCGGTCCACGGATCGTCGAGCCCCGCGAGTGTCACGTGCTCGAACGGCGCTGGTAGCACCACGCGCTCGTTGACGAGCATCCGCGCACCGGCACGCGAGAGCGCGGCGACGATCGCAGCATCGTCGGCCCACAGATCGTGATTGCCGAGGACACCGAAGATCCCGAGCGGGGCAGAGATCCGCGCAAGCCGCTGCTCGATCCACGGGATGTACTCGGCGGACAGAAACACGTAGTCCCCACCGAGGAGAATCAGGTCGGCGTCGGTGGCAGCGAGCAGCTCGAACGCCTCGTCGAGCAGGGTCGGATGCGTGGTCGGCCCGGCGTGGAGGTCAGACACGAACGCGATCCGAAGTGGGCGCACCTTCGTCGGCCAGCGCGCGGTCTCGATCCGGTGGTGGCGCACGCGGACGCGACGCTGCAGACCGAGCGCCCGCACGATCCGCGCCGGCCAGTGGCCGCGGTACGCGAGCCCGAGCGCCCACTCGACGGCATGCCGCGCCGAGCTGTACTTCGATCCACGTCCAGCGAGCGGCACGTCCGAACGTTATCAGCGAATGACGTGGTCGATCGCGAACGAGTCCCTCTGCTTCTCGGGCCAGACGTGCGTGAAGAAGTAGATCGGCATCGCGATCGGGGCTCCCATGAACAAGGCGACCCCCCACAGCGCTCGCTTGTCGCTCGGAATCGACGGCGCCTTGAACAGGTGGACGATGTAGAAGATCAGCAGGCCGATGCTCGCGACCATCGTCGCCATGTGCACCGCCATCAGCGTCTCGAAGCTCTCCATGCTCCCCACCCCACCCAGCATCACGATCGCCATGAACGCGACGATGTAGACGGGCTGCCAGATCGTGAGCCCGAGCAGCAGGACCTTGAGTGACCGTGGGATGTTCATGCTGACCTCCAAATGACGAGGTTCAACGTAGTCATCGCGCGGTGGTGCGACAGGCCCAATCGGCACGTCGCGTTTCGGGAATAAACAGCTAACTGCCGACGGAGACGAGCGATGTCTGGATTGCACGCAGCGTCTGCTCGTCGAGGTCGCGTGCGAGCGTGCCGTCCGCGTTGCTGGTCGCGTTCCCCAGGTATCCCTTCGCCGTGATCTCCGACGACGACGTCGCGGTGAACGTGCCCGTACAGCGTAGGGCGCCGGACGTGCGGTCGAACACGTATGCGGTACCCGTGCGGCGTCCCGGCACGAACGTGTCCTCGCCGGTGGTCGCGCGCACGAGCTCTGCGGGTGTCTCGCTGGTTAGCCGCACGATCACGAGCGGGATCGCGATCGCCGCGAACACTCGGTACTGGCCCTCTCCGGTCTGGAACCGGATGCGGTCGCCCGCTGCAATGAGGTGATCGACGTGTGTTGCCACGCGCTGCGCGAGGTCGGTGCCCGTGACGAGGAACGGCCGCACGGCGAGGTCAGGATTCACTCGCTCGCGGAGTCGGTAGCTGGCGATGTCCGCCGCGGCCACGTTGGCCTCCTCCGGGATCTCGACGCGTAGCGGGCACGCGCCGGCTCCCTTGATCTCGCCCTCGGGGATCGCGGCGACCGACGCGACGAGCTTGGCCCTGCCGGCCTTCCAGTCCTTCGCGTGCTTCTGGAGATACCTCTCCTCGACCGGCGTCGCGACGACCGGGTGCCGCTCCTCGAACTCGTTCTGGCTCTTCTGGTGCGAGAGATATGCCTTTGCGCCGATGCCGGCGCCGGCGAGGAGCGCAACACCCACGAGCCACGGCCAGATCGTGCGCTTCACCTGGAGATCGTTCGGCGCGATCTCGGCCGGTGGAGCCGTCATGATCTTGCACGTGAGGCACATGATCGGCTCCTCGATACTGTCGGTGACGAGCTTGCCGCACCGGGCGCACGAGATCGTCGCGCGATAGGGAGTGCCGTCGGTGTGCTCGTGCGGGGTCGCGATCATGGATGGCTCGTACCAAGGACGCAGCATTTCGGTAAACGACAAACGTAGAGTCCCGGTTCCGCGACTCAGCTCGACGCGCGAATCGTGATTCATCGTGCGCGAGTTGCGCAGTCCGACCCGACCGCGGCAACGAATCGGGCCTCTCGACGCATGCGGAACGTGTACCGATCGTCACTGACGTGAGCGTCGAGCGAGGAACCGCCCGGCCGGGGCCCTCCCGTGAGGTGCCCGTGTATACCGCCAGCATGTCGAACCGCTGTCTCTCGCTCTTCTTGCTGCTCACCGCGGCCTGCGGCTATCCCAAGACGGGCACGGTGCCTGGTCCCGTGACCCCGGCGGCGGAAGCTACCGCCGCAACGCGATGGCCGGGCACGACCCCCGAGGCGCTGCGCAACGGACGCGAGCTGTTCACGGCGAAGTGCGACGACTGTCACGGCCACCCCGACATCACGGCGATCGCAGATGACCGGTGGCCCGGCATCCTCGGGCGGATGGGCAAGAAGGCCAAGCTCACCGAGCCGCAGACCCAGGACGTGCTGCGCTTCATCCTCGCGGCGCGGGCCGACACCGCCGCGAAGTAGCCGTCAGGGCGGGCCCAGTCCGCGGCGGTCGCGCCCCCCCGGTCGAGTGCTCGGGGGCGGCGCGCGGTCGATCGTCGAACGCACAGCTTGAGTCACACATCGGGCCCGACACCGCCGTCGCCGAGCGCGTCGGTGAGCCCGCCATCGTGATTGCCGCCATCACCGTTCGCGGCATCGAACGAGCCATCCGGCGGCGGCTGGCGCTCGAGCTCGATGATGCGATCGCATGCCGCGAGCAGCGTCGCGAACGCGAGCACCGCGATCACGAGTCGCCTCACGGCTGCTCCGTACAGCGCGCGCGCCACGCGGCCGCGTGCTTCGAGTTCGGGTGGCGACGCGCGAGCTCGGCGATCTCGTTCGTGACCGCCGCGCAGCCACCGCTCGCGTGGCCGAGCTGGACGACGAGCGCGAGCGCGTCGAGGTCGTGCGGCGATCGCGGGAACGCTTTGCGGTACTCGACGAGGCACGAAGCAGCTCCACGCTCGCGCGTCTCGACGGCGATCCGGCACGACAGGTAGTGGCCGGGCTCCGCGAGCGGGGTGCGCGGCACGGCGGCGAGGCGCGCGAGGTGTCGGCGAGCCGTTGCCCACGAGCGCTGCTTGTACGCGATGCGTGCAGCCTCGTAGTGCGCCTGATCGACGAGGGGCGAGCTCGGGAACTCGGTGACCAGTCGATCGAGGGCGCGGCTCGCCTGCGCGAGGTCGCCGGACCCGAGTGCGGTCTCGGCGGCGCGATAGAGATCGGTGGCCGTGACGGGCAGAGGAGGTAGCGGTGTTGGCACGATCGCGAGCGTGGGTGCGGTCACGACGACAGGCTCAGGCGATGGAGCCGGTGCCGGGGAGCGGATCGCGCTCGTCGCGGTAGATGCGGGCGACGACGACTGCGATCGAGTCGGGGCGGTGGAGAGGATCGCGTGCGGCGTGGCGGTGGCGGGCGCCGGCGATGGGCCCGGTGCGCCGGCCGTTGCGGTGACGGCGGGCGCCGGCGATGGAACCGGTGCCCCGCGCGTTGTGGTGGGTGCGGGCGACGACGACTGCGATGGAGTCGGGGCGGTGGAGCGGATCGCGTGCGGCGTGGCGGCGGCGGGCGCCGGCGATGGGGCCGGTGCGCTGCGCGTTGCGGTGGCAGCGGATGACGGCGATGGAGTCGTCGCCGCGCGCGTCGCGGTGGGTGCGGTCACTGGCGATGGAGGCAGTGCCGCGCGCGTCGCGGTGGGTGCGGTCGGCGGTGGCGCGGCGACTCGTGGTTCATCCGGAGTTCTCATTGCCACGACCGGCTCCGTCGCGATCGCCGGCGCCTCGATCACCGGCTCGACCTGCGCCGTGATCACCGCACCATGGCGCTCGAGCGCGCGCTTCACTGTCTCCTCGATCGGCTGCGGCTCGCTGGTTCCCGACGTGCAGTAGCGCTCGTCCGCACCGACGTCCACCGTCCGCGTCGAGCTCGTCACGCGCACGCGACCGTGGGAGACCGAGGTACACGAGCCACCGTCGAGCGCCTCGACCGCGAACAGCGTGCCCACGATCTCGATCACGGCACCGGGCGCCTCGATCCGCAGTGAGCGGCCTGGTCCACCTGCGAAGTCGGCGAGCAGCGTCCCGCGGCGCAGCCGGACCGTCGTCGCCGGGCCGGGCGCGCCCACGAGCTCGAGCTCCGCGGGGCCGACGAGGGATGCCCGCGTGTGGGGCCCGAGGTTCGAGCTCACCGTGGTCTCCACGGGGATCGTGAGGACACGCGCGGTCTGGTCGGGCGTTGTGCCGAGCAGTCCGAACAGCGCGAGCACGGCGAGCGCGGCGACCGCGGCGACGCCCACCAGGATCGGCCAGCGCGCGGGTGGAGCCTCGGGCTCGGCGAGGCGATCCTCGAGCCGCGACCAGATCCGGGCGCGCTTGATGTCGTCGAGCTCGTCGTCGAGAGTCATCGCTGTGCGCACGAGGTCGTTGTGCTTCATCGAACGCTCCGGGCGAGGAGGGCATCGAGCTCGTGCTGCGCGTGCTGCACGCGCTTCGCGACCGCCTCGGGTGCGGCATCGGTCAGCTGACCGATCTCGTCGAACGACATGCCTTCCACCACGCGGAGCAGGAAGGCGATCCGCTTCTTGGGCTTGATCTTCGCGAGGCACGTGAAGACGTGCACGAGATCTTCGCGCGCAGCGGTCTGGACCTCGGGGGAGCTGGCGGGACCGACCACGTCGTCGAAGAACGCGCCCTCGACGAGGTTGACCGGCCGCCGGGCGCGGCGGCGCAGGTAGTCACATGCGCGATTGATCGCGATGCGATGGATCAGCGTGGAGAGCTGCGACTCGCCTCGGAAGCGCGGCAGCGTCTTGTGGAGCGCGAGGAAGACATCCTGCGTCAGATCCTCGCGCTCGGGGACCGGACCGAGGATGCGGCTGAGGCGGCGATAGACCGCGACGGAGTGTGCGCGATAGATCGCGGCGAACGCGTCGGGCTCGCCGGCCTGGTGGCGCGCGAGGAGATCGTCGTCCTGCTCGGGCGGCGGAGGGACGATCGGACGAGCGAGCGCACCGAGGATCGCGATCGCCGAGATCATGGCGTCACCTCGATCCCGGCGCCGAACCACGGGGCCGTGCGCGGCGTGGTGAGCGTGGGCATCCCGTCGACGAGATACTGCGTCCGCGTCGCGAACACGTCGGCCCCGGCGGCGATCACGGCGCGGACCCCGTCACCGAGTGGCACGCGCAAGCGCGCGCTCGCGCCGCCACCGACGAGGACGGTGCTGTCACCATCGCCGTCGCTGACGATCAGGGGAGCGAAGGTTGCGCCTGCGCGCAGCTCGAGCCAGCTCACACGATAGCCGGCCGAGAGGCGAACGACGGCGGCGCTCAGGTTGATCGGGCCGCCGACGAGCGTGGCGCCGCCCAGGTCGAGCGCGGCGATCCACGGACCGCGCTGGCGCGCGACATCGAGCGTGACCGCGCCGAACAGATCGTCCCAGGCAGCCGCCGCACCGACCACGCTCACGGTGGTGATCCGCGTGGCCGCGACCCGCGGCGCGATGGGTGGCAGCGCGAGCTCGTCGAGCATCAGATCATCCGCGGCGAGCGCGACCATGCGCGCGGCGGTCTCACCGGTCAGTCCTTCGAGCGAGACCTCGCGTGCACCACCGCGCTCGATCGCGTTCTCGGTCGTGCTGACCTCGACGCGAACACCGGTGGCTGTCGCGAGCACGCGCACCGTGACCGGCGCACCTTCACGCGCGAGGCGGACGCGCAGTGCTGCCGCGAGCTCGCGGGCATCGAACGGAGCCATCGCGGGAACATCGGCAAGGATCGAACGCTCCGCGGCCGCCGGCTGGGCGGCGGAGAGGACGAGGCCGATGACGAGCTTCAGGCTCACGCCAGGACTTGGTCGCCAAAGGGCCCGCCGAGAGGAAAAATTCCTTTCGGGTGGAGGGCTGGCGACCGAGAGGCTGGAGGACTTCATGCGTACGTTCCTGATTGCCCTGACCGTCTCTGCTCTCTGTGGATGCTCGCTGTACTTTGATGGTGAAGGCGAGCGGAAAGGGAAGCTCGGCAGCAACCTCGACGCCGGGAGCACCCATCCCTGTCCTGATGGCCCGGCAGATGGCGGAAGCTGGCAACCCGACGCCGGCAACGGTCTGGACGGCGGGTCGTATGCGAGTGGACCGGATGGTGGCTCCGACGGCGGGGTTGACCCGTGCGGCCCGTGGCACCCATACCCCGATGGCGGCTGGCCCGTGGACGGCGGCGTCGCGCCCGACGCGCCGTAGCGAACCGGGCGTCGCCGGTTCTCAGCATGTGCCAGCGCGTGGAGAGCAGCGGCGGGGCCAGATCGACGATCCTAGGCGCATGCCACTCACCCGCATCCTGACGACCGCTGTCTTCCTGACGCTCGTTGCGTGCGGGGATGATAGCGGTGGCGGAGGAAGGCCCGACGCTCCGCCGATCGAGCCCGATGCCTACGTTCCCGACGCAGATCCGGGCGTCGTGCCGCGCGCCGAGCCAGTTCCGTGCCGCTACGAGGTCCCACCGGCGCTGGGGCTGACCGAGGGGCAGGGCTATGCATGTGGCGACCTGGTCGTCTGGGAGAACCGGGCGATCAAGGGGCGCACGATCCGCGTGCACTACGTGAAGATCGAGAGTCCGTCGGCATCGCCGAACGCGACGATCTATCTCGCCGGTGGTCCGGGCGGTGATGGGCAGAGCATCCTCGACTACGCCGTGACGATCGGCTCGCCGTTCCTCAGTGGTCTCCTCGCCGACGGCGACTTCCTCGTGATCAGCCAGCGCGGCACCGCGCGCTCGGTGCCGTTCCTCGACTGCCAGACCGCCGACTGCGTGGACTTCTCGGGCAGCTACGACCTCTCGATGTACAACACCGCCGCGAACGCCGATGACGTCGACGAGCTGCGCGCGGCGCTCGGCTATCCCAAGCTGAACCTCTACGGCATCTCGTACGGCTCGCGGCTCGCCCTCGAGGTGATGCGGCGGCATGGCGACAACGTGCGCTCGTCGATGATCGAGGGCCTCGTGCCGTCGTCGATCGTGTGGCCAGCGGCGATCCCGTCGTCGTTCTACAGCGCGCTGACGGCGCTCGACGCGTCGTGTAGGGCTGCGGGCGCGTGCGGGACCGCCTTCGGCAACCTCGTCACGAAGTTCTCGAGCGGCGTCGCGTCGCTCGACGCGAGTCCGGTCTCGATCGACTTCGAGGGCAACCCATTCGAGCTCGACGGCGGCACCTACGCATACATCCTGTTCCGCGTTCTCTACTCGAAGAGCTCGTACGTCTGGCTGCCCATGGTGATCAGCGACCTCGCCGAGCGCCGCGTCGATCGCGTGCAGACGTTCCTCGCGAACGCGCTGATCAGCCTCGGCTCACGCGATGGCGTCTCGCGCGGCCTCTATAACTCCGTCGTGTGTGGCGAGATCTTCAATCCGCCGGACCAGAACGCGTTTGGTCAGCTCAACGCCGGCGTGCCGCCGGACATCATCGACCTGTTCGGCGGCAGCTGGTTCGGCCTGATGGACACGTGTACGAACTGGCCCAAGGTCAACCACCAGGCGCAGCTCGCGCAACCTGTGACCTCGACGGTGCGGACCCTGGTCTCGAGCGGGCGGCTCGATCCGATCACGCCCCCGAGCTTTGGCGCCATCGCCGCGGTGACGCTGTCGAACTCCGTCGTGGTGATTCACGAGAACTCGGGCCACGGCGCGTCCCTGCAGAGCTCGTGCGGTACCCAGAACCTCGTCGACTTCATCGCGGATCCGACGACGGCGCACGACACGAGCTGTGCTGCCTCGATCACGACGCCGTACATGCTGCCGAGCACGTTCGCCTCGGCGCCAGTCTCGCTCGCGCGGATCCGGGCCGAGCTGAGCATGGCGCCCCTGCTGCCGCCGTTCATGCACACGCGGGTCGCGGCGGCCCTGGCCGCACATCGCGCCTCTGCGCATTAGTTCGGTCAGGATCGGGTCGTGGGAACGGAAGTCCGGGTACGATGGTGTCCCCGATCTCCGTGACGCGATGACGATTCGATACGCGGCCAGGACCGACGTCGGAATGCGGCGTACGCATAACGAGGACTGCTTCGGCATTCTCGAGGCCGAGAGCCTCGTCCTCGTTGCCGACGGAATGGGTGGCCACGCGGCCGGCGAGATCGCGTCGGCGCTGGCGACCACCGAGGTCTGCTTGTTCTATCACCGCTCCCACAACCGGCCCGAGGCAGCCTGGCCGTTCGAGCGCGAGGCGACCCTGAGCCTCCTCGAGAACCGGCTGTCGGCCGGGTTCAAGGTCGCGAACCAGGCGATCTTCGACATGGCCAACGGCGACAAGGGTCGCAAGGGCATGGGGACGACCCTCGTGGGGGCCGCGATCGTCGATGACGAGATCTGCATCGCCCATGTCGGCGACTCGCGTGCGTACCGCATCCACAACGCGGCGATCGAGCGGCTGACCCGTGACCACTCGCTGCTCGAGCAGTTCAAGGAGCTGTATCCGGAGATGACGCGCGAGGAGGAGGACAACTTCCCTCACAAGAACGTCATCACACGCGCCCTCGGCCTCAGCGACAACGTCGAGGTCGACACCCAGACTCACGAGCTGTTCCCGGGTGACATCTACCTCTTGTGCAGCGATGGCCTCTCGGGACATCTCACCGACGAGGACATGCTCGAGCTGATGATGGGGGCCACCAGTCTGGAACGCGGCGTCGAGGATCTCGTCGAGCGTGCCAACGAGCTCGGCGGCCACGACAACATCACGCTCGTCGCGATCGAGATCTCATGATCAGCGCATCGTCGACGTAGTAGCCCGCGGCGCGATGATGATCTCGACGCGGCGGTTGTTCGCACGACCCTCGGCCGTGTTGTTGTCCGCGATCGGCATCGCCTTGCCTTGACCCTGGGCAACGATCAGATCCGGTGGATACCCGTTCGCGACGAGGTGTGCACGCACCGCGTCGGCGCGGCGCTGCGACAGGTCGAGGTTGTAGGCATCCTTGCCCTGCGAGTCCGTGTAGCCCTGGACGTCGAGGCGACGCTCCTTGGTCTCCAGCAACGCGGCGGTGACCTGGTTGAGCCGCGTCTTGGCCTCGGGCAACAGCGTCGACTTGTCGGATGCAAACAGCACGCTACCCGACAGCGTGATCACCACGCCGCGCGGCTCTTCTTTCACGGCGGCCCACTTCGCGAGCTCGAGCTGCATCGCCTTCACCTTGGCGTCGGAGTCGGCGGCGCGCTTGTCGGCCTCGGCGGCCTTGAGGGCGGCTGCGGCAGCGAGCTTCTGTTGATCGGAGGCGTTGTGCTCCGCGCCGACGAGGTTCGCCTTGGTGCGCTCGAGCTCTTCCTTGGTCTGGACGAGGTTCTCGTCCTTCTTCTCGGCGAGGTTGGCCTCGGCGCGGACGCGGAGCGCGGCGTTGTCGGAGCGGGTCGCGAGCACCTCGGCGAGCTGCGCCTTGCGCGTGGCGACGTACGCGAGGTCGCGCTGGTCCGACGAGTCGTTCGAGTACGCACTCTCGGCCTTGTCGAGCGAGACCTTCGCCTTGCGGACATCCGCCGGCACAGACTGTGCGGCAGGGCCAGAGCTCGCGCGTGCGTATGCGCGGCGAGCATCGACGAGCTCGCGGGAAGGGGACGAGGAACATGCGGTGAAACCGAGCGTGGCGATCACGCTGGCGATCAAGATTCGTTTGGTCATGGGATTCCTACTGCGTCTGCTTTTCGAAGGTGTGGATCTCCGCGAGCGCCTTCTCGGCGGCCACGCGATCCTTGTCGCTGTCGGCGAGAGCGATCGCGAGATCGCCATCCGCCGAGGCGCGCATGAGGAGGCTTGCTGCGGCCCGCATGTTGTCCTCGCCACCGCGGGCGATCAGGACCTTGGCCTTGGCCGACTGCTCGTTGGCGAGCTCGAGGTAGAGCGCCGCCTTCGGCACGTCCTCGGCGCCTGCCTGCTCGGCTCCTCGGATCGAGGCCGCCGAGGACTCCATCCGGTCAGTGGGCGGTCGGGTGGTGGCGCATCCGCCAACCAGCGCCGTACCGAGGAACAGGGCGAGTAGTGCTCGCGTGGTCGTTGTTTCGATCGTCATGTTAAGGGGCACCTCAATCGCCCGGTCGCCGACGTTGCACGATCGAGCCCACTCCTCGCCCGAGCAATGTCACGGCATTGCGGACGAGGTCGGCCGACGCGACGTGCGCCGGCGCTCGGATCCAGGAGAGGTAGCGGGCGATCGGGCTAGTCGGAGCCGTCGCTGTACCAGCGCTCGTGCAGCGACCACTCGTTGCACTTGAAGCACTGCGTGTCGCGCCACGCGGCATCGCAGGCAGGGCAGATGCCGCGCGTGTCGAACGTGTTCCATTCGTGTCCGCACGCACATGCCCACAGGTCGTGCTTGCCTGGCTGCCATGCGCACTTCGGGCAGCGGATCTTGTTCTCGCGATCCTTGGTCGGCGCGCCCGGCGCTCGGTCCGTCTCGTGAAAGCGGAGGATACGGGGCGGGCCCATGCACCTCATGATACCGATGAGAGGAGGCATGCGGGTCGTGCAACTGATCTACCGCGACGCACTCGGTGAGCTGCGGGGGGAGCTCGAGACCGACGGCCGGCGGCTGACCGCCGTGCTCGACGGCCATCGCTTCGCGGGATGGCTCGACAGCCTCGAGCCCCTCGAACCGTCAACGCTCCCACCTCGGTTCGTGCTCGCGGCGGGTGGTCTCAGCTCCTGCGCTCTGACCTTCACGCTGCCGATCTCCGTGCGTGCCGGCGATCTCGACCTCCCGGCAAGCATCGGTGTCGAGCTCGAGCTCGGTGCTCCGCGGCCCGATCAAGGGCTCGACGGCGAGCGGGTCGTGCTCGAGCTCGTCGTCGACGATCGACGCGTCCGGTCCTCGGGCCGCTCCGGCTGGTTCGAGGACGAGCTCGTCGAGCTCCAGCGCGCCTGCCCGGATCTGCGGCTCGCGATCTGCTTCGGGTGCGGGCTCTCCGATTACTCACCGTACGGCCATGGCCTGTTCGGCAACCTGATGTGC
>JANOPP010000395.1:0-16237 GCA_031421915.1 Myxococcales bacterium | reverse complement strand
CGATGCCATGAGCGTGCATCTCGTCGGCTTCGGTCTCACCGATACCGCGGGCATGGGCAACAACACCACGCTCCGCGAGGCGTCCGCGCCGATCACCGATGCCGACTGCTCGAGCACCGGCAAGGGGTGCTCGCCGGGCGCACTGCCCGCGGGTGAGTTCATCGCCGGCGGCGGCGGCACCGACTCGTGCTTCGGCGACTCTGGCGGCCCGGTCTATCTCGACACGCCACGCGGCACGGTCGTCGTCGGCGCGGTCTCGCGCGGCCTCGACGGTGCGGCCACCCCGTGCGGCGGTGGCGGCATCTACGTTCGCACCGACAAGGTTCTCCAGTGGATCGAGACGACCGCCGGCAAGCCGGTCATGCAGGACACCTGCGCGGGCGGCAGCAACCCGCCCGACCAGGATCCGGATCCGAGCGGCCCGGGCGGCGGCGGCGGTGGCGGCGGTGGCGGCGGCACGGGTGACGACATGCGCGCGGAGTCGGCCGAGATCACCGGCGGCTGCTCGACCGGCGGCACCACCGGCGCAGGTGGCGCGGTGATCGTGTTCGCGATGCTCCTCGGCGGCCTGCGCCGTCGTCGGCGCTGACGCGGAGCTCGACTCGCTGGCAGCCAGAGCGGCGTTCTTCGGAGCGCCGCTTCGCTCGTTTCGGCGTCGCGCGTGTCCGGTGCGAGCCCGTGATCCGGACGCGATTCCGAGATCCGGCCGGACACGATCGTGCAACTGCGCGAGATCGCGCGCGCCCGCGCTGGTCTCGCCGTTGCTGCTCGCTGCGGCCATGTCGCGAACCCTCGTCTGTGCCCTTGCCTGTCTTCTCTCCCACACGATCACCGCGCATGCGCAACCAGCTCCGGTCGTCGGCGGCACCAAGGTGCCCGCCGGAAAATGGAACGACGTTGTCGCCGTGATCGGTCACCGCGGCACGTGCAGCGGCACGCTGATCGCGCCCGACGTCGTGCTCACCGCCGGTCACTGCGTCGACATCGATCCCTACGAGGTCGTCACCAACACGACCGATCACGCGCGACCGACGGGTGATCGCATCGCCGTGAAGTGGGCGCGCGCCTATCCCGACTGGGAGCACCGGTACGACGTCGCGGTGCTCGTGCTCGACCACGTCGCGCGTCCGCGTCCGCGTCCGATCGCGGCGGCCTGTCACGCCAACACGCGTCTCCTCGCGGGCGCCTCGCTCACCGTCGTTGGCTTCGGCCTCACGACGCCGGCCGGTCTCGACGACAACACGCGCCTCCACGAGGCCTCGATCCCGGTCCTCGACCCGTTCTGCGCCAGCGCACCCGGCTGCGAGTCCGACGTGCGCCCCAACGGCGAGTTCACCGCGGGCGGGCGCGGCACGGACTCGTGCTTCGGCGACTCCGGCGGCCCGGCCTTCCTCGAGACTCCCGCCGGGCCCGCGCTCGTCGGCGTGGTCTCGCGTGGCCTGGCGATCCCCGGCGCGCCCTGCGGCAACGGTGGCATCTACGTCCGCGCTGACAAGGTGGTCGCCTGGGCGCAGACCGTCACCGACCGCCGCTTCACGCGCACGAGCTGCGATGGCGAACGCGTCGATGATCCGGGCGATGCCGACGAGGACACCGGCGGTTGCTCGACCACGCGTCGATCCCCCATCACGGTCGGAGTCGGGCTCGCGATCGCAGTCGCCGTGCTCCGGCGGCGCCGCCGGCGCACCGGGACCGGCACCGAGGGAGGCTCCAACCCCGCCATCGCGACGACCCTCGAACCACGGGCGGGTGTTCCTGTCAGCACGCTACCCGTCGGGGACCCGATCTCGTGCGCGACTGCCGCCCCGCCGCCTCCGTCCGGACCTTCGTGAGAGAGGCCGCGCGCTCGATGCGATTGACCCGGCGCGGCTTCGCCGCCGCGGTCGATCACCCCACCGAGCGCGATCGCGGGCGTCGCAACACGCGCCGGCTCCACGGCTCCGCGACCGTCCTCACGCTCGTGTTGCTCGCGATCTCGGCTGCCGAGCTTGCGTGGATCCTTGCCCGCTAGGGCTTTGCAACGAGCGAGAAGATGTCGGTGTCGTTCGACGTGATCTCGCGACTGAAGAACATCTCGCATCCGTCCTCGCGGATCGATGGCTCGAAGTCAAGGAGCCCCACGGCCGAGGCTTCATCGAGGCGGCGTCCCGGTGGGAATGCCTCGGCTGAATCGGCGCGGACCGCGTAGTAGATCTCGAACTCGCCGGCGACGTCGGTCGCCCACACGATGACGCGCTGGTCCGCGGTGAGCGTCGCCCCCGCGCTCTGGAAGCCCGGCACGTTGATCGGTGAGAGCGTCACATTCGCCCACGGCTCGCTGCGGTCGGTACGAGACGCCGTGTAGATCTGCGCGGGAGAGGTTCCGGCGGAGAAGGTCAGCGCGAGGCCATCGGGCGATGGCCACGCATCCTGGTACACCGGCGCGATCGCGAGCTCGGTGACGGAACCCGCATCGCGGAGCGGACCGCCGGCAACGTCCCGCACGATCGCGTGGATCTGCTGTGCGGACGTGAAATAGCCCGTGGTCGACGTCCGATCGAGGATGACCCCCGTCTCGAGCGCGATCGGTGTGTTGAGCTCGTTGACAGGTGTCATCGGCCCGAACGGTTGATCGATGGCGGGGCGAGTCGCGACGAACACGTCAGTGCTGCCGTCGCGGCCTGATCCGAGATAGATCGTAAGCGGGTCGCCGGGAGCGATGAACGGATCGACCTCGCTGGTGAGTGTCGCCAGGTCGGTCCGGCGGACCGCCGGGCCCAAGAATGGTGGCCCGGTGCTCCAGTCACACGTCGGAAATGGCGCAGCGTCATCCCGCGCTGCGGCATCCGGTCGCGCGTCGAACTCGAATCGACCGCACGCCGCCGCCGCAGTTGCGACCAGCACGAGCGCGAGGTTCACCACACCATGATACAACCCGCCGACATGGCGAAGATCAAGGTGAAGAATCCTGTCGTCGAGATGGACGGCGATGAGATGACCCGCATCATCTGGCATTTCATCAAAGAGAAACTGATCCTTCCGTATCTCGAAATCGACCTGAAGTACTTCGACCTGGGCATCGAGGCCCGCGAAAAGACGAAGGATCAGATCACGATCGACTCCGCGAAGGCCACCCAGCAGCACGGCGTGGCCGTGAAGTGCGCCACGATCACGCCGGACGAGGCGCGCGTGAAGGAGTTCAACCTCTCCGAGATGTGGAAGTCGCCGAACGGCACGATCCGCAACATCATCGGCGGGACGATCTTCCGCGAGCCGATCATCTGCAAGAACGTCCCTCGGCTGGTGCCGGGCTGGACCAAGCCGATCGTCGTCGGTCGTCACGCGTTCGGCGATCAGTACAAGGCCACCGACTTCCTCGTCCCGGGCCCCGGCACGCTGACGATGACGTACACGCCGAAGGACGGCAGCAAGCCGATCGAGCACAAGGTGTTCGACTTCCAGTCGAGCGGCGTCGCGATGGGCATGTACAACCTCGATGACTCGATCATCGGGTTTGCTCGCAGCTGCATGAACTACGGCCTGAACCGGGGCTGGAACGTGTATCTGTCGACGAAGAACACGATCCTCAAGAAGTACGACGGACGCTTCAAGGACCTGTTCCAGAAGGTGTTCGAGGACGAGTTCGCCGACAAGTTCAAGGCGAAGAACATGACGTACGAGCACCGCCTGATCGACGACATGGTCGCTTCCGCCATGAAGTGGGACGGCGGCTTCCTGTGGGCGTGCAAGAACTACGATGGCGACGTCCAGTCGGACTCGATCGCGCAGGGCTTCGGCTCGCTCGGCCTGATGACGTCGGTGCTGCTGACGCCCGACGGCAAGACCGTCGAGGCCGAGGCGGCACACGGCACGGTCACGCGGCACTACCGCGAGCACCAGAAGGGCAAGCCGACGTCGACGAACCCGATCGCGTCGATCTTCGCGTGGACGCAGGGCCTCAAGTACCGCGGCGACTTCGACGGCACCCCGGATGTCGTGAAGTTCGCCGACGACCTCGAGAAGGTCTGCGTCGAGACGGTCGAGTCTGGCCGGATGACGAAGGACCTCGCGATCCTGATCTCGCCGACGCAGCCGCACCTGACGACCGAGCAGTTCCTCGACGCGCTCGACGCCGGCCTCAAAGCCAAGATGGCCTGACGGTCGATCACCGCTTGGGGCGCGGCAGCGCGATGTCGATCGCGAACAGCGATTCGGCAGAGCGCTGCTTGAACGGGATCGACGCGAAGACCGTGCTCAGGCACGTGGCGAGCGGCGTGCCCTCGAGCTCGGTCGGCGTGAACGAGATCGGGCCCCTGGTTCGCCCGTCGGGACCGATCACCATGCTCGCGGTTGCGGCCGCGTGTGTGGTCCGGTGCTTCGCGGTGCACAGTCCGAGCTTCGTCATGTGGGGGTCGAGCGCCGCGCGATCCTCGGGGGACTCGGGGGGCAACGTCGACTCGGTCGAGATCGCGACGTCACCGGGAACCGGTGTCGCCGCTGGCCACAGCGTGAAGATCACCGCAGCGGCAGCGCCACCCGCGACGAGGAGTCCGAGGACGATCGTGAGCGCGAGGCGCGACCCGCTCGCGGGAGGTGCCTCTTCGACCACGTCCGAGCTGGTGAGCGGGCGGAGCACCGCACCCGCGCGTGCGGCTCCAGCCATTGCACTCCCTGTCGACGGCATCGCCTTCACGGGACCCGTCATTCCCGTCAGCGAGATCGAGGGGAGCGACATCGCCGAGAGCTCGGTACCTGCGGGCGGTGTCTGGCCCGAGGTTCCGGCGAGCGTCGCGGGCGGGGCGTCATCGCGCTGCGTCTCGACGGGCAGGAACTCGGTGTCTTCCTCGGCCTCGACGGATGCACCGGCCGCGATCGGCGGCTCGGTCGTGAGCCAGTCGGGCGGACGACGATTGGCCTGTGTGCGATCGATCGATTCGGCAACGGCCGTCGAGGTGCGGCCGAGCTCGTCGGCGAAGGTCGCGCGCACGAAGGCACCGACCTCGTCGCCGCGCCAGGCGCGAGCGGGCAGGGCGTCGATGGCGGCGTCTCGCAGCTCACGCACCGTCGGCCAGCGCTTCTCCGGATCGCGCTCGAGCGCGCGCATCACCACGGCGACCAGCGCTTCTGGGACCTCCGGGCGATAGCGCCGGAGGTCGGCGATCGGCTGCTCCATCACCGCTGCAAACGTGAGGAAGTCCGTCCGCCGCTGGAACAGGCGGCGGAGCGCGAGCATCTCGAACAGCACGACGCCGAGCGCGAACACGTCGACCCTGCGTGTGAGCGTCAACCCGCGCAGCTGCTCGGGTGCCATGTACGCGTACTTGCCCTTGACGGTATCGGTCTGCGTCGAGGCGCTGTTCATGCGCGCGATGCCGAAGTCGAGGACCTTCGCGACGCCGGTCTCGGTCAGGAAGATGTTCGCAGGCGTGACATCGCGATGGATGACTCCGAGGTTCTTGCCGGCGCGGTCGCACAGCTCGTGCGCGTAGTGGATCGCCTCGCAGGTCTGATCGAACACGTTGCTGATGAACCCGTCGGCGAGCGGCGCCTTCTTGCGCGAGCACTCGCGGAGGAGCGGCAGGACGGCCACCCCCTCGAGGTACTCCATCACGATGAACAACTGGCCGTCGGTCTCGCCGAGCTCGTAGACCTGGCAGATGTTCGTGTGCGCCATCTTCGAAGCGATCTGCGCCTCGGCGATCAGCATCTTGCGGAACCGCGGATCGCTCGCGAGGTGCGGCAGGATCCGCTTGACGACGTAGAGCTTCTCGAACCCGGCGGCGCCCTCGAGGCGCGCCAGGAAGATCTCGCCCATGCCTCCGGCGGCGAGCCGCGCGAGCAGCTCGTATCGACCCAGGCGTCCAGCTCCAGCCATCGGAGCCAGAATCGTACTAGCCGAGGAAGCCGCGCGCGATGTTCATGAGCTCTGTGTTGGCGGCGACGGACTTGGTGAACGCGTCCTTCTCCGCGGCCGAGAGCTCGAACTCGTAGACAGCCTCGGCGCCCTTTGCCGTCAGCTTGCACGGGACGCCGACGAACGCGCCCTTGACGCCGAACTCACCCTGGAGCTCGACGGAGCACGGCAGCACGCGACCCTGGTTGCGGACGATCGCCTCGACCATGAGGCAGGTGCCGGCGCCCGGCGCGAGCCACGCGCTGGTGCCGATCAGGCCGGTGAGCGTCGCGCCGCCCTTCTTGGTGGCCTCGACGACCTCGGTCAGCTTCTCGGCCGAGAGGAACTTGGTGACCGGCACGTTGCCGATCGTCGCGGTCGACGTGATCGGGACCATGTCCTTGTCGGTGTGCGCACCGAGGACGATCGCCTGGACGTCCTCGACGCTGACGCCTGTGGCGAGCGCGAGGTAGGTGCGGAACCGGGCGCTGTCGAGCACGCCGGCCGAGCCGATCACGCGCTCGCGCGGGAAGCCGGTGACCTGCTTGGCAACGAACACCATCGCGTCGAGCGGGTTCGAGACAACGATCAGGATCGCGTCCGGAGCGTACTTCTTCACGTCGGCGCAGATGCCCTTGACGATCCCGGCATTGATGTTGATGAGCTCCTCGCGCGACTGCCCCGGCTTGCGCGGGACGCCAGCGGTCATCACGACGACATCCGCGCCGGCCATCATCTCGGGCTTGTCCGTCGCGACGAACGACGTATTGTTGAACCCCTCCCAGGCGCCGGCCTGGGTGAGATCGAGGGCGCGGCCCTCGGCGGGACCCTGCTTGATGTCGATCAAGACGAGGTCACCGAGCTCCTTGGTGACGGCGAACTGAGCGACGGCAGCACCGACGTTGCCGCCGGCGCCGATGATTGCGATCTTCGGGCGCTTGATCATGGTGCCGGCGTCATACCCCCGACCGTGAATCAACCGCAACACCGTGGTGCGCGCGACGCGAGGATCGACGCCGATTCGGCCTGAAACAGTGAATTGCCAAGCTGATCAAGGCACGACGAAGATCGGATTCGTGACGCCGAACGGGATGCGGCCCGGATGGACGGGCGCGAGCGTGCGCTGCGCGTACGCGGCGATCACGACGAAGCCACCCGTGGCGCGGACCTGGATCGGGATCGCGCCGCGCCAGCGGATGGCGGTCCCCGGAACCGCATCGCCAGGGAGTACGGCGATCGTGTCGATGGTCTCGCCGTCGACGACGACATCGATCGCATCGACGTCGATCCACGATGCGGCCTGCACCGTGACATCGACGGTCATCGGCGATCCAGCACCCGTCGTGGTGTCGCCGGGGACGCTGGTTCCGATCTTCGCGCCGACGTAGATGCCACCGGAGACGGAGGAGTTGCCGGCGGCGAGGCGATCGCGCACGAGATTCGCGGTGAGCTGGCGCGGATCGTCGGTGCCGAGCGTGATGCACGTGCGCGGGAAGCCGACGGGCGAGCTCGACATGTCGTGGCTGTCGGACGAGCCGACCGCGAACATCTTGCGCCCCGAGCGCAACAGCCCGAACCAGTCAGCGACCGTCCCGTTGCGCGCCTGGAGCCAGCTCGCGTCGTTGAACACCTCGAGCAGCGTGAACTTGGTGTCCCACGCGCCGTCGACGTCGGCGGTGCCGGTCGCCGCGTCGAACCCGACGTAGCCGAAGTAGTTCGTCGGGCCTCGCGGGTGATTGATGATCACCACAGGCGCCTCGGGTCGCGCGCGCACCGCGTCGAACACGACGGGCGGCTCGAGCGTCACGAACTCGGTGTCGGGTGACTCGGCGGTCGGGAACGTCTGCCACTTCGGTGCGCCCGCGTTGACTGCCGCGGGATCCGGCGTCAGTGGGAACACGCCCATGTGGCCCCACAGCTCCATCGACGTCATCTCGATCGACGCGAACCCGATAGCGTAGGCCTCGGCGCCAAGTGCGGCGATCTCGGCGGAGAAGTCTGCGACGTACTCGTGATCCGAGCGGACCGGGAGCTCGACGCCATCAGCGACGGCCTGCGCGAGCTTCTGCTCCGTCTCGTCGCCGGAGTCGTTCGAGCGCCAGGTGTGGATGTGGAAGTCGCCGCACTGCACGTTGGTCGTGTCGACGACGTGATCGAGCACGGCATCGACGCGGACCGACCCGCCGGCTGCAACGTCAACGATCTGCTGAACGATCTCGTACTCGTAGCCTCGCGACACGACGACCTCCCATCGACCCGGCGGCGCGGACAGCGTGAGGTTTCCGCCGACGGCATACGCGACGTGAAGGCGACCGGAGGTCACCGGCGGCTCGCCGTAATTCGCGGGCATCGACGGCAGGACGGTCGGCGCGACGGGGAGGATCTGGACCCGCGCGGGGATCGAGGACGTGCCGTTGGTCGCGCTGACCACGATCAAGCCGACCGCCGGGAGATCGACCGCGAACGGGCCGTTGCCGGTGCCCGCCTGTACGGTGCCGATCCGATCACCGCGGCGGAACGCATCGAGCGTGACGTTCGCGTCCGCGGGCACATGGAGCGTGAACTCACCGGCGCTGTTGGTCAGCGCGCGCGTCAGGTAGCTGTCACCGTCGTGAGCGTGCACGTGTACGCCTGGCAACAGGACGCCGGAACCGCGGGTCACGGTGCCGGTGATCTCGCGCAGGGTCTCGCCGCGCGCGCTCGCGGCCGCGACGACGGCTCCGTCGAGCCCGGGACCGATCGCGATCTTCGCGTGCAGTCGATCGATGCGCGCGCATGCCGGCATCGTGAAGCCGGGCGCGAACGAGCCGAGGAATCCGGATGCGGCGAGCGATGTGCCGAGCGCGCCGTCGCCGGGGATGTAGGCCCAGCTCGTCTGTCCGTCATCGACGAGAGCGAGGTACGGCGCCTGCGCGAGCGTGGTGTCGAAGCCGCGGCCCGGCTGGAACGCGGGCGTGCGCGCCGTGTACATCAAGGCGTGCAGTGTCGACGGCGAGTCCTCCGCGACATCGCGTGACGACGCGTAGCGATAGCGGACGTCGACGTGGTCGGCACCCGGGGCGAGCTCGTAGTCGATCGCGGCGTCGATGTCAGTCCATGGCTCGTTGTAGACGACGCCGATCAGCGCCTCGAAGAACGGCAGCGGATGCAGCTTGCCGCGCGCACGGATCACGGCGGGCTCGCCGTTCGAGCCGTCGTTGATCACCGTGACGCTGTCGGTGATGATCGTGGAGCGACCGGTGAGTAGGAACAGCTCGCCGAAGTTATTCGGCTCGACCATCCTGCCGTTCTCGATCCGTGCGAGGCCGACCGGGCGTCCTCCCCATGGATCGTAGAGGTCGCTGTCGCCGACATCCTCGATCACGAGCGCGATCTTGTGGTTCGCGATCACGAAGTCGCCCTCGCGCCACGTGACGAGGGCGCCGCGCACTGCGGGCAGGTCGCCGGTACGAACGCGTCCCGCGCGCGCCTGCGTGTTGCCCGACTTCAGCGGTTCGGGATGACCGTCGAGGTCGCCGGCGGCGAACGGATCGAGGTCGCACTCGGCGTTGTCTCCGCACCCAGCGGTGACGAGTGCGAACGCGAGGAGCAGCCAGCGCGTCATCGCGACACCACGATCGACCACATCGCGTCGCGCGCCGCCAGTGTGCCCTTGCCGCCGCGGTCCGAACGCTCGATCCGGATCAGCTGGCCACGGCGGAGGTCGACGCGTGCGGCACCTGGTGTTCGCTGCTTGTTGTCGTCGAGGCGCCACACGACTGGCAGCTTGTCGGCCCGCACGGTGACCTGGAACGTGCCGTCCCCGCCCGTCCACCGCAGCACGTCGACGTCGGCGCGGGTCTCGAGGTAGCCGGACAGCTCGCGGTCCGGATCGAGCGCGTTCGCGTCGGCGTCGATCCCGTTGGGCTCGGCCTCGCCGGCGCCCGTCTCCTCGGTGACCGTCACCGCGTATGCATCGCTGACGTTCTCCGTCGGATACTTCTGGTCCTTGGCGATCGTCTGGCTGACCGTGACGACGATCGGTCCGTCGACAGAGCGGCGGAACACCATCTCGGGCTCGCCGATGCCCGCCTCGTCGACCGTCATGGTGCGCACGCCGTCGGCCAGCGTGATGTTGATGTCGATGTTCGGCGGCGCGGTCGCCGTCGCGCTGACGATCCGCCGGCTCCCCGACGAAAACTTCACGAGATACAGATCGCGGTCACCCTCGTGTGGCGCCGCCCGCTTGCCGAGATAGCCGACGACCGGCGTCCCGGTCGCGATCCGCGTCGCGTTCGTCAGCTCGTTGTTCGGCTCGTCCTCCACGCGCAGGGGTTGAGGCTCGCGGGTGAGCACGTAGCCGACGAGGCCCGCGGCACCGAGCGCCATGACGGTCGCGCCGACGATCACCAGCGCGCGCCGCCGCTTGAGTCCGCTCTCGAAGTCGTCGAGATCGGAGCGACGCAATCGCAGATCGCTGTCATTCGCCTCGTCGGCGATCGAGAGGCCACCGCCGCGCAGCGCGCGCGAAGCGAGCGAGCGATGCGGTGTCGACTCGGTGACGGTCTCCTTGTAGATCTCCTCGATCGCCTCGGCGAGCGCGCTCGCACTCTGCCAGCGCTGCGCGGGGTCGCGTGCGAGCGCCTTCTTGCACAGCTGATCGACCTCGGGCGGGATGCCCTGCTTCGGTGCGCGCATCGACGGTGCGTCGGGCTCACCGGTGAGGTGCTTCGTCAGGACGCCGACGGCGGTCGTACCCTGATAGAGGTGCTGGCCCGTCAACACCTCGAACATCAGTGCCCCGAACGAGTAGATGTCGGTTCGCGCATCGACCTCGTCGCCGCGGATCTGCTCCGGCGCCATGAAGTACGGAGTGCCGACGATCGCCTGCTTGTCCGTGGTGTCGGCACGCTGATCGAGCTTCGCCAGCCCGAAGTCGAGCACCTTGGCGTAGTCGCGCCCGCCGGTGGTGCGCGTGATCAGAACGTTCTCCGGCTTGAGATCGCGATGCACGATGCCGAGCTCGTGCGCCTCCTGCAGCGCCCCGCAGATCTGGGCGAGCAGCGGCGCCGCACGCGCCCACGCCATCGGACCGTCGCGCGTGACCACGCGTCCCATGTCGAGCCCGCGCACGAGCTCCATGATCAGATACAGGTTGCCCTGCGCGTTACCGAAGTCGAAGACCTGAACGGTGTGCGGGTGATTGAGCCGCGAGATCGCGGCGGCCTCGCGCTCGAAGCGCTGCACGACGTCCGGATCCGACGCGAGGTCGCGATGCAGGACCTTCATCGCCGCCATCTTGCCCATCCGAAGATGCTCGACGCGATACACGACGCCCATGCCGCCGCGCCCGATCACCTCGAGCACGCGATAGCGGCCATCGACGATCTTGCCGAGCCACGCCTGGTTCGAGTCGGTGAGCCGGCGATCCGCGATCGCCTCGACCTGACCCGTGGCCGCGAACGCAGGATTCGGCGCCATCTCGGCGCCGCAGTTCCGGCAGAACTGACTCTGTTGTTCGAACGCAGTCCGGCAGCGCGGGCAAACGTGCGGCTGCGCGGATGTCGAGACCATCGCCGCCGGATGATAGCACCCGCTACTCGGTGGCCGTGATCGGCTTCCAGGTCCACGACCCGGCAGAGACCGTCAACAGCCCGGCCGTCGGCGCGGCGGCAGGGCCGGGCAACCGGGGAGTGGCGTCGACCGCCCCGGGGGTCAGCGCGACCGCATCTGCATCGCGGCCGCCGCTGATCGCCCGCGACGCCCCGGGGCCGGTTGGCCCGTGGAGGGCAACGTCGATCTGGTGACCTGCGCCCGCGGTCAAGACGAGCTCGCCCGTCGCTTCGCCTGCGCGCACGGAGCGCGGCGCCTCGGCACTCGCGAGGATGCGGATGCCCGGTTTCTCGGTCAGTCCGAGCAGCGCGGCGGTCGCATCGGCTTCGCGATACGTGCAGCCGTCGTCGCCCGCGACGACTCGACCGCGCGCGGAGGCTCCACCGATCATGGCGAGCGCGATCCCCGGTGCGTCGATCTGCTGGATCAGGCGGCCGTCGATCGCCGGGACGCCGCGTGCCCGCAGCGCTTTCGTGGCGGCAGCGAGTGCTGGCATCGCCTCGAGATCGCCAGGCATGACGACGAGCGGAAACGGCGCGTTGTCACCGAGCACGCCGAGCGTGGCCTCGAGCTCGGGCTGTGTCGTGCCCATGCCGCCCAGAACGATCACGAGATCCGCGCGCGACAGCTTGCTCCGCAAACGGCCGAGCGCCGCGAGCGTCGCCGGTGCGGAGCCGCCCGCATCTGCGATCGCACCGATCACGATCTCGGAGGCCTTGTCCGCGCGCGCCATCGTGTGGCCCGTCAGCTTCCACGTGTGCGCACCGACGGTGAGCGTCTCGTCAGGTGCCGTCGGGCCATCGACGGCAGCGCAGCGCCATGGCGCACGCGCTTGATCGGCTGCCGCGAGCGCGGCGCTCAGCGCGGGTCCGACCTGGGCACCCGCGGGTACCGCACTCGACCCGCCACCACACGCCGCGAGCACGAGAGCGCCGGACCAGGCTCGATTCACGGCCCGCTTTCGCCCGCGAGAGTGCCGCCCGCTTCCTTCCACACCGCGAGGACCTTCGGCGAGTGGAGGTACGGCGTGAGCTGGTGCGTTGGCTTGCGCTCGAGCACGCGCTTGAACGCCTCGTGGGCCGGCTTGGTGTCGTTGAACGCGACGTGCAGCGAGCCGAGGAGGACGCCGACGTCGACGGCCTGCGCGAGATCGAGATAGTCGATGTCGAGCTCGACCTCCGCGAGCGCGGCCTTGAGCTCGACGTAGTCACCGTCGCGCCACGCCTGCTTCGCGGCCGGGATCGCGGTGGCCGCCTTGTCCTGCGCCTTGTGCTGGCGATCGCGCCGCGCCTTCGACTCCGCGCCGATCGACGGCATCTTCGACGCCTGCAGCCGCACGTTGAAGATCGGGACCGCGAGCTGCTCGCCCTTCTCGATCGCATCCTTCTCGAGGAAGTTGTAGCGGCGAATCATTCCGGCGTTCTTGGTGTCGCCAAAGTACGCGGCGGTGATGTTCGCGATCGTCTCCGACGTCTGCGCGGTGTGCGTCACCGTGAACGGGATCGAGATCGCGGTGCCGCCCGGCAAGCCGTCATCGGGAGACAGATCGTTGAACTCGGCGAGGAACGTACCGCGGCGAACATCGCCGAGAAACGTCGTCGCCAGCGACTCGAACGTGTCGCCGGGTGACGTCGTCACCTGACGGCTCACCGGGATCTTGAGCCGCTCGCCTGCCTTGAGCGGCCGCGGATGCACGATCTTGTTGGCGACCATGATGAAGATCGCCTTGTTGCGATCGCCGTAGAACTCCGCGGCGATCAACCCGAGCGAGTCGTTCGCCTTGACCTTGTAGGTCATCGTGTCGCTTGTCGCTTCCGGCTGCGCAGACGCGGGGACGGCGGCGAACAGGAGCGCGATCGCGACGAGGATCCTCACGGCGCACCTCCGCCCGGGATGACCTTGCCGGCGAGCGGCTTGATCTTGTCCTTCACGAAGTCGACGCGGATCATCGGCGCCGAGTCGGGACTCCCGCCCAAGATCTGGACGGTCTTGTCGACGGGCTCGTACCAGTCGTGCGTGAACCGGATCGTGTGCATGCCGTCGAGTGCTTCGAGCGGCTTGGTCAACGGCGTCGTCCCGACATCCTTGCCGTCGACGGAGATCTTCGCCCACGGATAGGCGTGCACGCGCACGTAGCCGCGCCCCGGCGTCGCCGATGCGATCGCCGCCTTCGTGTTGGGCGTCGCACCGAGCGGCGCGACGTGGATGAGACCGAGCATCAGCGCGAGCATCCCGAGCGTGACGCCGTGCGCGATCATGCCCGCGCGCACCGCGTGACGAGCCTGCATGTTCGGCTGTGCAGAGTTGATCTGCCCGCCGAGCGCCATCGGGTTGAGATACTCCTCTGCCTCGAGCTCGGTCAGCACGCCGTTCGCGCGCAGGAACAGCACGAGGCGCGCGTGGTGATTCATCTCGACGTGGCGCGCGAGGAACCGCTCGAGCGCCATCACCATGTGCTGCGCGCTGCGCCAGCGATCACGCGGCTGCTTCTCGAGGCAGCGGTCGATGATGCGCTCGAGCTCGCGCGGAATATCCGGGTTGAGCTTGCGCACGCTGAGGTGCTTCTCGAGCCGGATCTTGTGCATCGCCGAGCGCTTCTCGTCCTCGACGAACGGCTTCTTGCCCGTGACCATCTGGTAGAGGACGACACCGAGCGAGAACAGATCGCTGCGCGCGTCGAGCTTGTCGCCGAGAACCTGCTCGGGAGACATGTACGCGGGCGTGCCGATGCCCGTGCCAGCCTCGGTGAGATCGCCGCCGTAGCTCTGATCGCGCGCGATGCCGAAGTCCATGACCTTCACGCCACCCGAGCGCGACAGCATCACGTTCGCGGGCTTGATGTCGCGATGCACGATGCTGCGGTAGTGGACGTAGTCGAGAGCTCGTGCGACCTGCATCGCGATGATCGCGGCGACGTCGTAGGGGAGGCGACCGCACTTCTCGAGCAAGTCGTACAGGTCGATGCCCTGCACGTACTCCATCACGATGAACAGCGCGCCGCGCTCGCGATGGAAGTCGTAGACGTGGATGATGTTCTCGTGCTGGAGGTTCGCCAGGCTCTTCGCCTCGCGCTCGAACCGCGTCACGACGTGCTCTTCCGCTGCGGCGGAAGATTTCAGTGCCTTGATGGCGACCGTGCGGCCGAGCGGGTCCTGGACAGCGCGGTAAACCACCGCCATTCCTCCAGAAGCGACCTCTTCGACGATGCGGCAATTGCCGATGCGTTCGAGCATGGTAGGAACTGCAGCGTAGCGGATGGGGTCGTGGCGAGGCTGGGGTCTGGTTCGGTATCTCTCACGAGAGCCGGAATCAGCTGACAACTCGGTGAGTTGGCAAAACCACCACGGTGACCCGGTGCCTGCGACCGCTCCGCACGTGGGAAATGACGCAGCAATACGACGGTGGGATCGGGGTGGCGGAGATCGGGATCTATTTGATCCAGGAAACGCCAGGGAGAACGGATAGTTGGGGAGTTCGAGAGTGGGGGCGAGGAAAATTATTCGATCGCGGTTGACAGGTAAGGCCTCTCCCCTTATAAGCAGCATCCCTCGACGGCAAACACCGCCGGGAACCGGAGAGAGAAAGGCCGCGCAAGCGACCCCAACCTCGACGGGATCGGTCTCTGAAAACTGGATAGCAAGTTTGATGATGAAGAGAGTTTCTGTATGTAAAGAAACCATTCCATCTCGGTGCACGCTCTCTCCCCCCGGGGAGGTAGTGTCATCTTCCGGCTAACGCCGGGGGGCCGAGGTAGAGCGGGATTCAAAACTTTTCTATGGAGAGTTTGATCCTGGCTCAGAGCGAACGTTAGCGGCGGGCCTAACACATGCAAGTCGAGCGAGAAAAGGGCTTCGGCCCTGAGTAAAGCGGCGGACGGGTGAGTAACACGTAGGTAATCTTCCCTTGAGCGGGGGACAACGAGCCGAAAGGCTCGCTAATACCGCATAAGTTCCCAGAGTCCTCGGACTTTGGGAGGAAAGCTAGGTAGCAATATCCGGCACTCGAGGAGGAGCCTGCGTAGCATCAGCTAGTTGGTGGGGTAATGGCCTACCAAGGCGAAGACGCTTAGCTGGTCTGAGAGGATGATCAGCCACACTGAAACTGAGACACGGTTCAGACTCCTACGGGAGGCAGCAGTGGGGAATATTGGACAATGGGCGCAAGCCTGATCCAGCCACGCCGCGTGAGTGATGAAGGCCTTCGGGTCGTAAAGCTCTGTGGGGAGGGACGAACCGCCGTTGGTTAATACCCAACGGCATGACGGTACCTCCTTAGCAAGCACCGGCTAACTTCGTGCCAGCAGCCGCGGTAATACGAAGGGTGCAAACGTTGCTCGGAATTATTGGGCGTAAAGCGCACGTAGGCGGCTTTGCAAGTCGGAAGTGAAAGCCCTCGGCTCAACCAAGGAAGTGCTTTCGAAACTGCAAAGCTTGAGTACTTAAGAGGATCGCGGAATTCCCGGTGTAGAGGTGAAATTCGTAGATATCGGGAGGAACACCAGTGGCGAAGGCGGCGATCTGGGAAGATACTGACGCTGAGGTGCGAAAGCGTGGGGAGCAAACAGGATTAGATACCCTGGTAGTCCACGCCGTAAACGATGAGTGCTAGGTGCTGTGGGTATTGACCCCCGCGGTGCCGCAGCTAACGCGTTAAGCACTCCGCCTGGGGAGTACGGCCGCAAGGCTAAAACTCAAAGGAATTGACGGGGGCCCGCACAAGCGGTGGAGCATGTGGTTCAATTCGACGCAACGCGCAGAACCTTACCTGGGTTAA
>JANOPP010000394.1:0-11487 GCA_031421915.1 Myxococcales bacterium | reverse complement strand
GTTCATCCTGTTCGGCAGCGGCTCGCCGTCGGACAAGGCCACCTGGACCCGGCTGTGGCCGAGCTCGTTCGACAACACGCGCATCGCGGACGCTCCCGATACGACGCGGCCGGTGACGATGACGCTGATCGGACCGTCGGGTACGCGGGTGGTGTCGAGCAAGGACCGCACGTTCGTCGCAGATTCGTTCCGCTCGCGCCAGGCGCAGCTCTCGATGGAGGTCGGCATCGACGAAGACGCGCAGTTCTCCGTCGCCGTCATGGGATCGCAACGCGATGCCAAGTGGCTGGGCACGAGCGATGTCCCCGCGACCAAGCAGACACTCGCCTGGTTGAAGGGTCAGGGCGTGACCACGGAGAGCGCCTCGGTCACGAAGATCCAGGGCACGAAGCTGCGCGTGATCTCCGCGTATCAGTTCGGGGCTCCCGGCATGACGTCGTTCATTCTCGACGGGACAACGACTCTCACGACGGCCTTCGGCAACCCGATCGGAGCGATCGACCTCGGTGCCAAGCGCTACGTCCTGCTCGAGCAGGACGGTGTGATCACGCCCGTCGCCGTTTAGGGCGCGACCTCGGCGAGGATCACCTGCGCGGTGAGCTTCGCCGCGAGCACGAGGTACGGCATGTCGACGGTCGCGATCGTGTCTTGCGGCGTGTGACGGTGCGGCGACGTATCACCACCGACGTACTCCTCGGTGAGGCCGATCGCCGCGAAGCCGCGATCGCGGAACGCCTCGTGATCGGTGCCTTGCGTGTTGGTGGTCATCAACGGCACGCCGACGATGGCGGCGGCCGCACGCCACTCGGCCTCGAGCGCGGTGGTCGGCGACTCGAGCTCGAACCGCTGATCGTTGTCCTGATCCCAGGCGACCTGATCGATGGTGTGGACCGCGCGAACGTTCGCCGCGGTCTTGGTCGGTGCGTAGGCCCGGCTGCCGAGGAGGCCGTTCTCTTCGCCGTCGAACAGGACGAGCGTCACGGGCGAGTTGCGGCATGGAACGTCGACGAGATAGCGCGCGACCGCGAGCACGACCGCGGTGCCGCTCGCATTGTCGTTTGCGCCGGGGCTGTTCGTGACGGTGTCGAAGTGCGCCCCGAGGATGATCTCCTTGCCGGTGCCGCCCATCGTCGCGGGGATCGTCGCGTAGACGTTCGCACCCGTCGTGTACGTGTGGAGCTGCGCGGGCCAGCCGATCGTCGCGAGCTGGTTCATCAGGTACGTGCGCGCGGTGGTGCGCTGCGTGTTCGTTGCGCGGGGCGTGCCGGCGAGTGCTGTGCCGGCAAGCCCTGACATCCAGGTCGTGAGCTGCGTCTCGAGCCACGGTGCATCGAGCGACGGTAGCGAGCAGCCAGGCGGCACATCGACACCGGCGTCGGCACCCGTGTCCGTCGGCGAGTCGCACGCCGCGAGCGCGGCGACGAGGTACATCCAGCGCGGTGTCACGGCAGTGCGGCCGTGTGATCTGCGCGCGTGTAGTCGACCGCGACTTCGAGGTGGAAGTGATCGTGGTGCGAGACCGGATCGTTCTTCGGCGTCAGCAGGACGCGGAACCGCTTGCTCGCAGTCACCGCGGACTCGACCGAGAGGAGTAACGCATCGCCGGTCGGATAGTCCTTCTCGACGTTCGCCTCTCGACCCACCTCGTCGGTGAACGACACGATGTCCATCGCGATCCCGAGCGCGTGACGCGACAGGATGGGCTTGGTCTCGCCGTTGACCCGGACGTTGGTCCACCGGTAGATGCTGCCGAATTTTATTTCGCGGACACCGGTCGCGAGGAGATCTGGACCGAGCTCGTGGAGGGCGAGTGCGAGCTGACAGTCGAGCTTGTGCGGTCCCTTGCGGTACGCACTCGTGTAGGTGACGCCACCGAGGGTCATCGTGCCGGCGTCGTCGGTGACGGTGAGCGCAGCGACGATCCGTCCCTCGGGCTTGGCGGGCTTCCAGACGATGCCGAGCTCGTCGAGCCTGTCCTGGCACGCCTTCTCGGCGGCGAGCATCTGCTTGGTCGGCGGCCACTCGTAGCCGCGCGGCATGTTGTTGTGGTTCTTGAGGGTCTTCTTCGACGGCGTCCGGGAGACGAGCTTTTTCCGCGACTTCTTCTTCTTCTGCTTCGCCTTCTTCTTCTTGGCCTTGTCGGCCTTCGTCGGCGCCTTGGTCTTGGCCGTGATCGTGGGCTTCGTGGTCGTGATGGGCTGCGCCGACGACGGCGACGGGGCGTAAACCACTCCCGTAGCGATCACCAATGCGAGGAGGGCCCGCGACACCTCGGAACCTTAGCAGGTAGGCTCGCCTGATGGACCTGGAAGTTCGCGAGGCACTGGCACTCTCGGAAGATCGCGACGCCGCCCTCGCACTGCTCCTGCCGGGTAGCGAAGATCACGATTACCACCGCTGTCTGCATGCACAGCACGCCGGCACGCTCGACGAGGCCGACAGGATCATTCACGCGTGGCCCGAGCGCCACGGGCACACCGAGCGCTATCGCCGCCTGCAGCTCCGTCAGCTGCTGCTGCGCGTGATGGGCACCGGATCGGGAACGATCGTCGATCAGGTCCGCGACTGGTTCGGCGTCAGTCACTGGCACGAAGCCGAGGTCGAGACGGTCGATGCGAAGCGGCCGACACGCGTCGCCGAAGGCGCGTTCGACGGTGAGCGCCTGCTCCAGCAGTCCGTCGATCACGACTCGAACCTGTCGCAGGTCACCGATGAGGGCCTCTACGAGCTGCTCGAGCGCGACCTCGATCCGACGCGACGGCGCGTGCTGCTCGGCAGGCTCGGTCACACGCCACAGCCCGCGATCGTCGAGCTGATCGCACGCGACCTCGATGCGAAGCACAGCGGCGGATTTGGCTCGCTCGCGATCCACGATCAGCTCACGCGCGAGCAGCTCCTCGCGCTCGGCGCACTGCGGCCCGACTGCCGTGCGCACCTCGGCTGGGTCTCCGCGGTCGTCAAGCGGATGGTTCCGCCGCGCGCGAGCGTCGATCTCGAGCTCGATCGCGAGCTGCGTCTCGCCTACCTGATCGCGCTATGGGGCTTCGTCGGCGAGCTCCCGGATGCGATCAACTCGCTCAAGGCCCACGTGCTGTGGCACCTGCTCGACACGCATCGCCGGCTCGGCATGCCGCCCGAGCCCCGCCTGATCACTGCATACCTCCAGATGCCGCGCGCTGCGAGCTATGTGTCGCGCGACTGGATGGATCGCGTCCGCCGCGAGCACGTCGCGCAGCTCGGATCCGACTTCCGTGCGGTCACGGGTCTGTCACCCGCCGGCGACGACGAGCAGCTCGTGCGAGACCTCCTGTCGCTCCGCATCGACAGCGCGGAGCAGTACGCACGGTGGCTCGATCGCCACTGGCTCGACACCGAGATCGCGACGGCGCGGTTGCTCCACGGCGAGGGCGACACAGATCGGGCGACCCTGACGCTCGGGCCCGCAAACGCGGCCGCGCTGCGCGAGCGGATCGAGCTCGCGTGGTGTCCGCACAACCCGACTCGCTTCGGGATCGATGATCCGATCGCGCTCGAGGCCGACGTCAAGCACGTGCCCGAGCTCGTCGTCAAAGTGTTCCGCATCGATCCGCTCGCGTACTTCCAGAACCAGAAGAAGGAGGTCGGCCCCGATCTCGACCTCGACGGTCTCGCAGCGAGTCACGAGCAGGTGCTGCGGTTCACCGAGCCTGCCGTGCGCCGCGTGCGCCGTCGCATCGAGCTGCCGATGTGCGCGCGCCCCGGCACGTACGTGATCGACCTGATCGGCAACGGAATGTCGAGCCGCGCCGTGATCCACAAGGGTCGCCTCCGCCAGATGATGCGGATCGGCCCGGCGGGTCACACCGTGACGATCGTCGACGAGGCGGGCCGTCCCCGCCCCGATGCGCGCGCGTGGATCGGTGATCGCGAGTACATGCCCGACGCTCAGGGCAGCTTCATCGTCCCGTTCTCGACGGCACCGGGCCGCACGCCTGCGCTGCTGTTCTGCGGCGACATCGCGTCCGTGCAGGACATCACCCTGTATCGCGAGGTCTATCAGCTCACGACCACGTTCCTGATCGATCGCCAGGACCTTACCGCGGGTCGCCCCGCGCGCGCGATCATCCGCGCCGAGCTGACCAATAACGGCGCGCTGATCTCGCTCAAGGCGATCAAGCGCCCGACGTGGGAGATCACGTTGACGGATGCGAACGGCGTGGCGACGACGAAGTCGCAGCCGCTCGTGCTCGACGATCACGACGCCGCGGTCCTCGAGTGGCCGATGGGCGAGGATACGGCGAGCGTCACCCTCGCGATCCGTGGTGTCGTCGAAGTGCGCAGCGAGCAGCGCGAGCAGGAGATCACGGACAGCCGGACCTTCGAGGTCGGCGGGATCCATCGCTCGACGACGATCGAGGCCCTGTTTCTCGCGCGAACGACGGGCGGCTTCGTGTTGTCCGCGCTCGGCAAGTCCGGCGAGCCGCGTGCTCAGCGGCCGATCACCGTCGGTGTCATTCACCGATGGTCGCGGATGCAGATCAACCTCGAGCTCGCGACCGACGAGCACGGCCGCATCGAGCTCGGTACCCTGCCGGGGATCTCCAAGATCACTGCGACGCTGGGCGCATCGACGCAGACCTGGTGGATCGAGGATCACGTCGGTGCGCTCGGGATCCAGGCTGCCGCCGGCAAGGACGTCGTCATCCCGCTGTCGCCGAGCCGCACCGCGGCGGAGGTGATTCGCCGGATGTCGCTGGTCGAGACCAATGGCGTGCCGGTCCACCATCCGCAGGTCACCCTGATCGCACTCGAGGACGGCATCTTGATCCGCGGGCTGCGCGCGGGCGACTACGTGTTGCGCGCGCCGGGCATCGCGCAGGTCACGATCAACGTGCTCGACGTCCGCGCGGAGATCCGCAACATCGCGTTCTCGGCGCACGAGGTCGGCGAGCTGTCGCGCGCAGCGCCATCGATCGTCGAGCTGACCGCGACCGACGCGCTCCGCATCCGGCTGCGCGAGCCGACGGAGCGCACCCGTGTCCACGTGATCGCCACGAAGTTCGTACCGTCGCTGCTCGCGCTGCCGTGGATCGGCCCGCGTGGCGTCGGCCGCCGCACCGACCGCGCCCGCGGCGCGCTCTACGTCTCGGGCCGCGAGCTCGGCGACGAGTATCGCTACATCCTCGATCGCCGCAGCGCGAAGCGGTATCCGGGCCTGCTCCTCGATCGCCCGGGCCTGCTCCTCAACCCGTGGTCCCGGCGCGTCACGACGACGGACGTCGCTCACGCACGCGGCGGCGGCTCGTTTGCGCCGGCAGCGGCACGCCAGCAGGGGTACCATGCACCGCAGGCGGCAGCGCGTCCTGCCGCCGGTAGCAGCGAGGAGGCGTTCGCGAGCTACGACTTCCTCGGCACACCGCCCGCGGTCCTGACGAACCTCCAGCCTGACGAGTCGGGGCTGATCACCATTCCGCTCGCCGACCTCGCGGGTGCAGCGTCGGTCGCCGTGATCGTCGATGACTCGGCCGGTGCGTCGGTCCGCTACATCACGCTGCCCGAGGCGCCGCTCGCTCCCCGCGATCTCCGCCTCAAGCTGGCTCTGGATCCGGCCCGCCACGCGACGCAGAAGAAGGTGATCCAGCCGCTGCGCGCGGGCGAGCAGCTCGTGATCGAGGACCTCGCGACGGCGAAGGTGCACCTCGTCGACAGCGTCGAGCGCGCGCATGCATATCTCCTCGCGCTGCGCGACGAGTCGCTGCTCCGCGAGTTCTCGTTCGTCACGAAGTGGCACACGCTCCCCGATGCCGAGCGCCGCGAGCGCTACAGCAAGTACGCCTGCCACGAGCTGCATCTGTTTCTGTACTTCAAGGATCGACCGTTCTTCGACGAGGTCGTCGCCCCCTACATCGCGCACAAGCGCACCAAGACGTTCCTCGATCACTGGCTGCTCGGGTCCGACCTCACGCCGTATCTCGAGGCTGCATCGCTCGCGCAGCTCAACGCGCTCGAGCGCGCCCTGCTCGTTCGCCGCGTGCCGGCGGGTGATGCGATCGGACGAATCCTCGGCGACCAGGTCGTGGTGCTTCCCCCCGATCCGACGCTCGACACCCGACTGATCGACGGCCTGATCGGCGCGTCGACGCTCGACGCTGACGATGCGATCGCGAACGCGAGCGCGGATGCGTACGAGCGCGCCGACAGCGAGACGATGCCGCCGATGATGCAGGCGTCCGCGCCGATGATGTCGATGGCCCCGCTGGGTAGTGCCGGGCCCGGCGGAGGTGGACCTCGGTCCCCTGCCCCGGCGCCACCGCCATCGCCCAAGCGCGCGATGGCGAAGACCATCCAGCGCGAGGAGAAGATGAAGAAGTCGGAGGGCCGCATGCGGGCGGCGGACTCCGACTCCGACGATCTCGCGATGGAGCTCGACGAGGCCGAAGCGTCGGCACCGGCGCCGATGTACCGCAGCGTCGACAAGACGCAGGAGTGGGCCGAGAACAACTGGTATCACCGCACGCCCGGGCAGAGCGGCCCCGACATGATCACGCCGAACCGGCTGTGGCGTGATCTGGCGCAGCACCGCGAGGGACCGTTCCTGTCGCCGGGGCTCGGCCTTGCCACCGGCAGCTTCTCCGAGGCGCTGTGCGCGCTCGCGGTCACCGATCTCCCGTTCGTCTCTGCGTCGCACACGATCACGCCCGACGGACCGCGGCTCGCGATCACCGCCGCCGGCAACGCGCTCGCCGGATCGTCGCAACTCGTCGATGGTGAGCTCGTCACCGGTGGTGCACCGCTCGTCGTCGGGATGAGCTTCGTGCGCACCGACGACCGCCACGAGTACGTCAACGGCGAGCATGTCGACAAGTACGTCGACGGGCCGTTCGACATCGGCGTGGTCTACACCTGCCTCGTCGTGCTCGCGAATCCGACGAGCTCGCGGCAGCGAATCGCCGCACTCGTCCAGGTCCCGCGCGGCAGCATCCCGGTCGCCGGGGCGCGCCCCACGCAGACGATCGAGGTCGTGCTCGAGCCCTACGGCACGCACTGTCACGAGTACTCGTTCTACTTCCCGGCGTCGGGAACCTGGTCGCAGTTCCCCGTCCACGTCAGCCGTGGCGGCACGATCATCGCCGCGGCTCCCGGGCGCTCGCTCGAGGTCGTGAGCGGAGGCGCCGCCCCCGATCGCCGGTCGTGGCCGTACCTGTCGCAGCGAGCACCGATCGCTGAGGTGATCGCGTTCCTCCAGACGGCGAACCTCGCCGCACTCGACCTCACGCGCATCGCGTGGCGGATGCGCGAGCGCTCGATCTATCTCCAGCTGATCGCGGTCCTCGAGCAGCGGCACGCGTACGACGCGACGCTGTGGGGATACTCGCTGCAGCACCTCGATCGCCCGCGGATCCGCGTCTATCTGAGGTCTCTTGCGCAACAACTCCTCGTGGCCGGCCCCGTGCTCGAGATGGTCGGTCTCGACGCCGAGGATCTCGGCGCGTACGAGCACCTCGAGTACTCACCGCTCGTCAACGCGCGCGCCCATCGCCTCGGCGCGAAGCTGCGGATCCTCAACGATGGCCTGGCGGCGCAGTACACGCGGTTTCTCGACCTCGTCACGCATCGCGCGAAGCCGACATCGGACGACCTGCTGGCGGCGACGGCGTATCTCCTCGCTCAGGATCGGATCGAGGACGGCTTGCGAACGCTGGCGCGAATCGATCCCGAGGCCATCGCGGATCGGATGCAGTACGACTACGTCGTCGCGTACGCGGCGTGCATCACGGCCGAGCTTCCACGAGCGCGAGCGATCGCGACGCGGTGGCGCGAGCACCCGGTCGATCGCTGGCGTCATCGGTTCGGCGCGCTGGTCGCGATGCTCGACGAGATCGACGGAGCTGCGCCGTCGATCGTCGATGTGCGAAGCCGCGAGCAGCAGCACGCCGATCTCGCTGCGAAGCAACCCGCATTCGATCTCGCGCTCGATCGCGAGGGCATCGTGATCGGCAGCCAGCACGTGACGGGCCTCGAGCTGCGGTTCTTCGAGATGGACATCGAGCTGCTGTTCTCGCGCCAGCCGTTCGTGCAGAGCGACGTGTCACGGTTCTCGTTCATCGAGCCGGGACACCGCGAACAACTCGCCCAGCTGCCGCCCGAGCACCGCGTCGTATGGCCTGCCGCGCTGCGGGGGAAGAACGTGGTGGTCGAGGCCGTCGGCGCCGGGATGCGCAAGGCCAAGGTCCACTACGCCAACGATCTGTCGACCAACGTCTCGAACCAGGTCGGCCAGGTCCGGGTCAGCCGGGCGTCGGACCACGCGCCCTTGCCGGCGACCTACGTGAAGGTCTACGCCCGCAAGCGGGGCGGCCAGGTCGCGTTCTACAAGGACGGCTATACCGACCTCCGGGGCTGGTTCGACTACGCGACACTGTCGACGAACGACCTCGATCACGTCGAGCGGTTCGCGATCCTGGTGTGCTCCGACCAGTCAGGGGCCGCCATCCTCGAAGCGAGCCCGCCTGCTCGGTGATACGATGTTGGACCCGTGATCGGCCGCGTCGTCGGCAAGTACAAGATTCGCGACCAGATCGGCGAAGGCGGCATGGGCGTCGTCTATCGCGCCGAACACGTCGTGCTGGGGAGTCCTGCGGCCGTGAAGGTCCTCTTGCCGCAGTTCACGAAGGATCCGGTCGTGCTCGATCGGTTCTTCACAGAGGCGAAGGCCGCGACGGCGATCCGCCACGTCGGGATCACCGATGTCTTCGACTATGGCCGGCTGCCGAACGACCAGGCGTTCATCGCGATGGAGCTCCTCCGCGGTGAGGACCTGACCAGCTTCCTCGCACGCCATGGCACGCTCGATCCGTCGGTCGCGTCCGAGATCATCTCGCAGCTACTCAACGCCCTCAACGCCGCGCATGTCGTCGGTGTCGTCCACCGCGACCTCAAGCCCGACAACATCTTCCTCGTGCGCGACACGGGCGCGCCTGGAGGCATCCGGGTCAAGGTCCTCGATTTCGGGATCGCGAAGCTGATCGGCGACCCGCACGGGGTCAAGCCGAAGAAGCAGACCAAGGGCGACACGATCCTCGGCACGCCGTCGTACATGGCGCCCGAACAGTGCCGCGGCGGAATGGAGATCGATGCACGCGCGGATCTCTACGCGACCGGATGCATCCTGTTCGAGCTGCTCACGGGCCGCCCGCCGTTTGTCGCGGAAGGCCAGGGCGAGATCATGGCCATGCACATCTACGAGCCGGCGCCGCGCCTCTCGCAGTACGCGCGTTCGCTGCCGCCCGAGCTCGAGGCATTGATCGCGAAGATGCTGACGAAGGCTCCCGACGACCGCACGCCGTCCGCAGCATGGGCACTCGCGGCCCTCGAGCGCGTCCCGCTACCGCCGCTCGGGCAAGGCGAGATTCCGCTCGTGTCCGCTGGAGCACTGCCTCAGAGCGCGAACGTCGTTTCGCTTCCCAACGCCGAGGACTATCCGCGCGAGAAGCTGCCGGTGTGGATTCCGGTCGTGGTGATCCTCGTCGCGCTCGCGATCGCCGGTGTCGCGGTCTACCTGATCGGCGGCAGCGGCGGCGAGCTCACGCCGAAGCAGTAGCCGCCGGCGGCTTGTCGAGCTTCTGACCGAGCCGCGCGGCGTGGACGATCGCCATGCTGATCGCGGTCTCGACATCGGGCGCGTACGCGAGCCTGCCCGGATCGCGCTTCATCCCCGCGCGGTCGAGCATCTCGGCGACCTCGCTCGTCAGCCCTGCGAAGATGACCTTCACCTTCGAGCGGAACAGGCGATCGAGCGCCGACTCGAGGGCGACCAGACCCGTCGCGTCCATCGTCGGCACATGCTGCATCGACAAGATCAACGTGTGGTCCTTGCCGCCAGCGACGTGCAGCGCCTCCATCGCGGTCTTGGCCGCGCCGAAGAACAATGGGCCGGCGATCTCGTAGACGCGGATCCCAGGTGGCGCTTCGAAGCGCGCTATATCGACGGTGGTCAGGCTCGTGCGCGTCAGCACTGCCATCCGGCGCATGAACAGCAGGGCCGCGAGCATCACGCCGAATGTCACCGCGATCACCATATCGAACGCGACGGTGAGCACGAAGCACGTCAGCATCACGGCGACGTCGCTGCGCGGCGCGATCCGCAACAGGCGCATGAAGTGGCGCGCCTCCGACATGTTGCGCGCGACGATGATCAGCAACCCTGCGAGCGCCGCCATGGGCAGATAAGCGACGAGCGGTGCAAGCGCGATGGTGCACGCGAGCACGAACACGGCAGACAGCGCCGCGGCGAACGGAGAGCGCGCACCCGCGCGGATGTTGGTCGCCGTGCGAGCGAGTGCACCGGTTGCCGCGATCCCGCCGAAAAACGGGCACACGATGTTCGCGATGCCGAGGGCGATCAGCTCCGAGTTCGGATCGTGCTCGGTGCCACTCATGCCGTCGGCGACGGTCGCCGCCATCAGCGACTCGATCGCACCGAGCATCGCGATCGCGAAGGCCGCCGGCAGCAGATCGCGGATCATCTGGTAGCTGAGGTGCTGGCCAGCGTTCTCCATGTGCCACGGCACGACCGGCAGTGGCGGCAGCGGCGGAATGCCTGCGACGATCTCGCCGCCGATGTCGACGCTGAACTTGCTGCCGAGCGTCGTCGCGTGGAACCCGGGCAGCATGTGCTCGAGGAGCACGACCAGCAGCGACACGAGGACCAGCACGATCAGCGGCGCCGGAAACTTCTTGAAGACCTTCGGAAGTACCAGCAGGAGCACGACGGTGATTGCCGCAATGCCGAGGTCCCACAGGTTCGAGAGGCTGCGCGCGTCCCACAGCGCGCCGACGTACTCGACGACGCCATCGGTGCGCGGGAGCTGCAGGCCGAGCACGTCCTTGAGCTGGAGCAGCCCGATCACGAGCGCGATCCCGGCGGTGAACCCCGTGGTCACCGGATGCGGCACGAACTGCATCAACCTCCCCAGCCGCGCGAGGCCCATCGCCACGAGCATCACGCCGGCCATCATCCCGGCGACGAGTAGCCCGCTGAGCCCGTACTTGCTGACGATCGGGACGAGGATCACGACGAACGCCGCCGTCGGCCCCGTGACCTGGAACTGCGTGCCGCCGAGAAGCGCGCAGATCACGCCCGCGATGATCGCGGTGTACAGGCCGTGCTGCGGGGGGACACCCGCCGCGATCGCGAGCGCCATCGACAGCGGGAGGGCGACGCACCCGACCACGAGCGCCGCGAGCAGATCGGCGCGGAAGTCCTGCGCCGTGTAGCCCTGCTTGAGGCGCTGCCGCAGCCCGTAGGCGAGCAGATCCTTCGCCTTGTACGCCAGCGCCAGCTGGTTGCGAAACGCCTCCGAGAGCTCGTCGACGTACCGCATGCGCCGATGCCGCAGGGTACTCCTCTTGACAGGTCGCCGCGCGCCTGCGACGCAACATCATGATTCATCGAGGTGATCTGACGGTCGCGACGCGTGGCCGCGGCACGTACGACATCACGCGCGA